>JANYIL010000111.1 GCA_025362075.1 Chloracidobacterium sp.
GAAGCCCGAGCGTAAGCAAGGGCGTAACATTCCAAGTGGTGTGTTACGCCCTTGCCTACGCTCGGGCTTCTGCAATGCCTACGCTGCCTGACGCAGCTCTCTCGGCGTTTCCGACTCGGTTGCGAGATCGTATGCGTAAACGTTACTGATCAAACCGAGCTTTTCCATGATCTGGAGCTGATACCAGTTAATGTCAAATTCTTTCCACGTCAGGCCGTGCTTGGCCGAACGCGGGTATGTGTGATGGTTATTATGCCAGCCTTCGCCAAATGTAACGGCGGCGACGAGTGCGTTATTACGCGAATCATCACGCGTATCGAACCGGCGGCTGCCCCAGACGTGGGTGACCGAATTTACCATCCACGTAAAATGCCAGCTAACGGTAATGCGGGCAACGATCGCCCAGACGACCATCGTCCAGCCGCCGATTGCGAACAGGCCGGCCGCGAGGATCAGCGTTGTCACCCAATAATAATTGTCCAAAAATCTCAGGTAAGGGTCTTTCATCAGGTCAGGCGAATACCGCTGCTTGACCGCTTCAGGCTGATTTTGGGCGGTGCCGACAAATATCCAGCCGATATGCGACCACCAAAAACCTTTGCGGGGGCTGTGCGGATCTTTGTCGGTGTCGGTAAATGCATGGTGCAGACGGTGCGTCGTGACCCATGTGATCGGGCCCGATTGCAGCCCCAGCGTACCGCATGTCGCCAGAAAACGCATCATCCACGTGGACGTCGAAAATCCGCGATGCGTCAAAAGTCGGTGATAGGCAATGCCGACACCCCAACTCGCGGCGACCCACCATACGATGAATGCGGCAATCGCATTTTGCCAGCTAAATGTAAACAGGGCCGCGACGGCCGCCACATGAAACAACCCCACAAAAATGATCGTGTTCCAATTTAATTTCCCCGCCCGCGACGGCTCAAATTCAATTACGTTTTGCACTTATAAAAACCTCGTACCGTAAATTAATGTCTCGACAGATCTCTGCCTACTATTAACCTTAACAGGTTGCCGGAGGCGTAATTGTAAGAGTTTTGTAAGAGTTACGGACACGTCCGCGGTGTTGAAATCCGGCCCGAATGACTCTAAAGTAAAATGCGTCTTCCCTCTGATATATGGCGAAAAAGAAATCATGGCTGGTCAACGTCGAATATGCCGCCACGCGCGTTGCGTTCGCCATACTGGGCCTGTTGCCGCGCGGCCTTGCGATTGCTCTGGGCATCGGGCTGATGCGGCTGGTGCCGTTTGTTTTGACCAGCCTTCGGCGGACGGGGATGCGAAATCTCGAGATCGCCTTTCCCGAAAAGAGCGATGCAGAACGCACCGAGATCCTGGCGGGCACGTTTGAAAATCTCGGCCGCGTTCTCGGTGAGCTAAGCCAGGTAAATAAACTGTCGAAGGAAAAGTTTGCCGAGATCATCGATTTTGAGCTCGACGCCGAGTCCAAATACGTCTACGCGAGGAACAAGGCCGAGGGCCGCGGAGTGCTTATCACTACAGGGCATTTGGGTAACTGGGAAATGCTGGTGCTCGGGTTTGCGGCGCTCTACGAGCCGATCAGCTACCTTGCCCGGCCCCTCGACAATCCGAAGATCGACGCGTTATTAAATGAACGGCGGACCCGATTTGGCAATAATCCGATCAACAAGACAAACTCGGCGATGATGGCGATCAGGATACTTCGCGAAGGCGGCATTCTCGGCATTTTGTCCGACGTCAATGCCCACCCGAAAGAGGGTGTCTTCGTACCGTTCTTCGGTGTGCAGGCCTGCACCGCCAGCGGTGCGGCCATGATGGCGATACGGGCAGATTCATTTATTTTCCCGACATTCTGCGTCTGGGACCGCGACATCAAAAGGTATAAATTCGTCCACGGCCCATTGCTCGAACCATCAAAAACCGGCGACCTGAAACGAGACATCATCGAAACCACCGCCGCCTACACCGCCGAGATTGAAAAGATCATACGTTCATATCCCGATCAATGGATGTGGATACACAAACGCTGGAAGACACGGCCAAAAGGCGAAGCGGACATTTATTAGACGCAGATCTGCCGCAGAGATCTTTTTATTTTCCTACTACCCGATTTTTCTTTTATTGATTGTCAGCGGCATGTTATGATCATCTTGGTCACCCCTCTGGCCACGTCAAATCTTTCTACGGAAAATTTGTGACGACAGATAATCTAATCTAAGTTTTATGCCCACCCATCCCAAGGTCAATGTAAAATCAGGGTTCAGTCGAGAAGCAATTGTTTTCTATTGCGCGCTGATGGCGTTTGCCGTAGCCGCGATCGCTCTGGCGGGATGGGTTTTTGACATCTCCTATTTTAAGACCATTCTGCCGGGTTTTCCGGAAATGAAACCGAATAGTGCGGTGGCCTTCGCCATCGGCGCCATCGGCCTGTTCTTGATTTCAAAACATGGCCAAGGCGAAAATCGCAGCCGCGCTATCGTCAGTTGCGGAGCGTTGGTCTCGCTGATCGGCTTCCTGACGCTTTTTGAATACATGGGTGGATTAGACCTCGGAATCGACACCATGCTCATTTCCGCTTCCAGGATGGCGGCGGAAACCCGGTTTCCCGGCCGCATGTCCCCGCATTCGGCCTTTAATTTTACCGTTCTCGGAATATCGATCGCCGCGCTGGCCGGCGGACGGCGTTTTCAGAAATTAAGCGAATTTCTCGCGATCCTTTTGTCTGTCACCACGTTCACCGCCGTGCTTGGATACCTGTACGGGGCCGAACAGTTTTACGGCATCTCAAAATTTAATAGCATGGCCGTCCAGACGATCGGCCTTTTCTTTGTCTTTTCATTAGGAATAGTTACGGCAAACACCCGCAGTCGGATGGTCAATCTGCTGACGGCCTCCAGTTTTGGCGGGACAGCCGCGCGGAGACTGCTGCCTTGCGTAGTCGTCCTGTCTACTCTGCTGCCGTGGCTGCGGATGATGGGTGAGAAACGCGGACTGCTGGATGCGGGTTCGGGGCCTGCCCTAATGGCCGTGTTCGCCATACTAATAATGGGCGCGATTATCCTATTTTTCAGCGCAGCGATTCACAAGACGGACATAGGCCGGAAACACCTGGAACGTGACCTCGCCGAGAGAGCGCGCCGGTATCATGATCTCTTCGACTATAGCCAGGGGATGATCTGTATCCATGATCTCGATGGTGTTTTGATCAGCGTGAACCCCGCCACCATTCGCTCGCTTGGCTACGGCCTCGACGAGATGATCGGAAAAAATTTAGCCGAATTCCTGCCGGTCGAGCACCGGGCGGGCATTACTGCTTTCCTTAGAGAAATCACCAACGAAGGTATTTCAAAAGGTTTGCTGCCGGTCATTTCAAAAAGCGGGCAGCATGTGATGTGGAGATACGACAGCATTTTGGTATCCGAACCCGACGAAGAACCGTATATTATCGGCCATGCTCAGGACGTGACCGAGCTGATAGCCGCACAAAAGCAACTAAAAAACCTCTCGCTCACCGACGATTTGACCGGCCTGTACAACCGCCGCGGCTTTCTTACAATGGCAGAGCAGCAGATTAAACTCGAGGAACACTCAGGCACGGCACGCGGACTAACGCTCATGTTTGCCGATATGGACGGCCTCAAAAAGATCAACGATCTCTACGGCCACAAGGCGGGTTCCGATGCCATTATCCAGCTCTCAAAGATCTTGCAGGCAACCCTCAGAAGTGCCGACCTGATCGCGCGTTGGGGGGGCGATGAATTTGTGATACTGACAATTGGGTCAAAGAACGAGAACACGGAAATGATGTTCGACCGTATCAACGACGCAATAAGCGAACACAATCTGCGCAGTCATAAGCCATACGAGCTCGCCTGCAGCATCGGTGTCGCTCCGATCGACATAGGTACCGGACGGAGCCTCGAAGCAATTATCGCCGACGCCGACAAGGCAATGTATGCCGAAAAACGGCGGCGAAAAGCCGCCCGTGAGGATGTCGACACTCATGATCTAATCGAAACGTTGACGCCAAGCCGCACATCCCCAAAAGATCCGACGGGTAACCGACCGAGTTTATAAATGACATTCGCCGGTGTACAATCGCGAAAACGATTGTGGTAGGCGAAGAATACCTGGACAAAAAGACGTGCGAATCCTGTGGCGAACCCTTCGGCTGCGGTGCCAGGCTCTACGGCTGTTGGTGTACTGAGTTAAAGCTAACCGAATCGCAAACCGAGAATATTAAGGCGAAATTTAACGATTGCCTTTGCCCGGAATGTCTTGCAAAATTTGCATCATGTGTCGAAACAAATAGAAATGCTTATTAAGTCTAAAATATGCGTTCTGGTGGTGACCGTCGCCACGGCAATCTTTGCGACCTACGGGCAGCAGCGATTAATGGTCGTTGGCGGCGGAAACCGTCCGGTCGAGGCGACCAGGAAATTTGTCGAATGGAGCGGCGGCCCAAAATCGAGAATCCTCGTGATCACATGGGCAACGGCCGAGGAAGATTCGAGCTTTGAGGGCACGCAAAAGGTATTTTTAGCCGCGAACGCCCCTGTGGTCGAGCACGCGGCGACGCGTCCGCTCAATCCGGAGAAACGCGCAAAACTTATTGCACAGATAAAGGACGCGACCGGTATCTATTTCGGCGGCGGCGATCAAAATCGGATAATGGACGTGCTCAGGGACGACGAACTATTGAAAATGATCAGGGCTAAGTACGCGGCCGGAACACCCGTTGGCGGCACAAGCGCCGGTGCGGCCGTGCTCTCCGACCCGATGATGACCGGCGAAGCCGATCTGAAAATTCTAGATGGCTCAAAGGTTGGGTTGCGCGTGGGGCTTGGGCTTATCCCGGAAATCATGTGGGACCAGCATTTCCTCATTCGCCAGCGTCACAACCGGTTATTCGGCTTTGTCATGCAAAATCCAAAATACCTCGGCGTCGGCATCGACGAAGCCAACGCCGTTTTGGTCACGAACAATCGCGATCTACGAGTCGTCGGCACAACGGCGGTGATGTTTATCGATGGTAGAGACCATAAGGAGGCAATGATGGTAAATGTGCTGAAAAACGGAATGTGCTACGATCTCAAAAAAAGAAAGCCGTCCGGCTGTGCAAAAGAATTTGCCGGTATGTAAGCGTTTATTTCCCCCACGTTACAAACATCGCAATGGCCGCAGCAAACATCACCGCCGCGGCGAGCCAGCCGATGATATTTGTGCCGAGTCCGTTCGTGCGCGTGCCCATAACGCGTTTGTTGTTTGAGACAAGCATAACGACGACAAGCAACGGAGGTGCGACGACGCCATTTATGACTGCCGTCCAAAATAGGGCGTTGATCGGGTTGATTCCGAGAAAGTCTATCCCGACACCAACAAGCGTTGAGAGGGCGATGATGCCGTAGAATTTCTTTGCCTGACGTGGCTTTTCGTCAAGTCCCGATCTCCAGTTAAACGTCTCGGCAACGGCGTACGCCGAAGATCCGGTCAAAACGGGAATTGCCAGCAGTCCCGCTCCGATCAATCCGATACCGAACAATACAGTCGCAAAGTTTCCCGCCAACGGCCGCAGCGCCTGCGCCGCCTCGGTGGCCGACTGGATATTCGTTTGTCCGGTGACATGAAGTGTCGCTCCGGCCGAAACGATCACGAAATAAAAAACAACGTTGCAAAACAGCATCCCGACTATCGTGTCGATCTTCTCTTTTCTGATCTCTTTGTCGGTTGCACCTCGCCGTTGCGTGACTGTTTCCCTGCCCTCGCTCTTTTCTTCCTCGACCTCCTCGCTCGCCTCCCAGAAAAAGAGATAAGGCGAGATCGTTGTGCCGAGTATCGCGACTATCGTCGTAATGTACGTGCTGCTCAGGCTGATCTGCGGGACTAATGTCGCCCACGCGACCGCGCTCCAATCCGGCTTGGCCAGAAACGCCGCGATCACATATGCAAACAGCGACAGCGTCAACCATTTGAAGATCTTCATTATCAGGCGATACGAACCCCAGATTTGCAGCACAACTATCGCCGCCCCTATCGGTATCACCATCGCCGAGATCGGAATCGGCACAAACATATTGATCGCCGCCGCGATCGCCGCGATATCGGCCCCCGCGTTGATCGTGTTTGCAATGACCAGCCCGATCACGACCGGATAAAGCAGTTTTTTCGAATAATATCGTTTCAGCACCCCGGCCAGCCCACGCCCGCTGCACATACCGATCTTGGCGCAAATATGCTGCACGACGATCATCAGCGGCAGCGTCACCACCGCCGTCCACAGCGTCGCATACCCGAGCGCCGCCCCCGCCTGCGAATACGTCCCGATGCCCGACGGATCGTCATCCGACGCACCCGTGATCAACCCCGGCCCGAGCCGGTCGAGCAGGTTTTTCATCGGATTGTTTTGGCGATCCATAGGGATTGAGGAACTAGATCACGAGTTTTTCCTTGCTTGCGACTGCACCGCCGTAATGGCGACGGCGTCAACGATATCCTCCGTCTTGCAGCCTCGCGAGAGGTCGTTGCAGGGGCGGTCGAGGCCCTGGAGGATCGGGCCGATGGCGGTGCCGCCGGTCAGGCGTTCGGTTAATTTGTAGGCAATGTTACCGGCGTTGAGGTCTGGGAAAATGAGGACATTTGCTCGTCCGGCGACGTTTGAGCCGGGAGCTTTGGAATCGCCGACGGATTTAACGAGTGCCGCGTCGGCCTGGAGTTCGCCATCGATGGCGAGATCGGGCATGCGGGCGCGAACGGTCTTGGTAGCCTCGACAACCTTTTCGATCAATTTGTGCGACGCGCTGCCCTTTGTCGAGAATGACAGCATCGCGACACGCGGCTCGACCTGCAACAGGGCACGGCACGAATCGGCTGACGCAATTGCGATCTCGGCAAGTTCACCCGCATCGGGATCAATGACGACGCCGCAGTCGGCGTAGATCATTGCTCCATTTGCGCCAAATTTCCTGTCGGGCACAACCATCAGGAAAAAGCTCGAAACGGTTTTCATTCCGGCTCGAACACCGATACATCGCAAAGCGGCAGCTACGGTATGGGCGGTCGTATTGGTTGCACCCGCGACCGAGCCGTCGGCTTTGCCTTCGCGGACCATGAGATTGCCGAAATAGAGCGGGTCTTTTACGGTCTGCTCGGCTTCTTCGAGAGTGACGCCTTTCGCACGCCGCATTTGATGATAGAGTGTGGCGAGCTTTCCAAAATCGTTCGATCTCCGGTGGTCGAGTATGTCGACACCGTTGAGGTTGGCCCCGGCCTGACGGGCGAGTTCGCGGATCTTTTCTTCGTTGCCAATTATCGTTATTTTCGCGATCCGGTCGCGGGAGCAAACAGCGGCGGCCTCGACGGTGCGAATATCTTCGCCCTCGGGCAAAATAATGTGCTGTATATCGGCGGCGGCCCGCTGTCGAATTTGTTGAAGAATCATGGTTTTAGTCGCCAAAGGCGACAGACATTAAAGCCTAGGGTGTAATGAGCAAAGCGAATGTAACCCTAGGTAGGGATCAAATTTGCATCCGACGCTGAAGGCGTCGAACAAAACCGCCTAATTGTTCGTCCCTTTCAGGGACGTTGGTTGAATATTACGGCTTTACCTAGGGTTCCGCTTTGCTCCACCCTAGGCTTTAATGTTGGTCGCCGTTGGCGACAAGAACATGACGAACACATCGAATTTACCATACAACTAAAACTCGCGAAACTTGCACAAAGCACCGGTCGTATTTAGACTGAAAACATAGAAGTATAAAAACCACGATGAGCAAAAATATAGAACCGAGCCGAAAGCTGAAGCGTCGCGAAAAATCGGAAATGAAAGGCCGCATGCGGAGTTTTCTGATGTTCCTGCCAAATATGGTGATGCTCATGGGGCGCCTGCTGAAAGACGTTCGCGTACCGACGGCGGAAAAGGCGCTTTTTGCGGCGGCGATCGTTTACGTCATTTCGCCGATTGACCTGATACCCGACATGTTCCCATTTATCGGCCAGGTCGATGACCTTTATGTCGTTGCTTTGGTGCTGCTGCGGCTCGTAAATCGCACGGACGAATCCGTCGTGCGCGAACACTGGTCAGGCGGCGGAGACATCGTTGGGCTGGCCGATTCGATAGCGAATATCGCACCTAAATTCCTACCGCGACGCATTTCCCGCGTGCTCACATCGCGTGTCGAACTCGCCCCGGCGGGTAAGATCCTGCGCGGCATTACACACAAGGACGAGGCGTTGGTTCGCGAGATCGCTGGCGACGACGATCACGACATAGATGTCCGTTCGGCGATGGCAAATTAGTTTTTACAAAATTTTTTCTAAAAAACCCGCAAATTATTGATTTTCTTGTGGATTTCCCGCGCCTTTACGACTATATTTTACGAAAGCTCGAATACATTGAACTTGAAATAATTTATCTCTGTCCGCCGTTTTTTTCGTTATACTGTTTACGCTCAACGAAAGACCGGAATACGAATCCTATGTTTGAACGCTACACGGAGAGGTCCCGCCGGGTTATTTTTTTCGCCCGGTACGAAGCTCTCCAATACGGTTCGCAGGTTATTGCACCCGAGCATATTTTGCTCGGCCTGATGCGTGAGGACAAAACTCTGTCCGCACGCTTTTTCCCGTTTCGCAATACCCTGACGGTTGACGCCATCCGTCGCGATATCGAGGAAAGAATAGCGGTCAAGCAGCGCATACCCCAGTCGTCCGAACTACATCTGGCCGCCGCGACGAAGCAAATACTCTTTTACGCCAACGACGAAAGCCGTCAGTTAAAAAACCGCCACATCGGCCCCGAGCATCTGCTGCTCGGCGTCGTCCGCGAAGAAAAGTCGGTCGCAGCCGAAATACTTTTTGGTTATGGATTGAGGCTGCAGGACGTTCGCGAGGAGATGTCGCGGCAGAGCGGCATCCCCGGTGTGCTCGCGGGAAACAAGGAAAACTCGAAAACACCGGGCCTCGCGGAATTTACCCGTGACCTCACGGCCGAGGCCGCCGAGGGCCGTCTCGACCCGCTCGTCGGCCGCGAACCTGAGATGCAGCGGATCATCGAGATCCTCTGCCGCCGGACAAAAAACAACCCTGTCGTGATCGGCGAATCGGGCGTCGGTAAAACCGCCATCGTCGAGGGCCTTGCCCAGCGTATCGTCGATAAGAATGTTCCAACCTTTCTCGAAGACAAACGCATCCTCTCGCTCGATCTGTCGCTGGTCGTTGCCGGCACAAAATACCGCGGCCAGTTTGAAGAGCGTTTAAAGAAGATAATGGCCGAGCTAAAGGAAAGCACCGAGAACATCGTCTTTATCGACGAGCTGCACACGCTCGTCGGGGCCGGCTCTGCCGAGGGGACGCTCGACGCCGCAAATATCTTAAAGCCCGCGCTCTCTCGCGGCGACATTCAGTGCATAGGTGCGACCACACCGACGGAATTTCGCAAAACAATCGAAAAAGACCGCTCTCTCGAACGCCGTTTCCAGTCCGTCAAGGTCGAGCCAGCCACCGAGTCCGAGGCCATCGAGATAATCGAGGGCATCGTCGAACGCTATGAGGCGTTTCACCAGCTGAGATATTCGAAAGAGGCGCTTACCGCTGCCGTTGTGCAGTCAAACCGCTACATCGCCGACCGCTTTTTGCCGGACAAAGCCATCGACGTGCTCGACGAGGCCGGTGCCCGAGCCAAGCTGCGGTATCAGCACGAAAATCGCGGCGAGCCTTCGTGGAAGGAAACCGTCGAAAATTGGAAACGCGCCGCCGCCAACGAAGACCAATTGATCTCGCTCGAGCTGCGTGTCCTCGAAGATTCGTTCTTTGCCATCGAGGTGACCAAGGACGATGTTGAGGATGTCATCGCCCGCTGGACCGGCGTACCCGTCGCATCGATCAAGCAGAAAGAAGCTGAGAAATTATTAACGATTGAAAAGGCCCTGCACGAACGCATCGTCTCGCAGCGTCCTGCGATATCGGCCCTTGCGCGTGCGATCCGTCGTTCGCGTGCCGGACTCAAAAATCCGCAGCGTCCAGTCGGTTCGTTCCTCTTTTTAGGCCCGACCGGTGTCGGCAAGACGGAAGTTGCCCGCTCGATCGCGGAATATCTCTTTGGCTCGGAACGCGCCCTGATCCGTTTTGACATGAGCGAATTTATGGAGAAACACTCTGTCTCCAAATTCATCGGCTCGCCTCCGGGATACGTCGGCCACGAAGAGGGCGGCCAGTTGACTGAAAAACTCAGGCGCAGCCCCTACGCCGTAGTCCTGTTTGACGAGGTGGAAAAAGCTCATCCTGATCTATTTAACGTCCTACTTCAGGTTTTCGAGGACGGCGTCCTCACCGATGCGCTCGGTCAGACGGTCGATTGCAAGCACGCTATCTTTATCATGACCTCAAATCTCGGTGCCCGCGAGATCCAAAAA
This sequence comes from Chloracidobacterium sp., assembly GCA_025362075.1. GTDB lineage: Bacteria > Acidobacteriota > Blastocatellia > Pyrinomonadales > Pyrinomonadaceae > OLB17. The sequence goes on from JANYIL010000111.1 coordinate 10,395, forward strand.
CGTACATCGCTCGGATTCCAAAATTCGTCCGACGCCTCGCGTGAAAAAATGGAAGAACAGGTGATGTCCGAGGTCAAGCGGACCTTCGCCCCCGAATTCATCAACCGCCTCGACGAGATCATTATCTTTGACGAGCTGATGGACGAGGATCTGCTCCAGATCGTCGATCTCCAGATCGTTAAATTAAATAAAGTGGTCGAGGGCCGTGCGTTAAAGATCGTTCTCACCGACGACGCCCGCAGTTGGCTGGTCGCCAAAACCTTGGTCGACCGCAAATACGGCGCCCGCCCGCTAAAACGCGCCCTGCAAAAATACGTCGAGGACGAACTTTCCGAAGCCCTTATTCAAGGCGACGTCTCAGACGAAAGCACCGTCGAAGTCTACGCCGCCGGCGAAAAACTCGCCTTCCGCGAGGTGCGCGAGCGTAAGACGGAGAAGGAGCTTACGCAGAAGGCATAAACAGAGATTGCATCAAAACATAAAAACTTGAATCCTTCTGAGTGGGATGCTATTATTTCCATGTTGAAACGAGGTGGACAGCTATGGATTCAAAAACTTTGGTAAACAGGCAGACTCGTAGAACAACCCTAACCCTCGAGGCAGACGTAGCCGATTACGTTAGCCAAAAATTGGCCCTTAACAAGGATCTTAAGGAAAAGAATGTGGTCAATGATCTGCTTCGAAAAGGCATCAGGGAAGATGCCGCACATGAACAACCGCGCTTTGAGATAGTTGGTTTCAAAACTAAACTGGCGTCGGGGATAACAGATCGCGAATTAGAAAAACTCCTCGACGAGATTTAATCATTTATGGTCTATCTCCTTGACAGCAATATCCTTATCTACGCAAAGATGGATGGGATGGCCGTGCATGAGGTCGTTTCCCGTTGGCTCTCGGGCGCAGTGTCCGATCCGGCGAACACGATCATGGTCTGCGAAACATCGATCTTGTCGTTCCTGCGTATTACGACCAACGCTAAAGTTTTCGACCCTCCACTTGGATTCGACGATGCCCGCATTTTTCTCGAAAGCTTTGTAAATCACCCTAACATACAAATTTTCCGCCCCTCCGCGCCACACTTCATCGCACTAACCGATCTCATGAAAAAGCTTAAATTCGGCGGCAATATGGTCATGGATGCTTACCTGGCGGTTTTGGCTATGAGCACGGGAGCGACGCTCGTAACTCGCGACCGGGATTTCAAAAAAGTCCCGTACCTGAAAATTCTCAATCCATAAAAAGCGCGACCCCGCGGCTGCAATCTTTTCGCCAGCGCAAAACACGCGCGTCTCATTTGTGAAAACTCTTGACATCTACGCAATATTCTGCTATGATTGCAGCGTTGTTTTTTGGATCTTTGACAACTTAAATCAATTCTAAAAATAACCATGCCAAGGAGAGAAAATTGCCACACGTCTAAAAGTTTTTTTTCAAAACTCGTGGGACAGGGCTAAAATATGACCGCAACCCTAATATGTACAACATTTAGACTGTACCATCAAGGCGTGGGACAGCAGTGGGACAACGGGACAGTCGTAAAAAACAGTCTATGTTCAATATCTGCAATATTTAGCCCGGCCCGGCCGGTGTCAAGCTGTGACATTCTGTGACACATCAGCTCTTTTGCACGACTGATAAATGTGGATCCCCACCTATGTTTAAGACGGCAAGAATTGCCTGAAACCCGCGCAATGACTTGAGCGCGACTCGCGGTTCTGGCCATTTCCCTGTATAATTCGAAAGTTTGGCGAAGCGCCGCAAAAGGCAACCTGTGGTTGCCCGGCAGAATCAAACATGACAAGTAAAATCCGACGTTGAAATGCCGTTTTTGTTTGTATATTCTGTAACTCATATTGACGACAATGGCTAAAAGAAAGCTTTTCGAAGCTTTTTAATTTGCTCTAATAGGGAAATCTCCGGTTTATGTATATTGCACGCGCACTCGGAATTGTAGTACTGGTTTCGGCGTTTTTAGCATTTAGCTCCTACGCCGCGACCATTGATGGTGCGAAAGGCAAGCCTGCTGCGGCACCAGCTCCGGCTCAGCAGATCGTCGAAAGCATTGATATTCAGGGCAATCGCCGCCTCCGCGACGACGACCTTATTTATTATATCAAGACCCGGGCCGGCGACGTTTACGATCCGGCGGCGCTCGAACGCGACCTCAAAGAGCTGCTCTCGCTCAATTTCTTCGACAAATCGGCGTGCCGTGTACTGACCGAAGAAGGTATCCGCGGCGGCGTCAATGTCATTTTTGAGGTAAAGGAATTGCCGATCATCCGCGACCTGCAATTCAAGGGAGCCAAGGTTATTGCGGAATCCGACATTCTAAAAGAGTTTCGCGAAAAACGCGTCGGTATCACAAAAGAGTCGGTTTACGATCCCGTCAAATCCCGCAACGCGATCCGCATCCTTCGCGAAATGCTCGCGTCCAAGGGCTACCCGAACGCTAAGGTCACCGTTCGCGAGGACGTGGTTTCAGCCACGTCGATCGCCGTTACTTTTGACATCGATCAGGGCAACCGGTCGCGTATCGTCGAAATAGAATTCGAGGGTTTGCAGCATTTT
>JANYIL010000149.1 GCA_025362075.1 Chloracidobacterium sp.
CAACAGGATATTTGCCCTGTTTATCTCTCTTAAACTTCTTTTCTCTCCTTCCTTGAATTCCTTTAGAAGTTTCACTTCCTCCGTTGTAAGTTTTATTATTAGTTGTCTCATGGCAAGATAGCTATATTATACTATCTTGCCCTGTAACGCACCAAAATTACTTTGTTGCTACACTAGTTATTCCGCCCGCCCTCGGCTACGGCTCGCGAGGGGCCGGCAGCGTCATCCCACCCAACGCAACGCTTATCTTTATTGTCGAATTGGTTAATGTGAAGGATCAGCTTTAGGCGAGTAAGATAAAAAGAAAATTAGCCGCAGATTGACGCAGATAGAGCAGATAAGACCAGACGGAAAAGACTGCCTCTGCTGATCTCTTTTCATCTGTGCTTATCTGTGGCAAAAAAACATCTTCGGACAATCTTGACAAAAAAATAATGATTTGAGATTATGGGTTTATCGAAATACTGAAATCGCTATAAGAGCAAACGTTTATGAAAATTTCAGCGCAAGAGGAATACGGACTTCGATGCCTCGTACAGCTGGCAAATCTGCCGACGGGCGAGAGCCTGACGCTGCCGCAAATTGCTGAACTCGAGGGCATCTCGACCGCAAACGCCGGCAAGCTGATGTGGCTGCTCAACAAGGCCGGTTTTGTCCAGTCGACGCGCGGCACCAAGGGCGGCTATCTACTTGCACGGCCGGCGAGCGAGATTCGGCTCAACGAGATCATCAAGGTGCTCGATGAAGATGTGATGACAAAGCATTGCGGCAGCTACACCGGCGTGCTCGATTCGTGCGTCCATAACGGCGACTGCGGGATACGTCCCGTTATCGTCGGACTGCACGAAATAGTCGAAAACGCGCTTTCTCGTATCACGCTTGCGCAGCTTGTTGGAACCGAAAGCACGGTCGATGCAATGTTTCACAAAATACAGGGCATTCACCGGACGATCGAACCGCAAAGAATTTAGGAAGTTTTAGCCACGAATGACACGAATTACACAAATAGTCTCTTTCTAATTCGTGACATTCGTGTAATTCGTGGCAAAAAAAGGTTTACCTTATGTCGACAGCAGCAGAATTACTTACAAATCGCGAATACAAATACGGCTTTGTCACGGACATCGAGACCGAGACGATCGCCAAGGGACTGTCCGAAGATACGGTTCGGTTGATCTCATCGAAAAAGAACGAGCCCGAGTGGCTGCTCGAATTTCGGCTCAAGGCCTATCGTCAGTGGCTCAAGATGACGGCACCGGACAACTGGGCCAATTTCGATTATCCAAATATAGATTTTCAGAATATTTCGTACTATTCGGCGCCGAAAGAAAAAGCCAAGAAAGCGAGCCTTGACGAAGTCGATCCTGAGTTGATTAAGACGTTTGAAAAACTCGGCATCCCCATCACCGAGCAGAAAATGCTGGCTAATGTGGCTGTGGACGCGGTTTTCGATTCTGTCTCAGTGGCGACGACCTATAAGAAAAAACTCCTCGAGGCGGGCGTTATTTTTTGCTCGTTTACTGAGGCGGTTGCCGATTATCCGGAGCTGATCCAGAAATATCTCGGCTCGGTCGTCCCTGTGGGGGATAATTATTACGCTGCGTTAAACTCCGCCGTTTTCTCAGACGGTTCGTTCGTCTTTATTCCGAAAGGCGTCCGCTGCCCGATGGAGCTGTCGACCTATTTCCGCATCAATACGCAGGAATCCGGCCAGTTTGAGCGAACGCTAATTGTGGCAGAAGAAGGCGGTTACGTTGCTTATAACGAAGGATGCACGGCGCCGCAATTCGACACCAATCAGCTTCATGCGGCGGTCGTCGAACTTGTGGCTCTGGACGACGCTGAGATCAAATATTCGACCGTGCAGAATTGGTACGCCGGTGACGAGAACGGCAAGGGCGGGATATATAATTTTGTGACAAAGCGCGGAGCTTGCCGCGGCGTCAGATCAAAAATTTCGTGGACGCAGGTCGAGACGGGCTCGGCGATCACGTGGAAATACCCGAGCGTGATCCTACAGGGTGATAATTCGATTGGCGAATTCTATTCGGTCGCCCTGACCAACAACGCCCAGATCGCCGACACCGGCACTAAGATGATCCATCTCGGCAAAAACACAAAATCGACGATCATCTCAAAGGGAATATCGGCCGGAAAATCGAACAATTCGTATCGGGGCCTGGTCAAAATAATGCCAAAGGCGGAAGGAGCGCGTAACTACACGCAGTGCGATTCGATGCTGATCGGGGGCAAGTCCGAGGCGAACACGTTTCCGTATATCGAGGTGATGAACAACACCGCCCGCGTCGAGCACGAGGCGACAACCTCAAAGATCAGCGAAGACCAGCTTTTCTATTTACAGCAGCGCGGCATCTCACAGGAAGACGCCGTTTCGCTCATCATTAACGGCTTTTGCAAAGAAGTTTTTCGCGAGCTGCCCATGGAATACGCGGTCGAGGCTACTAAGCTGTTGGGGCTGAAGTTGGAAGGCAGCGTTGGATGATGGCAGAGCCGGGAATGGTAACGACGACTGGGTTCTTGCGGTATGACAACACACATTTACTATCAAGCGGGAAATCAAACTTTAGGAGGGTTAGAGATGAAGAAACTATTGATTTCGGTTGTGATGATAATGGCGCTTTCGGCGATTGGTTATTCGCAGAAAAGCTTGTATGACCGGTTAGGCGGCGAAGCGGCGGTTAAGGCGGTTGTGGGAGATTTTGCGGGACGGGTCCTGGCCGATGTCCGAGTTAACAAAAAATTTGCAAAGTCCGACGCACCGAGATTGGTCAAGAACCTGACCGATTTTGTCTGCGTGGCGACCGGCGGTCCCTGCAAATATACCGGACAGGACATGAAAAAGGCCCATAAGAATATGGCGGTCACGACGGGCGAATTTAATGCTTTGGCCGAAGACCTGGTGGCAACGCTAAATAAGTTTAACGTTCCGCAAAAGGAACGTGACGAAGTGATGGGTGCGATCGCTCCATTGGCTAAAGACATTGTCGAAAAGAAAAATAATTCGACCGGCACCGCTCTGCCAAAGTCATTTAAGCCTGCGCCGCCGCTGAAATAGGTTGAGGCCATCGGGTACATATCAAGGGGAACTTAAAAGCGGAGACGTGACAGATAAGTGAAAAAGCTTTTATTAATCCTCGTCGCGGCGGTTATTTTTGTGCCGTTTGCGAGGTCGCAGACGGCAGCGCGATATGACACGGAAGCAGGCCGGCACCCTCAATGGGCTGTAAACGAGTATTAAGGTCTCGGTGCGACAGAAAGATATGAAAGTAATTCAACCAGTTGATCAACCGACGCCGAAGGGACATTATTCACCGGGTTTTGAGTACAATGGGCTTATTTACGTTTCGGGCCAGTTGCCGATGGACCTAGTCACGCGCCAGCCATTTACGGGGCCGATCGAGGGGCAGACTGAGCTTGCTTTGAGGAATGTCGAGGCGGTTTTACATGCGGCAGGCAGTGATCTCGACCATGTTTTGCAGTTTACGATCTATGTTTCGGATATGGAGTTGTGGGCGGCGGTAAACGCAACTTACGCCCGCGTGATGGGCAGCCATCGTCCGGCGAGAGCAATCGTGCCGGTCAAGGATCTGCATTTTGACACTAAGATCGAGATACAGGCGATAGCGGCGGTTAAAGAATGAACTACTTTTTCCCGCCAATTTTGGTCGTCATGGGGCTGGTTATTTACCAGATCTCGCAGAAATCGACCGACAGAGACGCGAACCCGTTTGTGGTCGTCATAATGGCATATCTCATAGGGATAGCGGCGTGCGTGGGGGCGTATTTTTTGTTTCCCAAGCAGGAAACGGCTTCGCTGCCGATGGTGAAAACGGTAGTCTGGTCGGCACTGGGAATCGGCCTCGGGGCGGCGGCGATTGAGATTGGATTTATGCTTGCCTACCGGGCGGGCTGGAACCTGAGCCTGCTGCCGGTTTCGGTAAACGTTTGCGGCGCGGTCATTCTGATATTGATCGGGCTGTTCGCGTTTCGAGAGACATTGTCGGTCGAAAAAGTTATCGGCATGCTGCTGTGTATCGGCGGGTTGGCACTGATAACCATAAGAAAATAAATGACTTTACAGATTTATCAGGTAGACGCATTTACAAGTAAGCCGTTCGGCGGCAATCCGGCGGCCGTCGTGCCGCTTGAGGCATGGCTGCCGGACGGGACGATGCAGAGCATTGCCCTCGAAAACAATCTGTCGGAGACGGCCTTTTTCGTGTCGGAGGGTGATGAATTTGATTTGCGTTGGTTTACGCCGACGTTCGAGATTGATCTCTGCGGCCACGCGACACTCGCGACAGCTCATGTGCTTTTCGAGGTCTTAAAGTATGGCGGCGATATGCTGAAGTTTCGCACAAAGAGCGGCCTGCTGACGGTCGCCCGCGAAGACGGCCGCCTTGTCCTCGATTTTCCGTCGCGTCCGGCTGCTGCCTGTGAGACTCCCACGGGGCTGATCGAGGCGATTGGTAAAGAACCACGAGAGATCCTGCGGGCGCGCGATTACATGCTGGTTTATGGATCGGAAGAAGAAGTTCGAGCCATCAAGCCCAATTTTGAAGCCCTGATGAACATCGACACCCACGCGGTGATTGTAACGGCGGTTGGGGACGATAGTGATTTTGTGTCGCGATTTTTTGCTCCGGAGGTTGGGGTTTTCGAGGATCCGGTTACGGGTTCGGCTCACTGCACACTGATACCCTATTGGGCTGAAAAACTCGGCAAGAGCGAGATGTTCGCCGGTCAGGTCTCGGCTCGCGGCGGCGAACTGTATTGCGAGCTCTGCGGCGACCGCGTAAAGATCGGCGGCAACGCCACGTTGTACATGAAAGGTGAAATTTATGTCTAAGATCGCAATTGTAATTTTCGACGATTTTACGGATCTCGACCTGTTTTTGATGTGGGATCTGCTCAACCGGGTCAAGGTGCCGGATTGGTCTGTAAAAATATTGGGGTCGAGCGACGCTCACGTATCGAAAACGGGCATCTCGATAGCGACGCACGGCCGGATCGAGGAAGCCAACACGGCGGACGCCGTTTTGTTCGTCAGCGGCGGCGGTACGCGAGCACGAATCGCCGATGAGGAGTGGCTTGCAACATTTAAGCTCGATCCGGCAAAGCAGATGATCGGCTCGATCTGCTCGGGTGCATTGATACTCGCTAAGCTGGGCCTGCTCGATGGCAAGACAGCGACGACTTACCCGACCGTAAAACCGGTGCTCGAAAGCCTCGGCGTCACGGTCGTTGAAGAGCCGTTTGTCGGCCACGGCAGCATAGCGACGGCCGGCGGCTGTCTCGCGCAGCAATATTTGATCGGATGGATGGTCGAACATCTGGCCGGCGGCAACTGGTGCGACCTGATTCTCAAATCGATCCAACCGGTCGGCGAAGGGCTGTTTTTTGAGGATGCGGAAGATTTGACTAAGCTGTATGCCACGGCTTCCGCGACTGCCAATGTTTGAGTTATGTCTGGTGAGGTCGAAATAAGACGGGCTGTTCCCGGTGACGAACAGGCGATTGCGGATGTCCTGTTAGCGGGATTTTCGGTATTCAGATCGGAATATACGCCACAAGCCTTTGCGGTTGTAACGCCCGGAGCCGACGAGATAGCAGGCCGCTTTTCGGGAGGTGCAATGTGGGTTGCCGAGATTGCTGGCGAGATCGTTGGCACGGCGTCTGTGCTGCCTGAGCCCGAATGGCTCTACATCCGCAGTGTCGCGGTTCTGCCCGCCGCACAGGGAAAGGGCGTCGGGCGTCTGTTGATGAATGCGATTGAAAAATATGCTTTAGAGAACGGTTTCGCCCGGATGTTTTTGTACACGACATACTTTTCAACCGGAGCGATAGGGATGTACGAGAAACTCGGATTCAAACGCGGCCGCGATACAACTGCCGAAGAATGGTACGGCACGCCGGGCCTCGCGATGGATAAGATTTTACAGGGGAATACTAAACAAAATGTTGTTGGAAGTTAAAGATCTACACGCCGGTATCGACGGTAAAGAAATTCTAAAAGGCCTGAATCTACAGGTCCGCAAAGGCGAGGTTCACGCCATCATGGGGCCGAACGGTTCGGGTAAATCAACGTTGTCGAAGGTACTCGCCGGGCACCCTTCGTATGAAGTGATCTCGGGCGAGGTGCTCTACGAGGGCAAAAATTTGCTCGATCTCGAACCTGACGAACGTGCCCGCGAGGGGGTGTTTATGGCGTTTCAGTATCCGGTCGAGGTTCCCGGCGTGTCGAATTCGCAATTTCTGCGGCTTGCCTATAACCAGAAAATGCTGCACCACGGCCTCGAAGAACTCGACCCGCTCGAATTCAACGACTATCTGAAAGAAAAGGCGAAGGTCGTCGATATGGACCCGCAGTTTTTTAAGCGTTCGGTCAACGAAGGTTTCTCCGGCGGCGAAAAAAAGCGGAATGAAATCCTGCAAATGGCGGTGCTTGAGCCGAAGCTCGCGATACTCGATGAGACCGATTCCGGTCTCGACATCGACGCTTTGCGTATTGTCGCCGAGGGCGTCAATACGCTGCGAAGCCCCGACAACGCGATCATTTTGGTTACCCATTACCAGCGTTTACTCAATTTCATTGTGCCGGACATGGTTCACGTCCTCGCAAACGGCCGGATCGTTAAGGAAGGCGGCAAGGATCTCGCCCTCGAACTGGAAGAAAAGGGTTACGACTGGGTCAAAGGAGCCGCCAGCAGCAAATAGGATCCGACGGGCTATAAATACAGCTTATAGCTGAAAGCTAATAGCTATAAGCTGTTTTCACAAAATGCGGAGAGATGACGAGACAAGGGTATCAAACGGTGGTGCGACGATAATCTTCGCAGTCTTTGCTACTGTGTGTGTGGCCGCCTTTCTCGCGTATCGCGGAAGTGATGTCGGGCAGTTACCGAAACTGGTAGAGAATCTTGGCGGCGGGCCGTTGTTTGGAACGGGGATTGTAGACAGTTTAGTTGGAATTGTCGTGGCGTTGTTGATCGGTATTTCGTGGTTGGGAGTCGGCAGTATCGTCACGAGATTTGTAAAACGAGAGAGGCATCCTTCGAGGGGTTTGGATGCCGTATTTGCGACCGCTGTGGGAGCAGGAATCTGGTCCCTGATCTGGTTTTTTCTTGGTCTGACTGGGCTGTATTCCCCGGCGGTGGCAATAGTCGCGGTCGTTGCGGGTCTGGCGTTGGCGGCCTTGAGTTTTGGACAATATCGTCAGAAAAGCGAAGGCACGACGAGTGAAAAGAAAGCGCTCTTTGACAGCGCTTTAATCGGGCTCATCGCCTTGCCGCTCATCCTCGCGTTTATTTCGTCGCTGGCGCCGCCGGTGGCAAAGGACACGCTGCTGTATCATTTTGCCGTGCCGAGGGCATTTATCGCGCAGCATAGCAATGCGTTTATTGACGGTAATATTGCAAGCTATTTGTCGCTCGGCACCGAGATGCATGACGTTTGGGCGATGCTCTTGGGTGGGTTGTTGAGCCCAAGAGCAGCGGAGGCCGCCGCCGGGGTAACGACCTTTTTGTTCTTTCCCCTATTGTTGATCGCGATCTACGGTTGGGCACGCGAGATCGGGGTTTCGCGGCGTTGGGGGCTGATAGCGACGGCGATGTTCGCGAGTATTCCGACGACTTATTACGTGGCGTCGAGCGGATATATAGACCTTTCGCTTGCCCTGTTCGTGACGCTCGCAATCTATGCGCTCACGCATTGGTGGAAAGAGCAGACGACCGGATGGGTGATATTGATCGCTATATTTCTGGGGGCGGCGCTGGCGGTAAAACTGACGGCGGTTTTTGTGTTTGCGGCATTTGCTTTAATCGTGCTGCTACGGGCGAGGAACCCAGTCGCTATCGCTCCCGGTTCTGACAGGGCTGCGACGAATCCGGGACGCATCGTTTTATCAGGTTTTGCGGCGTTGCTGCTTGCCGGTGCGATCGCATCGCCATGGTATCTGCGGACGTGGAGGGCGACCGGCAGTCCGGTCTTTCCGTTCTACATGAACATCGTAAAGGGCGAGGCAAACGGCTGGGATGTCGAGCGGTCGAATCTGTTTCAGGCGATGAACAGCCAATACGGCGGCGAGCAGAAAAATGCGTTGGACTATTTGGTCGCCCCGGTGAGTATCTCGGTGAAGGCGCAGCCTGAGGACGCAAGGTATTTTGACGGTGTTTTAGGCGTGGCCTTTCTGATCGGACTGCCGATACTGATCTGGGCGCTTTGGAAATTTGAATTGCCGGTCGAGGTTAAGATCGGTTCAGGCGTCGCGGCGCTCATGTTTTTGTTCTGGCTGTTTTCGAGTCAGCAACTGCGTTATCTGCTGCCGATTTTGCCAGTTCTGGCGATAGGGATAGCGGCTTCCGCCGAAGCGATAGCCGCACGCCGCACGCCGCTGTATCTCGTCTGGAAATATTCGCTGGTTGTCGCGTCGTTAGCGGGAATATTGACGACGGTAGCGTGGTTTTTGCAAAAGGCCCCGCTCAGGGTGGCTCTCGGCGGCGAGACGCGGGACCAATATCTGACGCGAAATCTGGACTACTATCAGTATTACCAGACTTTGAATTCGGACGCGGCTCCGGACGCGAAAGTCTGGCTGATAAACATGCGACGCGACACGTATAACATCGACCGGCCTGTTTTCTCCGACTATTTATTCGAGGACTGGACGCTAAAAAAGATGTTGTGGGAATCGCGAAGCGTGCAAGAATTAAAGGCAAAGACAGCGGCCATGGGCATCAAATATGTATTGACGCGGCATGATTTTTTATTCGATTTTGATAAATCGACACTCGTGGACGATAAAAAGCCACGGGCCGAAAACGACGCGAAATTAAAGATCGCAAAAGATTTTATTCTCGACCCGGCCAACACGGTTCGGTCGGACAACAAGTTTAGTTTGATCAAGGTGTTTTAAGAAAGGAAATCAGCCACGAATGCACGAATAAGAAATGGATTTCATTCGTGCAATCGTGGCTAAATAGAATAGATGGTGTCAACAACGTCCGTAATGGAAACCCAATTTACGGAACAATTTAAAGAATTTCTCAGATCCGAAACGGACCCGGTGTTGCGTCGGTTACGTGAAGTTGCGTTTGCCGTTTTTGCTGGTGCTGGTTTCCCGACCGTGAAAGACGAGGATTGGAAATATACCAATGTCGCCCCGCTCGTTAGTGGTCAGTGGTCAGTGGCGCGGAGCGTTGGTCAGAGCCAAGTGGTTCCGGATCGGGATATTGACTTGGTAAAACGATTCGAAACAGCCCGAAATGGTTTTGCTGCTTTGAATATGGCATTTGCCGCCTTCAAGGTGATTCGCATCGCAAAGGATACAAGTGTTCCCGAACCGATCGAGCTGTTATTTGCTACTGACGAGCAGGTGGCGATCTTCCCGCACATTCTCGTAATCGCGGAAGCCGGGAGCAAAGCAATACTCATCGAGTCATACGCGTCGACTGCGAAAAGTTTTACTAACGCGGCGGTGCAGATTATAGTTGAGGACAACGCCAATTTGACGCATTACCGCGTTCAGAGGGAATCGTCGGAGGCTTTTCACGTTGGCACGACGGAGGTGTCGCTTGGCCGCGGCAGTCTTTACGATTCGACCAACATCAATCTCGGCGGTGCGTTGTCGCGGCACGATATCGATGTGAAATTTACGGCCGAGGGCGGCGAGGCGTTTGTTGACGGGCTGTATATGGTGGGCGGTACGCAGCACGCCGACACGCATTCGATAATTGATCACACCGTACCGAACTGTACTTCGCATCAAACGTACAAGGGTGTGCTCAATGACAGCGCGCGAGGGGTGTTTAACGGCAAGGTCTTTGTACGCGAAAATGCTCACGGCACGGACGCGCAGCAGTCGAACAAGAATCTTTTGCTGTCGAATGACGCCCGGGTTGATACGAAACCGCAGCTTGAGATATTTAATGACGACGTAAAATGCTCTCACGGGGCGACCGTCGGACAGCTTGAGGAAGAGGAGTTGTTTTATTTGCTGACGCGGGGGCTGCCGGATTCGCTGGCACGCAATCTGCTGACGTATGGCTTTGCCGAGGCGATCATTCGAAAGATCGGGATAGATTCGATAAGGACGAGTCTGGATGAGGCGGTGCTCAACCGCCTGAACGTAAAATTGGAAGTGTAAAAATATGAGAATCAGAACACAGCTAGTAATTGACGACGCCGTAATGGCAAAGATCGACGAGATCGCCGGCGAGAGACATCGGCGGGCAATCGTCGTCGAGGCCGCTCTAAAAGAATACATTGCGCGCGACGAAGCTAAACGGAAAAAGAACCCGAAACCTCCCGTAGAAGAAGAGGAAGAGGCTCCCGTGGGCAAGCATTAATATGAAGGCGGCAAAGACAATGAGCAATTGGGACGTTGAAAAAATTCGTAAAGATTTCCCTGTTTTGTCGCAAACGGTTAATGACAAACCGCTTGTCTATCTCGACAACGGTGCCTCGTCGCAGGTGTCGCAGCTCGTGATCGACCGCACGTCGAAATACCTTGCCGAGGAGCACTCGAACATTCACCGTGGCGTGCATTACCTGTCACAGCACGCGACGACCGCCTATGAGGCGGCTCGCGAAAAGGTCAAACGTTTTATCAATGCCCGCGAAGCGAAAGAGTGTATTTTTGTCCGCGGTACGACCGAGGGTATCAATCTGGTTGCGTATTCGTATGGCCGCAAGTTTATCAGCGAGGGCGACGAGATATTGGTCAGCCAGATGGAGCACCACTCGAATATCATCCCGTGGCAGATGGTCGCGGAGGAGCGCAGAGCGAAGGTCGTGAAGATACCGATGAATGAGCGCGGCGAGCTCATCATCGACGAATACGAAAATCTGCTCAGTGAACGCACCAAAATGGTCGCGGTGACGCATGTTTCGAACAGCTTAGGCACTATCAATCCAGTCAAGGAAATGATCACAACGGCACACAAATTTGGCGTGCCCGTTCTGGTCGACGCGGCCCAGAGCGTCCCGCATTTTCCGGTCGATGTTCAGGATCTGGACGCCGACTTTTTTGTATTTTCGGGCCACAAAATGTTTGGCCCGACGGGCAGCGGCGTGATGTATGGAAAACGCGAGTGGCTCGACCAGATGCCGCCATATCAGACCGGCGGCGGTATGATCCGCACGGTTAGTTTCGAGGGGACGACGTTTGCGCCGATCCCGGACAAGTTCGAAGCGGGAACGCCCGCCATTGCTGCAGGTATCGGGTTAGGAGCAGCGATAGATTACATTAACGCTATCGACTTCGACGCCGCGGCCACATACGAACACGAACTGCTCGAATATGCTACGGAAAGGCTTGATGACATCCCTGGAGTGAACATCATCGGCACCGCTGCGAACAAAGCATCGGTACTGTCGTTTACCATAGACGGCATCCACCCGCACGACATCGGAACGATCCTCGACCAACAGGGCATCGCGATCCGTGCCGGCCACCACTGTGCGCAACCCGTAATGCAGTTTTTCGACGTGCCAGCAACTGCGAGGGCGAGTTTCGCGTTTTATAATACAAAAGAGGAAGTAGACAAATTGGCGGACGCTGTGCAGAAGGTTATCGAGGTGTTTGCATGACAAATCTACATCACGCGAGGTAACAACTAATGGTCATTAAATCACTAAAATCAATTTACAATCGAGATTTGTCAACACTCAGAACCGAGATCGAAGCTTATAACGATGAGAGTGCGATCTGGAAAGTTGATGGCGGGATTACCAATTCGGCTGGCAATCTGTGTCAGCATCTGATCGGAAATCTCAAGCATTTTATCGGTGCCGAGTTGGGTCAGTCGGGGTATGTCAGGCAGCGCGATCTGGAGTTTTCGACCAAGGGGGCGTCGCGTGAAGAGTTGATTAAAGGTATCGAGGAAACTCGTGCCGTGGTCGATGCGACGCTTGATAAGCTGACGCCCGCCGACCTCGAAGCGGATTATCCGAAATCGGTTTTTGCGGACATGCAGACGATGACGACGGGGTATTTCCTGATTCATCTCGCGACTCATCTGGGATATCATCTAGGCCAGATCAACTATCACCGGCGTTTTTCGACATCGTGTCGGAATAAATTGTTTTCTTACAGCAATTACATTGCATGAGGATATATTCGCTAACGCTTTTTTCTGCGGTTCTCTTGCTTGGAATCTCGGTTCTGGCTTGTTCTAAAACCGTTCTGCCAAACACGAATTCGACCGCTGCGGCCTCGCCGGAGCCGACGCCAGGTGTAAACACGGACGTCGGACAAAGGGTGACGTTCGAATCGGCGGATAAGACCGTGATAGTCGGCACCTTTCTCGAATCCGCGAAACCAAATTCGCCCGCCGTGCTATTACTGCATCAGTTTGCGAGCGACCGGCATTCGTATGATGATTTTGCAAAACAGCTACAGGCAAAAGGATTCGGCGTGTTCGCAATTGATGGACGCGGATTTGGGGAATCTACCAAGACGAGTGACGGTAAAACGGTTGCCGTGAGCCGGTCCGACGATTCTGTAAAAGGCATGAACGCCGATGTTGCAGCGGCATTTGAACATCTAACAAAGCAGAAAAATGTCGATCCAGCCCGGATTGCGATTGTCGGAGCATCGTATAGCAGCAGTTTGGCCATGATCTATGGTGCTGATAATGCAAAGGTGAAGGCCGCAGCACTGCTCTCGCCCGGGATAAATTATTTTGGCAATATGCCGACCGAACCGGCTGTAAAAAAATACGGTAATCGTGCACTTTTGCTTGTCGCGGCGAATGACGATGCGGAGTCTG
>JANYIL010000166.1 GCA_025362075.1 Chloracidobacterium sp.
GTTTCGAGCTGGGAAAAAAGATGAGTGACGCAAGGATGATCATCATCGAACCAAAAACGCCGGTGATAGCCAGAATGCCTACAAAGTCGGGTGGCGCATGGAGAATGCCAAAAAAAGCTGTCGAAAACATCGTGAAGAAAATAAACCAAAAGACACCGAATACAACGCCGTTTTTCTTGCTGAAAATGGGCTTTTTCTTACTGTTGAGCTCGGCGAGCTGCGGTAAAAAACCGCCGTGAATTAGCAGCTCCGAAACCAAACCTAACGGCAGCCCGCAACGCGAACAAAATTTTGTCTCGTTCGAAACCTGTTGTTGTCCGCAACTAGGACAGTGCATCGCTTTGCTCCTAAAATGAAAGATAGTTAAGTCTCAAGTCTAAACGAATTCTTACACGAAAAAGTTCGTTATGCAACGAATTTAGATACGCGGAAGCGTGTCGTCCGACAACACCTGAAATAGAGCAAAGGCACGCCCCTGAAAATGTTCGGCCAAACTAATCGTTTCGAGTAGGACGTCAAGGATCGGACGAAGCTTGTCGGGAGCAGGTATAAGCCGTTTGAGGTCGTCGTCGGAGGCGAAAAATGCAAATCCTTTCGCCCTGGTAACCTCAACCTCGTCAAGGTAAATCAATACGGACTGGACATCGACCATTTTCTCGGGCAATGTCCATTCGAATGGATCATCCCAGAGGCGGGTCGTAATGCCGCCAAACGTTTTCTCAACCATTGCCGCCGACCGCAATATGTATTCGCCGCACGAGAACGGAGCCATTTCGAGTCTCGTTTCGCGGGGTCGGGCGTAAAACGTCGATTCCGTCAGCTTGGATAGCAATGCGCGCGAGTGGAGATCGATGATGTTAAATCGGTGGTCAAAGGCGGTTAAGAGCGGGTCCATAAAGATTGGGCGGCCACGCAACACGAGGCCGCCCAATTTTAACACTCAAATCCGCAGGAGCGAACTATCGTTTCTTATACCGCCGGTCCTCTTCGTAAATACCGAGGCCATAGTTGCGACCCTTCCAGTTAACGCCGCTGCCAACGGTGCCCTTTACACCAACCTCGGCGCCTTTTGACGGGACGTTGCCGTTCGAAACCAAAACCCAAATCGCACCCGTTCCGTCATCGATCTTATAGGCGCCGCCGCCGATGTTCGTTCCGGGAATGCCGAGGCCGTAGCTGTCGACAACGCGTCCGACCACGACAACCTCTTTATTCTGATATTTTGAAGGGTTTCTCTCGATATCAGCGATGCTCGTATGCTCGGGGCAGCCGGTTGCGAACAGCCCAAGGCCAACGATGGTAATTAATAAAACGATGGTGGATATACTTTTCATTTTTCTCCTCATAAAGATCAACGTTTGCCGGGGAGACCTACCGTTACAGATTCATTTTGAGGCTGAAAGTTTGCCATATTTTTTAATTTCTGCGATGCTGAATTGGAAATCCGTGGTCTCTAAGCCGAATGCAAATAATGGCTGAAACGAATGGTCTCCAACCTGTGGCAAGCGTGTCGTTCTGTTCGAGCCTGAAAGACGGCGCGTGGCACGACCTCGCCGGTCCGAACGCCTTCGAAAGCTGGCATTTCGATGCCGTTTCGGACGACGGGCGCGAGGCGCTGGTGGTGACCTTTTACGATAATTATGTGCTGTCGCCGCGATTCGTTGCCAATTCAGGCACCGCCGCCGATGTAGTGTTTTCCGGTCGTCATCGTTTTCCCGCAGTCTCGTTTGTTTACTCGGTCAATGGAAAACCAATTCTCCACTCGGTCAACGAATACGTCGATGGCGATTTTTCCTCAAATGCAGGTGGGGGATGCTCGATCGTCGGATCGTCCTTTCGCGTCGAAAGGGCCGAATACGGTTCGGGTTATGTCGTGACCATCGATCTCCGAACGTTTGGCGGCCGCCGCATCCGGGCAGAGCTTGAATGGCTGCTGATCGAATCGGACCTGACACCGCCGTTAGAGAGCAGGTCGGCGGCGGTCTGGAACGTCGTCGCTCCCCGGGCAGATGTCAGCGGCAAGATCACCCTCATCGGGCGGCGCGGCAAGACGCGAAAAATGGTCCAGTTTCGGGGCACCGGTTATCACGACCAGGTGACGAGCTGTAATGTGCATTACCGCAACCTCGATTCGCGAATGTGGGGCCGGGCGCACTTCACGGATTCGACGGTCGTATTCGAACGGCACGGCGGCGTACGCGACCGCGCCGCGCCGGGCAAGTTCTATTTGATCCGCGAAGGTGAGATCAATGAAAGCGAAGCCGTATGCGATGGTTCCGAATATCGCCGCGATCGGTGGGGGTTGATGATACCGGGGCAAATGACATTCGAAACCGGCGAGATCAAGATCAGCGTCACGCCCGTGACCGCGTTTCGTTCCGGATTTTCAGAGGTAAAAATGCTCAGTGAGATATCGCTCGATCTCAACGATGGCAAAGTGCGCAAGGCAACCGGCATCACGGAATTTGTTGACCCGAGACGACTGAAAAATCCATTTGTGCGTTGGATGTCCGATCTTAGGATCGGCAGGGAAGAGCGTTCGCCGTTGTTTTAATTCCAACGTTTGAGCTTGCGGATCACGTCGTTCGACATCTGCGTGGCCTGATCCCGTTCAAACCCCAGATTAGCGGCCATAAAATCGATGGAACTTTGTACCATCTCGTCGACGGTCTGCGTGGGATTGGTAAAAGCGCCGTTTTGGTAGCAAAACATGCAGTACTCAGAAACACGCGAACCGTCCGCGTCAGTACCAAAATTTTTGAACGAGGCATCGATCGGCATACCGCAGCTTTGGCACCTGACTTTTTCGTCCATGGCTATTGGTTCAATTTTACGGCTGTCCCGTACGCAAGCACCTCAGTCGAACCCTGGGTAAACTCAGTCGCGTCATAACGCATACCGATGATCGCGTCGGCCCCAATCTCGTGGGCATGCTGGACCATGCGGTTAAACGCCTCCATGCGGGCGTGTTCGCAAACGTGGGCCCATTCCTCGATGTTGCCGCCCATGATCGATTTTAAGCCGCCCACAATGCCCCGTCCGATGCCTGTTGCACGCACGACGATGCCGCGAACCACGCCGAGATATTCCGCTATCTGTTTCCCCTGAACCTCAATACCTGTCGTGACGATCATAAGCCTCCTGACGGACGAAATTACGAATTACGAATTTCAAATTACGATTTTCTTATCGCTCGATCTCTTTTCGTAATTCGTAATTGAAGATGGTGGTAGCGCCTAGGGGAGTTGAACCCCTCTTTCAAGGTTGAGAACCTTGCGTCCTAACCGATAGACGAAGGCGCCATAATTGAACAACTCGTAATTATAAAACAACATGGTCGTCAGGGCAACCCAACCGTATACTCACCCTTCTTGGATTTTCCTTTGCAGCCTTTTATACTGGATGTTTAGGTTTCGCAAAATACCATCACTATGACACACGATCTGTTTAATACACGGCAAACGTTTACGACCGGAAATGGCACTGAGGGCACGTTTTATTCGCTGCCTCAGCTTGAGAATGCGGGGCTCGGTGCGATCTCAAGACTACCAGTTTCGATTCGTATTGTTCTTGAATCTGTCCTGCGCAATTTTGACGGAGGAAAGCGCGTTGGCGAGTCTCACGTTCGCGAGTTGTCCGCCTGGGGAGCGACCGACGAGCGCTCGAACGAGATACCGTTTGTTGTTGCACGCGTAATCCTTCAAGACTTTACGGGCGTGCCGCTGCTGTTCGATCTGGCGGCGATGCGCTCCGCAGTCAAACGGATGGGAAAGGACGCGGGTGTTATCGAGCCGCTCGTGCCGGTCGATCTGGTGATAGACCATTCGGTGCAGGTTGATTACGCGGGGAGCGAGGCGAGCTACCAGCGGAACATGGAGATGGAGTTTAAGCGAAACGATCAACGCTACCGCTTTTTGAAATGGGGAACGCAGGCGTTCAACGGTTTTAGCGTTGTGCCGCCGGGGATCGGCATTGTCCATCAGGTAAATCTCGAATATCTCGCAAAAGGTGTTTTTGAACGAGATGGTGTTTATTTTCCGGACACGTTGGTTGGTACCGATTCGCACACGACGATGATCAACGGGCTGGGCATCGTTGGCTGGGGAGTCGGCGGTATCGAGGCCGAGGCCGGAATGCTTGGCCAGCCTGTCTATTTTCTGACACCGGATGTGGTCGGCGTTCATCTGACCGGAGAGTTGCCACAAGGGGCGACGGCGACAGACCTCGTATTGCGAATTACCGAAATGCTTCGCAAAGCTAATGTTGTCGGCAAATTTGTCGAGTTCTTTGGCGAAGGAGCCGCCGCTCTAAATGCGACCGACCGCGCGACCATTGCTAATATGGCACCGGAATACGGCGCGACTATGGGCTTTTTCCCGGTGGATGAGAAAACACTTGATTATTTCCGGAACACGGGCCGCGACGATTCCCACATCGACACGATCAGGAATTATTACACTGCTCAGAAAATGTTCGGCATTCCTCTGGAAGGTGAGGTCGATTACACCACCGTCGTCGATCTCAGCCTCGACACGATCAATCCGTCCGTCGCCGGGCCAAAACGCCCGCAGGACCGGATCGAGCTATCGAATCTGGACGACCGCTTTATCGAGCTTTTCACGAAATCTGCGGCTGATGGCGGTTACGGCAAGACTACGGAAGATCTTGAAAAACGTTATCACGTCGCAATGGGTACGGAAACGACGGAAACGGCAGTCGGCGGCGGAGAGCAGAGCCAGAAATCGATACCTGAGTCGATCCACGATTCGACAACGCCCGACAACACCAGCGTGACCACCGAAGTCGAAATGATGAACAATCGACCGACCCCGGATCGCGTTGAATATCATGAAGATGAACATCCCTCGATCAACACGACGGTCGGCAACGGCGATGTGCTGATCGCCGCGATTACCTCGTGTACGAACACTTCAAATCCTGCGGTTATGATCGCCGCCGGGATAGTTGCAAAAAAAGCGGTCGAGAAGGGAATGAAGGTTCCGCCGTATGTCAAAACCTCGCTGGCTCCGGGCTCACGTGTCGTAACCGAATATCTCGAACGCGCGGGTCTACAGCAGTACCTCAATCAGGTCGGCTTTAATCTCGTCGGCTACGGCTGCACGACGTGTATCGGCAACTCGGGACCGCTCGATCCGGCAATCGAAGAACAGATCGTCGAACACGACCTGATTGCTGCGTCCGTGCTGTCCGGCAACCGTAATTTTGAGGCCCGCGTTCATCAAAATATTAAGGCAAATTTCCTGATGTCGCCGCCACTTGTCGTCGCTTTCGCGCTAGCCGGCACGGTCGTTAAGGATGTATATCTTCACCCGATCGGGCAGGACAGTGGAGGAAATGACGTTTATCTCAAAGACATCTGGGCCTCGCTCGACGAGGTCAAGGAATATCTTCAAACGGCGTTCGATCCGGCGACGTATAAGAGGCTGTATTCGGATTTCGCCGAGCAAAACCCGCTTTGGAATTCGATCGAGTCAAGCGTTGGCCAGATCTACGAGTGGGACACCTCGTCGACATACATCCAGGAACCGCCGTTTTTTGACAATTTCTCGATGGAAACGGGAAGTTTCAGCGATGTTACCGGGGCACGAGCGTTGGCGATATTTGGCGACTCGGTCACGACGGATCACATTTCGCCTGCGGGTGCCATCAAGGCAACGTCGCCCGCCGGGATATATCTACAGGAGTTGGGTGTCGAGCCGCAGGATTTTAACTCATACGGTTCGCGTCGCGGCAATGACCGCGTCATGCTGCGCGGAACGTTTGCCAATGTCCGCATCAAAAACCTGATGGCCGCACCGATCGAGGGCGGCATGACCAAGCACCAGCCCGATGGAGCAGACATGACGATCTACGACGCGGCGATGCAGTATAAGACCGAGGGCACACCGCTCGTGATCTTTGCGGGCAAAGAATACGGCACAGGCAGCTCACGTGACTGGGCAGCCAAGGGAACCGCTCTGATGGGCGTCAAGGCCGTGGTTACTGAGTCGTATGAACGCATTCACCGCTCAAACCTTGTCGGCATGGGCGTGCTGCCGCTGCAATTCCAAAATGGTGAATCGGCGGCGAGCCATGGTCTTGACGGCAGCGAAACGTTTGATCTGGTGGGCCTGACGGGCGATATCAAGCCGCTCCAGAATGTGACGATGCGTGTGACCGACGGCGCGGGCGAAACACGCGATATCTCGCTCAAACTTCGCATCGACACGCCTATCGAGATCGAGTATTACAAAAACGGAGGGATTTTGCCGTATGTGCTGCGACAATTGATCACGGGATAGCGGCTGACCAGAAGGGTCACGCGCCTGATGGATAAATAGGATAATTATTGTTAACGAGGGTTTGCTGGCAACGTTTAACTGCCGGTGCAAATCCAATTAGAGTCTAATTTTTCTTGTTAAACTGCGTCACGGGGTGATAAATTTGAGTTTATTAGGGTTTAAGTATTTTCGTGCCGATCCCTTCGGGTTTTTTCTGGAGTCTTACATGAAGAAGATCGCAACGGCTGCACTTACGATTTCTATATTACTTTTCGCTTGCCTCCCGTCATTCGCTCAGTTGACTAAATCAGGCGGGGCAGAGGTCGGCTCGTCGG
>JANYIL010000172.1 GCA_025362075.1 Chloracidobacterium sp.
CATCGATCTCGCCATCGCGACGCATCTCGCTTACGAGTTCGAGAAAATCCCGCTTAGGCTCATTCTTCGACGACTGGTAAATGTCGCTGAGACGTAAGTCTTCGATCATTTCCTCGTAGTCCTCGATGGGCAGAACTACGGCCGTTCTATGACCGTTGGCGTCAATGATGTATTGAAGGTTCGTCATGGATGAAGTTTAGCACAAAAAGACCTCGCCTGTGATTGACGAGGCCTTTTGTATTGACCTGTAGTGTGGGTGATGACGTGGCCCTTACTTACGTGCGGGCTACCTACGCGGGACGCCGCGGGAGCCATAAAACCGTGACAGTTAATGACAACCTGACGCTGCCGGATTCTGTGGGCCTTGAATAATTGGGGCGTATTTTTATCGTCTAGACACCGCCATTTCGACGGCCCGGCGGGGGTCGATCACGCCCCAGCCCTGACGGTCAACTTCGTAATGGGGCAGCCGTTCGGCTGTCGCGATCAGGATACTTTTGATCTCGGGTGGCGTGAGGCCGGGATATGCCTCGATCATCTGGGCGGCAACGGACGACACGATCGGGGCCGAAAACGATGTGCCGTCGACGTATTTGTAATTTTTCGTTATCACGTTCTCACGACGTATCTTGAGCGTGATGATCTGCCGGATGCTGTGGACGGGCCTATCGAGGGCGGCATCGAGTTCGGGGTCGACGCCTCGACTTTCACCGATAATTTCATATAAATGGTCGTCGTCGCTCTTATCGAGTTTGGCAAGCAGCTCGGCCTGTTGGGCGGTCGGCGTATTTGGCAGGATCGGCGCCGGGACCCAGATAGACGACGCGATCACCTCGGGTTTTTGCAGGCCGTCGATCGTCGGACCATAGGACGAACGATACATGCCGCGTTTTGCCCGATTAATAGAATTATTGTCGTCCAGCCCACCGACCGCGATCGATGACGGCGAACTTGCGGGCGGAAAGATCGGATGATTTGGCAGATGCCCGGCATTTCCTACCGCACATACGACCGTGATGCCGGCGGCTGAGCAATCCTCGACAGCCTGCGACAGCGGGTCGTTTAGATAGCTCGCCTCGTCGTCGCCGCCGGCGGAGATATTTACGACCCCGATTCGATATTTCTCGCGGTGCTCAAGCACCCATTCAAGCCCGTCCTGGATGTTTTGCTCCGTAATTCGGCCGGTTTTCGCAAGCTTGACGAGGACAACGTCAGCCTCGGGAGCGATGCCGCGATAAAACCCGTTCGAGAGCGAACCGTTCCCGGCTGCGACCACCGAGGTCATCATCCCGTGCCAGCTCGCGACGTCCGGCTTGAGCAGCGACGACATATCGCCGTCCCTATCCAACAAATTGCGGTAAGCAAGGATGCGATTGAGCGGGGTCGTCAGATCTACATGCGGGTAAAAGCCCGAGTCGAGAAACGCGATCGTCACGCCCTTTCCCGTAAAACGCTCGTCTGCGTCGAGCCGCAGCGGCGTCGAGAGCACGTGCGAACCGTCTTTTTGGACGGCGGCAGCCATAATTATATGGTCTTTGGCGCGTTCGAAGAGCCGCGCACAGCGGCCGCAGACCTCATGAAAATCGTCAGCACCGGGGGCATTGGCACATATCAATTTTTGCAGATCTTCGGGCAGCGAAGCGAGCTCAACACATTCGCCATGAGCGCTTCGCGAACAAACGGGGCAAACCACGATTTCCGCCAGCCCATCCGACACGACGCGGTCATACATTGACGAAAATGATTCCTGAGGGGTCATTGTTGGATTTCAAGTTTTTCACAAACAATAGGTAAAATCAATCAAGAGCGGATTTGCCCACGAAATACACGAAAAGCACTATTCCGCAATTTGGGCAAAACATAATGGTGCTTTTCGGGCCGACAACGGCGGCAATTTTGCAGAATCTATCACGAAATCATACGCATGACGACACGGCCAGGTTCCAAATGAGTATGTCGGCCTCTTCCTGGCGGCATTGTGCGGCTAATAATTGACGTTAACGGTGGTGGTGGCTACGGCGGTGGCGGACGCGATCGCTGGTAGGATAAACCTAGAAATGGAAAAGGGCTGTCTTTTAGGCCTTTTTCATTTGACTCTTATACGCGGGATGCTTCTCGCCCAGATCTTGAGCTATGGCTTTCGCGAACGTTTCGGCGCGGCTGATTTTGGAGGATCAGGCGAAGAGACAAATTTTGCTGCAGTTGCGGTAATGTTCGTACTTTTTATCTCAAATTCGACGTTCTTTGCGATCTTGCCGTCGAGGAATATGTCGACGCGATACTTTCCCGGCGTCCATTTATCCTCGGGGCGGCCGCTGAAATTGACGCGGTTTTGACCTTCCTTTGTCGTGTAGCTGGCGGTGACCACTTTCGTGTCAGCCTTGACCCCGGCGACATTGACCGCCACAAAATTCATCTTAACCGTCACTTTCGCCTGGCTGCCCAGCAATACGACGCAGTAGATTGGGATGTCCGAGGTACGGAATTCCGAAACCTGATCACCAGCCTTGCCGCTGCCGTTATCCTTTGCGAGATACAGCTCTTCGATAGCGGATGCAGGAATAGGATCGGTCTGCGCGTATGCACTTGCCGCAACAAAGATACCGATCAAGACCGCGTAGATAAATTTCATGCTGACGCTCCACATCCAAACTAGCTATTTGAAACGCCAAGTCTCGATTTAGTTGCTTTTCGCGCGCCTATTTTATTGGCCGCTACTCGTCTCGCCTTCGCCGCCGGCGTCGGCGTGTCTCGCGGCCACCGCCAAAATACGCCAGAATCATCACTATCAGGTGAGCAGCAAACCATATGTTGTCGTAGCCCAGATTTTGATAGATGTAGATAAGTATCAATACGCGCGGCACGAACACGCCGAGCAGAATATCTGCCCACTGCGGTACCCAATTTGCCGGAAAGAGATGCGGAAACAAAAACAGATAGACCAGCATCACGATCCGTGGAAAGAACAGCGAAAATAACAAAAAATAAAAATCCATGGTCAAACCTCGCTTACTTGATTTGATTTTACTCTCGGTTTAACCGAGATGCATTGGATAAAACCGCTGCGATCAAGATTTCCCTTATTAAGGTAAGAATGTTCACGGACAAATGTCGGCAAAACATGTCCTTTTACCGAATTTTACTCGAATGGATTATATTGTTAGATAAATAAAATGAACGTAGAAGAAAAACGCCTTGCCGAATCGGAAACTCGGTCGAATCATTGGAAACGCTGGGGCCCTTACGTAAGTGAGCGGGCCTGGGGAACCGTCCGTGAAGATTACTCGGCCGACGGCTCGGCATGGGATTATTTTCCGCACGATCACGCCCGGTCCAGGACCTATCGCTGGAATGAGGACGGTCTCGGCGGCATTTGCGACCGGCATCAAAAGATCTGTTTTTCCGTCGCCCTCTGGAACGGGAAAGACCCTATTCTCAAGGAACGTCTCTTCGGATTAACGGGCCCCGAGGGAAACCACGGCGAGGATGTTAAGGAGATCTACTACTATCTCGATTCGACGCCGACCCACTCGTACATGAAATATTTGTACAAGTATCCCCAGGCGGAATTTCCCTATGAACAACTGATCGTCGAAAACCGGCGCCGCACCAAACTCGATTCCGAATTTGAGCTGCTGGACACCGGTATATTCAATGACGACCGCTATTTCGACGTTTTTATCGAATATGCCAAGGCCGATGTTGAGGACATTCTGATAAAGATAACGGTGGCCAATCGAGGCCCCGAAGATGCGACCATAAATGTCCTCCCCACCGTCTGGCTCAGAAACCGTTGGACATGGACGGGAATCGAGCAGACCGGGAAAATAGTCGCTGCCGATCCCGCAGCGATCCGGATCGAGGAAGAATCGAACGGAGCCAGATGGCTCTACTGCGACGGCGAACCGGAACTCATTTTTACCGAAAACGAGACGAATAACGAACGAATCTTTGCCTCGTCAAACCGGACGCCTTATGTAAAGGACGCTTTCAACAATTATATAGTCGACGGTCAAACCGCGGCCGTCAATCCGGCACAAACCGGCACCAAAGCAGCCGCAAATTACCATTTGACGGTACCCGCCGGTGGGGAGGTCTCGATCAAACTCCGCCTTGTCGAAGGCGATGGCAAACGCGCGGCCCTCGACAGTTTCGGCAGCGACGTACAAGGAGTGTCGCCCAAAGCCCCCAATAAAAAGCCTTTTGCCGATTTTGACAGCATCTTTGCCTCGCGACTCGCGGAGGCTGATGAGTTCTACGCGGGTTTGATCACGGACGATATTTCGGACGACGCCCGAAGTGTGCAGCGGCAGGCATTTGCTGGGATGCTTTGGTCAAAGCAGTATTATCATTTCGTTATTCGGGACTGGCTAATCGGCGATTCGGCGATGCCCCGGCCACCGGCATCGCGGCTTCGGGGACGCAATCACAACTGGCCGGAACTCTTCAATGCCGACGTTATCTCGATGCCCGACAAATGGGAGTATCCGTGGTACGCGGCATGGGACCTGGCATTTCACTGCATCCCGCTCGCCCTCGTCGATTCTGAATTTGCCAAGCAGCAGCTCATCCTGATGCTCCGCGAATGGTACATGCACCCGAACGGCCAGATACCGGCTTATGAATGGGCGTTCGGCGACGTCAACCCGCCGGTCCATGCCTGGGCCGCGTTGCGGGTCTATCAGATCGATAAAAAGCGGAGCGGAAAGGGCGACCGCGGATTCCTGGCCCGTGTTTTTCAGAAGCTGCTGCTGAATTTTACGTGGTGGGTCAACCGAAAAGACGCCGAGGGAAACAACGTGTTCGAAGGCGGCTTTCTCGGTCTCGACAACATCGGCGTTTTCGACCGCTCACAGCCGCTGCCGACGGGCGGGTTGCTCGCACAATCGGACGGCACGAGCTGGATGGCCATGTACTGCCTAAACATGCTCGCCATCGCGCTCGAATTGTCGATCGAAGACGACTGCTATGAAGACGTGGCCAGCAAATTCTGGGAGCACTTCGTGCATATCGCCGACGCGATGAATGCCATCGGCAACGAATCGCTGTCGCTGTGGGATGATCATGACGGATTTTATTATGACGTGCTGCATGTCGAGGAGACCGGCTACAGCATGCCTATCAAGATCCGCTCGATGGTCGGCCTGATACCTTTGTTTGCGGTCGCGACGATCGAATCCGATCTGCTCGATAAGCTCCCCAGTTTCAAAAAACGAATGCAGTGGTTCATTGACAATCGGCCCGACCTCACCAATCAGATAAATTGCGCGCGGGTTCCTGGTATGGGTGAGCGGCGTCTGCTCGCGATCGCGTATCGGTCGCGGCTCGAAAGTGTCCTGAGATACATGCTGGACGAGAACGAATTCCTGTCGCCAAACGGCATCCGGGCGCTTTCCCGATTTCATAAAGATTGTCCGTACGTTCTCGAGGTCGACGGCATGGAGCATCGTGTCGATTACGAACCGGCTGAATCGACGAGCGGGCTGTTCGGCGGTAATTCCAACTGGCGAGGGCCGGTCTGGTTTCCGGTAAATTATCTGCTGATCGAGTCGCTCCAGCGTTTTCATCATTACTATGGAGACGACCTCAAAGTCGAATGTCCGACGGGATCGGGCGTCATGATGAACCTTTGGGAAGTGTCGCAAGAGCTGTCGCGGCGTTTGTCCCGCATCTTCGTTAAGGACGAAGATGGCCGCCGGCCGGTTTATGGCAGCAGCGAAAAACTCCAGACTGATCCACATTTTCGAGATTACGTTTTGTTTCACGAGTATTTTCACGGCGACAATGGCGCAGGTTTGGGTGCGAGTCATCAGACCGGCTGGACCGGCCTCGTGGCAAAACTGCTGCAGCAGAGTGGTGACTAGAGATGATCGAATTGAACAAGGATTTCTGCGGCGATTTTTACGCGACCGCGTCACGCGAGTGGCTCGAAACCAACGGCATCGGCGGCTACGCTTCGTCGACCGTGGCGGGAGCACATTCGCGGCGTTATCACGGGCTGTTAATTGCCGCAACGCGGCCGCCGCTGGGCCGAATGGTGCTGCTTTCGAAACTCGAAGAGACCCTTGTCCTGGGCGACGAACGGTATGAGCTTTCGAGCAACCGATACCCCGGTGCCGTTCAGCCGGAAGGATTTAAATATCTAACGGGGTTTCGCCTCGACCCCTTCCCGGTATGGACGTTCGACGTGAACGGCTTTGTGATCGAGAAAACGATCTTCATGGTCCACGGCGAGAACACGACCGTCTGCCAGTGGGAGATAAAAAAGCGTTCCGGCCGAAAACGGCCGATGCTTGATGTCCGACCGATGCTCGCGTTTCGCGACCATCATCATCTTCGACATGAGGATCCGGGTTTCGACACGAAATACACGGTTGATGAAAATGTGATCTCGTTCACGCCTTATTCGGAGATGCCGACGCTCTACCTCGCAAATAATTCGGCATCTATCGAACCATCGGGAGATTGGTACCATAATTTTGACTACGAGATCGAACGCGAACGAGGATTTGATTTTTTAGAGGACCTGTTTCAACCGGCGGTATTAAAGTTTGAGCTATCCGGCCCTGCCGTAATTATCGCATCCACGACCCCGCAAACAGTCGCCAATGCCCCCGCTCTAAAAAAGGCCGAGGTAAAACGCCGGGCTATGCTGGTGGCGCGAGGGAAGGCCAAGGATAAAGTGTCGCGGCAGCTCGTCCTCGCGGCCGATCAATTTATCGTCAATCGCGGCGACGGCAAGACCGTGATCGCGGGTTACCCCTGGTTTTCCGACTGGGGCCGCGACACGATGATCGCCCTCAGCGGACTGACGCTCGCGACCAACCGGCCGGAAATCGCCAAAAGCATTTTGACTGAATTTTCAAAACACATTTCCGAGGGGATGTTGCCCAACCGGTTTCCTGATGCGGGCGATGTGCCCGAATACAATACCGTCGACGCAACGCTATGGTTTTTCGAAGCGATCCGGGCGTATGCAGAGACGACCGGCGACTATGACTTTGTCCGTGAAACGCTTTACGCAAAACTGATCGACATTATCGATTGGCACGTTCGCGGAACTCGCTACCAAATACGTGTAGACAGCGACGGACTGCTTTATTCCGGCGAGCCCGGTGTCCAGCTAACGTGGATGGACGCAAAGATCGGCGACTGGGTCGTGACACCCCGTACAGGCAAAGCAGTCGAGATCCAGGCCCTGTGGTACAACGCTCTTTGTATTATGCGAGATCTGGCTGCCAGGTCCGGCGATGCCGACCGGCGATCACGATATTTCGAAATGGCCGAGATCGCTCAGGATAGTTTTAACGGCCAGTTTTGGAATGAGAGTGGCCAATGTCTTTACGATGTCGTAAACGGCAGCGGAAAAGACGCGGCGGTCCGCCCGAATCAGATATTTGCGGTGAGCTTGCCGCATTCGATCCTCGATCCGGCACGCGCCCGAGCCGTCGTCAACAAGGTCGAAGCCGAACTGCTGACGCCTGTCGGCCTTCGTTCGCTAAGTCCCCACGATCCGCAATACGCCCCGGTTTACATCGGTTCGCCGCTTCAGCGTGACGGTTCCTATCATCAGGGCACCGTCTGGGGATGGTTGATCGGCCCGTTTGTGGACGCGTACAAAAAGGTACACGCAGCTGACAAAGACCTCAAAAAACAGGTCGCACAAATCATCGACCGCTTTGAATCTCACATTTCCGACGCGACGCTCGGCCAGGTTTCTGAAATTTTCGATGGCGACGAGCCTAACCACCCGCGCGGTGCCCCGGCCCAGGCATGGAGCGTTGCCGAGCTACTGCGGATAAAAAAAGCAAACAAATAATTTACCGCTTTTGCGATTCAAGGATTTTCAGGAACGAGGCTGAGCGAAATTCAGCCCGTGTCAGGCCTATTCGAGCTGCAAGCTTTGGCAAGTCTCAAGCTCCGCGATAGGTCGAATAGCCAAACGGGCTCACCTGCAAGGGAATATGGTAACGTTTCATCGAATCCTTGACGACAAAACTGATCATGATCTGCGGAAAAAAGCACTCGATGCTCTGAAGCAAATAATACGGCCCGATCTCGAATATCAACCGGTAATGTCCGGGCAGAAAAACATCGCGTAGAGACAAGAGGTCATCCACGCGGCCTTCCGAATCGGTTATGCCCTCGGCAATTGCCTGCCATCCGGCAGAGTGTGTCTTACGTTCAAGCACAACCCGAATACCCGCTCCCGGTTTGCCCGACGCCGTGTCGAGAATATGTGTTGTTATCGCGCTCATTTTATTTTACTCGGTTCCCTTGATCTGGCCGAGTTCCTTCTCGAGCTGTAATGCTCTTGGTTTTAGAACGTCAATTCTTAGAATGATCCTGATCGCAATATAACCCGTCCCCTTTCGATTGGCATATCGCTCGCCGATAAAATCGAATTCCGCATCGCGAAATGTTTCCCAGGCTTTTTGCGCCGTTTCCAGCGAGTGTTTGGTTGCCGTCGGAACTACCGACCGCATTTCGGCGTAGGTTTGGGCAATATTCTTTTCCCACGCTTCGAATGCATCGCTGTAGCATTTGGCCCGTGGCATCGTGCCGGAGTGTGTTTTCAGGCATTTGGCCTGAACTTTATCGATCCCGTTATCAGTCTGGCCCTGAGCCAACCCAGGCAGAATGCCTACATAGACCAATACTCCAATGAGAAATATCTTCATTTTTCCAACAGGTTACTCAGTCCGGCCTCGGTTATCTTTCGCTGCTCCTCAGTGGCGATGGTTAATTCGGTCTGCAAGGAATTGCCGAGGCGTGCTCGGCAAACGGACAATATCTCATCGGCCGTTTTTCCGTCAGCGTTAAGAATAAATATAAACCCGAATTTGTCCTCATACAAGCGGTTGGCCTCGACTAACTCGGCACGAACCGCATCGATCGCCATTTTGACCCCGGTTTGGTTATGTCCCCGTCGCTGCCCACTATTAATTTTGTTGGCTGACGGATCCGACTCAACGGCAAACGCCCCTCGGCGATCCGCCTCGGACAACGAAAACCAAATCCGCCCGGCCGTTTCAAACACATCTTCAACCATTGCAAACGGCCGGGCCTCCGCCATTTGACGCGCCCACTCCGGAGCCCGACAACAGCCGACGAAGAGGCGTTCAGCCTCCGCCTGCGGTAGACCGTTCAACAACGCCAGATTTTTATATATCTTGAAACTCACGAATCCGCCAGTAGTGTAACGCAAATTTGCTAATATACTATACCAACTGCATAAGCATACCGTCCGCGTTAGCGTAACATCGGTGTTTACTTGACTTGACCGCCAAATTCGCGTAAAAGAATAGCAGTTTTCCGGAAATTCTGAGGACGATTTTTACGAGCGGCTTGCATCTCTTATGGCATCTAATCTGGTTTCGATCACACGGCGCGGGTTTGGGCAGACGATGCGTAAGGACAATTGGTGGGTCGCCCCCGTGCTGACTTTCATCGGTCTCGGAGCGTTTGTCGTTTATTCGACCTGGGCCGCGTTTCAAGGTGCCCATTACAGCTTTGGCAATTACCTGTCACCTTTCTATTCGCCCGAGCTATTCGGCAATTCGCCGCATGCGTTGTTCGGGCCGCCGCCGTCCTGGCTGCCGACTTGGCTGCCCTTTTCTCCGGCATTATTGATTCTCTGGGCACCCGGTGGTTTTCGATTTACCTGTTATTACTATCGCGGAGCCTACTACAAATCGATGTGGGCCGATCCGCCCGCGTGTGCGGTCGGCGAGCCGCGTCATAACTATCGCGGCGAGCGTAAATTCCCGCTCATCATCCAAAATATCCATCGCTATTTTCTCTATCTGGCCCTGTTCTTTTTGCTCTTTTTGGCTTACGACGCGTGGCATGCCATGTGGTTTGCCGGACCTGACGGCAAAGAGCATTTCGGTATCGGCCTCGGCACGTTAGTGCTTACGGCGAACGTAATCTGCCTCGGCCTTTATACAACGAGCTGCCATAGTCTGCGGCATCTGATTGGCGGCGTTTATGATGTATTGTCGAATAAACCGATTCGCAAAAAGGCCTACGGATGCGTCAGCGGCCTCAACAAACGGCACATGCTCTTTGCCTGGATCAGCCTGTTTGTCGTCGGATTTTCAGATGTTTACGTGAGGTTGTGCTCGATGGGCATTTTTCAGGACTTTAGGTTTTTTTGACATTTAAGCAATATTGTGCTATCCTTGAAACGCTTGGGTGAGATGTTTTGGTGTTTCTTACCGGGCTTGGCCACACGAATTTTGCTGTGACACACGTGTAGCACATTTTTTTGAAAAACAGCGGGACAAGCCAAAATATCGCCGTAACCATATATTGTGACAACAGTTAGCTTGTCCCGCATAGGGTGGGACAAGAGTGGGACAGGCTGGGACAGCTTAACTCCACTTTTTGCGTAACCGCTTTATAATGTTAAGTTAGCGTCGTTCGTACATTTTCTTTGTCCCGCGTGAACGGCGGCTAAAAATAGGTACTTTTGGTTTTCGGATTATTTGATGACTAGTTACCCGACATTTGAACACGACGTTCTCGTTATCGGCGCCGGCGGCGCGGGGCTTCGCGCGGCGATTGAGGCGTCTGGTTCGGGCGTTTCTGTCGGTCTGATATGCAAATCCCTGCTCGGTAAGGCCCATACCGTCATGGCCGAGGGCGGCATGGCAGCGGCAATGGGTAATGTCGACGACCGCGACAACTGGAAGGTCCATTTCACCGACACGATGCGCGGCGGCCAGTATGTAAACAACTGGCGAATGGCCGAGCTTCATGCCAAAGAGGCTCCGGATCGCGTTCGAGAATTAGAAGCTTGGGGAGCTGTGTTCGACCGGACAAAAGACGGCAAAATTTTGCAACGCAACTTCGGCGGTCACCGCTACCCGCGTCTCGCCCACGTCGGCGACCGTACCGGGTTAGAACTCATTCGGACACTCCAGGACCACGGCATCCATCAGGGTATCGAAGTCTATATGGAGGTCACGGTCGTTTCGCTACTTAAAGATGGTGACCGCGTTGTCGGCTGTCTTGCCTACGAGCGTGAGCACGGCCGTTTTCGTGTTTTCAAATGTAAGGCATTAGTGCTCGCGACGGGCGGGGTCGGACGAGCATTTAAGATCACGTCGAACAGTTGGGAAGGCACGGGCGACGGCCACGCACTCGCCTATGACGCCGGTGCCGAGCTGATCGACATGGAATTTGTCCAATTCCACCCGACCGGAATGGTCTGGCCGCCAAGCGTTCGAGGCATTCTCGTGACCGAGGGCGTTCGCGGCGAGGGCGGAATCCTGACGAACAGTGAAGGCAAACGGTTCATGTTCGACGACATCCCCGACAACTACAAAGACCAGACTGCCGACACCGAAGAGGAAGGTTGGCGTTACGTGACCGGCGATAAGAACGCTCGTCGTCCGCCTGAGCTGCTGACGCGTGACCACGTCGCCCGCTGCATAATGCGCGAGGTCAAGGCTGGTCGCGGTTCGCCGCACGGAGGCGTTTTTCTCGATATCGCCTGGATCAAGGAAAAGATCCAGAACGCGCCGGAACATATTAAAAAGAAATTGCCGAGCATGTATCACCAGTTCAAGCAACTCGCCAATCTCGACATCACCACTACGCCGATGGAGGTCGGACCGACGACCCACTACATCATGGGCGGCATACGGGTTGATTCTGACACGCAGGCTTCGACCGTACCCGGACTTTTTGCGGCCGGTGAATGTGCGGCCGGTATAAACGGAGCGAATCGTCTCGGCGGCAACTCGCTTTCGGATCTCATCGTTTTCGGCAAACGGGCAGGTGAATACGCCGCGAAATTTGCTCAGGAGAATGCGGCGGGTTCGATCAATCCATCCGAGGTCGAGGAAAAGGCGAAAGCCGCACTTGCACCTTTCGAACGCGAGGGCGGAGAAAATCCGTACACTATCCAGCACGACCTACAGGAGATGATGCAGGACCTCGTCGGTATCGTCCGCGTCGAAGACGAGATGAAACAAGCACTCGACGGCCTCGATGCATTAAAAAAACGGGCCACAAATGCGTTTGCTCCCGGCAACATCGACTTTAATCCGGGCTGGCATACGGCACTCGACCTTCACAATCTCCTGACAGTATCCGAAGCCATCGCGCGAGCCGCCATAGAACGCAAAGAAAGCCGCGGCGGACAATATCGCGACGATTACCCTGCAAAAGATCCTGAGTACGCAAAATTCAACTTTTCGCTCAAAAAGGCGGACGACGGCAGTATGCAGATCGCGAAGATCCCGATCCCGGAAATGCCGGCCGAGTTGAAACAGATCGTCGAGGAAATGGGATAAGAAGAAGTAACCACTAAAAAACACGAAAAGACACTAAATTAAGATTTCTTTTTTCGTGTTCTTTGATGTAATTTTGTGGTTCTAATCTAATGTCTGAGTTGTTGTTCAAGGATGAGGTTTATGCGATCAATGGTGCGATGTTTGAAGTTTATAAAACACTTGGCCCCGGATTTCTTGAGCCTGTGTATCAGGAAGCCTTAGCAATCGAATTTGTTTCTAAAGGCATTCCATTCGAGCGAGAGAAGCCATTGGAGCTATATTACAAGGATGTTTTATTGGAAAAGAAGTATGTTCCAGATTTCGTGTGTTTTGGAGAGATAATTTTAGAATTGAAAGTGTTGCCAAAATTGACAAACATCGAGTTGGCTCAACTGCTCAACTATTTAAAGATCACGAAAATGAGGCTAGGTCTCCTTGCTAATTTTGGAAGCACACACCATCTAGAATGGAAGCGATATGTTCTATGAATTAGTAACCACTAAAATACACAAAAAAACACTAAACAAATCTTTTTTCTTTTTTTGTGTTCTTTCGTGTAATTTAGTGGTTCCAATCTTTTATGGCGAAAGCAACATTTAGCATCAGACGCGGGGGTCGCGAAATGGCGGAGATGGTCGATTATACGACCGACGTGACCGAGGGGATGGTCGTGCTCGACGCCGTCCATCAGATACAAGCCGAATCTGCGGGCGATCTTGCGTGCCGTTGGAACTGCAAGGCCGGAAAATGCGGTTCGTGTTCGGCTGAGATCAACGGTATGCCGAAGCTGATGTGCATGACGCGGCTCGACACGATCGACATTACCCAGCCGGTCACGATCGAGCCGATGCGCGCCTTTCCGCCGGTGAAAGATCTTATCACCGATGTCTCATGGAATTACGAGGTTAAAAAACGCATCAAGAAATTCAAGCCGCGAAAACCCGACGCGGATGACGGCACGTGGCGAATGCAGCAAGAGGACATCGATCGGGTCCAGGAATTTCGCAAATGCATCGAGTGTTTTCTGTGCCAGGATGTCTGCCACGTGCTTCGCGATCACGAAAAACATCAGGAATTCATCGGCCCGCGTTTCCTTGTCTATACCGCTGCTCTGGAAATGCACCCGCTCGACACTGAAAACCGTACTGAGGACCTCAAAGAGCTCTTCGGCATCGGCTACTGCAACATCACAAAATGCTGCACAAAAGTCTGCCCCGAAGGCATAACTATCACGGACAATGCTATTATTCCGCTAAAGGAGCGCGTCGTTGACGAGCATTATGATCCGCTCAAGAAGTTGATCAAGTTGTTTAGAAAGAAATGAGTACTGGACAGGCGGAATGGATCGAACGGCGAAAGGCGGGGTTTGTAAGATACCTGTTTTGGAATGGAATTGTGATCTTAGGCGGCCCGTTTGCCGTCATAATGCAGGTGATCGGGTATTTTTTTCTGCGGGACGACGGGCAACCGGTTCTCGAATACTTTAGCTCGACCCGCATGTGGACGACATTTTTTCTGCACGCGACGCTGTTTGGGGGGATAATGGGCGTTGTCAACTGGCGCCGCAACGAACGGGCATTTACGCCGGGAAAAACCGAGGGGTAACCTAATATTGATCTCACGCGAGGGAGACAAATATGTTTGAGTTAAGACCACTTCATACAGAGGCCATTCCGGCCGCCCTCGAAAAAGCGAACCGCTACCGCTTGCTCAACGAGCCGGGGGCCGCCGAGAGCATTTATCTCGACGTACTAGCTATCGACCCCGGCAATCAGGAAGCTCTGATCAATATCGTCCTCGCGATGAGCGATCGTTTTAGCAAGGACTACGCCGTTGGCGACGCCCGGGTGACCGAGTACCTGATGCGGATACAAGGCGACTACGAACGCACCTATTACACCGGCATCATGTACGAGCGTCGGGCTAAGGCATCCTTGACCAAGGGCGGTGTCGGTGCGTACGAATTGTTTCGTCAGGCAATGGAATGTTTTGACACGGCAACCGCGATGCGTCCCGTCGGCAACGACGACGCCATCCTCAGATGGAACGGGTGCGCACGCATCATCACGGCAAACAATCTCGCGCCTCGCGAGATGGGACACGATTTTTTGGAGTAGGCGATTTGCGGTATTTAACAGTCTGTGACATATTATATTCGCTGTAAATTAAGCTATTTGGGATCTTTTATATAAATCTAGGAGAAGCAACCATGGCAGGAAAATTTGAGATCAAAGCCGGCAAGACCGGCAAATTTCGTTTTAATCTAAAGGCAAGCAACGGTCAGATCGTCTTGACAAGCGAAGCCTATGAATCGCGCTCCGCCGCCGTAAAGGGAATCACTTCGGTGAAAAAGAACGCCGGAAACGACAAGAGGTTTGAACGCAAGACCGCGAAGGACGGTTCGCCGTACTTTGTCATGAAGGCCGCAAACGGCGAGCCTATCGGCAAGAGCGAGATGTATAAATCGACCAAGTCGATGGAAAACGGCGTCGCTTCCGTGGCCAAACATGCCCCCGATGCACCCGTGGTCGATGCCGACGCCAAGCCAGCGGCGAAACCGGTAGCAAAAGCCGCCGCTGCAAAGCCCGCAGCCAAACCTGCTGCTAAGGCCGCGACCAAGCCGGCTGCGAAAAAACCAGCCGCAAAGAAGCCCGCCGCTAAAAAGGCAGCCAAGAAATAACTTTGGTTGCAGTTTTTTTTGACAGGATTTAGCCCGAGCGAATGCTGGGGCTATTATTTTGATATATGGCTCATAAAAGAACACGTCTCGGTGTCGAACGCCTCCTCGACGAAAACATTGACATTATCCGCGGCCAGCGTGTCGGTCTGGTTTGCAATCAGGCCTCCGTTTTGCCGGACACTTTTATACACGTGGCCGATGCGTTTGGCGCTAACGACCAGTTTCAACTGACGACGCTGTTCGGACCGCAGCATGGCATTCGCGGCGACGTCCAGTACAACATGATCGAGACCCCCCATGTCCGCGACCCGCGAACCGGCATAATGGTCTACTCGCTCTACAGTGAGGTTCGCGAACCGACCGAGGAAATGCTCAAGGATCTCGACGTCATCGTCGTCGATCTCCAGGACGTTGGCTGCCGCATCTACACGTTCATCTATACGATGGCAAACTGCATGCGGGCGGCAAAAAAATTCGGCAAAAAGGTTGTCGTCTGCGACCGTCCAAACCCGATCGGCGGCAACGCCATCGAGGGAAACATTACCGAGCACGAATTCAAATCTTTCGTCGGCCAGTTTGAGCTGCCTACGCGGCACGGCATGACCTCCGGGGAGCTTGCCAGGATGTTCAACGAGCATTTTGCCATCGGCTGCGACCTTGAGGTCGTCGAAATGGAAAATTGGACCCGCGAGATGTGGGGTGATGAGACAGGCTTGCCGTGGATCTTGCCCAGCCCCAATATCCCGACCGTCGGCACCTGCGTCGTCTTCCCCGCGACCGTACATGTAGAGGGCACCGAGCTAAGCGAAGGCCGCGGAACGACGCTGCCCTTTCATCTCAACGGAGCGCCGTTCATCGACCCGTACGCATGGGCGTCAGAGCTTTCGGCGTTTGATTTTCCAGGTGTTAAATTTCGCCACTCCTTTTTCCGCCCGACGTTTTGCGAATTCGCCGGTGAAACCTGCGGCGGGATTCAGATCCACGTTACCGACCGCGAAGCGTTCACCCCCGTGATCGTCGGCCTCGCAATGGTCAAAACCGCCTACGATATGTACCCCGACAAATTTCAGTGGCGGCAAAACGCTTACGAATACGTCTTCGACAAAAACCCGCTGGATGTCATCTGCGGCACGGATAAGATAAGAAAACAAATCGAGGGCGGCGTCTCACTCGCGGAGATCGAGGCAGGTTGGGCGGAAGGGTGGAAAAAATTTAGCGACGCACGCAAGCCTTATTTGATCTATTAATTTGATCTTGCTTCTTCAACCCTAAGGGCGTAGTATTACCATTATGAGTAATACTACACGTATAACGACAAAAGGGCAGGTAACGATTCCTCAGGAGGTAAGAAGAGCCCTTGGTATGCTTCCAGGAACAGATGTCGAGTTCGTCATCAACGGCAATTCAGCAACCTTAAAAAAGTCAAAAAGAAAAAGCGACCGCCCAAGCCGCGGAGAGCGTGCGGTTGCGTTGCTCGCCGGGAGTGCGACTGACAAGCGATTCACGACGGACGAAATCCTGGTAATGACAAGAGGTGAGGATTGAAAGATACACTAGTGGACAGCAGCGTGTTGATCGACATCCTGACCAACGATGTGAAGTGGTTTGCTCGATCGTCCTTCGCTCTTGAGGAAGCGAT
This sequence comes from Chloracidobacterium sp., assembly GCA_025362075.1. Classification (GTDB taxonomy): domain Bacteria; phylum Acidobacteriota; class Blastocatellia; order Pyrinomonadales; family Pyrinomonadaceae; genus OLB17. The sequence goes on from JANYIL010000172.1 coordinate 16,604, forward strand.
GAACTCGTCGGCAATCGTGATCAATCCGATCATCTTTGCGGAAGTCTCGGCGAGTTATAAAAACTTTGAGGAACTAGACCGGCGACTTCCAATCGAGCTTTATCGAAGGGATGATCTCCCTTTCGAAGCCGCTTTTCTTGCTGCTCGCGCATTTATTAAATATCGCCGTAAAGGAGGCTCTCGCACAACACCGATGCCGGATTTCCTGATAGGTGCCCATGCTGAAGTCCGTAATTTTTGTATCCTAACTCGCGATCCACGACGATTTCGCAGGTATTTTCCGTCGGTAGAACTGATCACGCCGTAGTCAGGGAACTATTTCGTAGACTGTATCCTTACTATTCTTGAATATTTCGCTTTGAATTCTCTCTCCCAATTTTGCTACGTCTTCGAGGGATAAATTCGTTTGGATATGAAGTACGGGAGCAGGTTTATCTGATTTATACTGCGGCTGGTTATTATATGTTGTCATCAGGCTCTTAAATTTATTGGCATCAGCGAAAACCTTCAATTTGTCGATATAAGGCAGTTGGTCTGCTCCCATAGCTTCAAAGTCGACGTCAAATTTTCCACTCTTGGGCATAAAATAGATGCAGTCAGTGCCGTTCGATGTGATGCCGATAAATGGAAATTCTGTTTGTCCCTCTTGAAGCTTTGTCAACGCATTCTTAAGCTCTTCAATTTTTATTTTTTCAGCCATGTACGCTGACTTATTGTTAGACGGGGCCTCAATCTTGTTATCTTTATCTTTGTCATTTACTGGTGGCCCACAACCGATCAGAGCTATTGCCAAAAGTACCGTCAATATTTTCGTGATCGTCATTTTCGATTCTATCCACCGCTCACAGCATTAAAAATATGAATCTCGTTCGATTTGATCGATGTTTGCAGGCCTTTTAGCCGTTTCACATCATCGCTCCCGACAAAGATATTGACGTGCTGTCGTATCTCGCCCGTTTCGGCCAAAATGCGGTCGCGGAGGCGTAAATGCTGTTGCCATAGCGAGTCGAGCACATCGCCCACCGTTGCGTATTCCCCCGGCAAAGCAATTTCCGTCTCGCCGCCGGAGAACGGTTTTAGGTAGCCGCTGAGATGAACTGTAACTGACATTTGTTTAGTAACCACCAAAATACACGAAAAGTCACGAAAATCTATTTTAGTGCTTTTTCGTGTTATTTCGTGGTTCAAATCTTGTAAGCCTTGACGCAGCAGATCTCCGGCAGCGAGCCTTCGATCAGTTTCCACGAATCGCCGTCGTCGCCGGAGCCGAAGAGCTTGCCATTCTTTGTTCCAAAGAAAATATTGTTCCCGACCGACGCGACAGAGTCACGCAAAATTACCTCGTACGCATTCTTTTGCGGCAGGCCTTTGGCGAGCGGCTCCCAGGATTTGCCCTCGTCGCGGCTGCGATAGACGCGGAGCTTGCCTTCGCATGTAAAACGCTTGCCATCGGAATCGAGCGGTACGATAAAGACCGAACCCGCATCGCTCACGGTTATGCCAAATCCAAAATTGGACGGCAGACCGCTTTCGATTTCCTGCCACGTGGTTGCACCGTCGCGGCTGCGGTAGACGCCGTGATGATTTTGCAGAAAATATGTATTTTTCTTTTTCGGGTGACGAGCGATCTTATGCACGCACTGGCCGAATTCGGGATATTGATCTGGCAGAAAATACGCTTTGACGCCGGTGTTCGTCACCTGCCAATTCTCGCCGCCGTCCGCCGTCTGGTAAACGCCGCCCGTTGATATCGCGATCTTGATGTCGTTCGGGTCTTTTTTGTCGGTGATGACCGTGTGAACCGCAAGCCCGCCAAAACCCGGCGTCCATTTCTTGCGGTGCGGGTGGACCCACAGCCCTTTGTTCAATTTGAAAGTCTCGCCGCCGTCGTATGATTCAAATAACGAGGCCGGTTGGGCACCGACATACAGCGTGTCCGCGTCGGCACCGGGAGCAATCTGCCAGATATTTTCAAGCGACTTTTTGGTATTTGCGGGCATTTTGATCCGCATCCGTTCCGGCTCATCCCACGTCGCGCCCATATCGGTGCTTTTCAGCAGCTCGGCACCGAAATGCCAACTTGTCGCCGCCGCCCATAGATCGCCGCGTCCCTTCCGCTCGTCGTAAAACGCCGAATACACCGCTCGCCCGGCAAAGTGCGGCCCGACAATGCTCCATTTCTCGGTTCCCGCCGCTCGCTGCAAAATAAACAGACCTTTCGCAGTTCCTACCAACAGCAATGTTCCCTTTTCAGCCATATTGCTATCCACTCCTAACTGACGACTCAAAACCAACTTTTTTTACCACCAAGCAAACTGCCAAGCACGCCGCGAACAAGTTTTGTCCCGATCGAACGAGCGATGCTCGTGCTTGCCGAACGGACGGCGCTCTTGCCAATAGATTCCCACATGGTGTCTGGTGCTCGTGCGGCAGATTTTTCGGCTTTGGCCTGTTCGGTCTGTTGTTTGGCAACCGTGGCGGCCTCAGCGGCCTGCTGCTGTTCGGCCAATTTTGCGTCATGCAGCACCTTTAATTTTTCGAAAGCGGACTCGCGATCTACAGCATTTTCATAAACGCCCGCGACCAGCGAACCCGCGATCAACTGTTGCCGCTGCTCAGGTGTGATCGGCCCGATATGTCCGAGCGGCGGCACGACGAA
>JANYIL010000192.1 GCA_025362075.1 Chloracidobacterium sp.
TTTCGCGTCGGAGTTCTCGTATCAGGCTCGGCGGGTTGGACCAGGACGGTCCGATTGTTCGTAGCCGCGGATTTTGGACGTGACAACACGCCGGTCTTATTGCCGCCCGAGTCTTCCCAACTGTGCTGGACGCGAACGTCGCCTTTTTCGAGCGTACCGTCGATCCGCAGCTCGATGACAAACGATTTCGTCTCGAGCTTTTTCTTGCCGGCAATCTCTTTGGCTCGTTCGGCAAGTATGTGATAGAGGCCCTGTTCGAGGCCCTTTCGCTTGACGCCCTGCCATTCCTTGTCGTCGTCGGGGCTGAGAAAGATGGTGTACTCGCTCGGAATGATCGTTGTTCCCTGCGGCAGCGGGACCATCTCGCTCTGCATCACCGCCTCGACCGCGCGGGCGATCTGGACGATGAATTCCTCGGCCTTGCTTCGCGGTTTGATCTGAGCGTCGCGTGCCGCGTCCTCGAGGACGCCCTCACCGCCGTCACCATCTATCCACCGTCTGACTTTTTCGAGAATGCTCAAGCCGATTTCTCCTCAACCTCTAATTATCACCCATATCAACGTATTTACCGTTGAGCCAGCCCCGTGTCGTCGTATCCACCGGGGTGCGAACACGCCCTTGTTCGATCACATCAACTTGATACCAGTTATTTTGCGAATTTACAATTTTAAGCCGCGAATTTTTCGTCACAAGCCCGATCTTATCCGCATCGGCGGCTGGCCCGGAACGCAGAAAAATATCCGTATTCGCAACCGCCGTCTGCGTCTTGAACGGGTTCCGGATCTCTGGCAAAAGCCAACGGCCACGCACGTAGCTGGCCGTTCCATATAGGATACCCGTAAATAAGCCTAATACGATAACGAAAACTACGAGACGCCGAAACCGGCGGCGTTTTTTTGGTTTTACGACCACGAGTTCAACAGACTCTTTCGCTGCGTGTTTTGCGGCAGCCGAAAGGCCATTGTTCCCGCCATTGATCGCCACCGTTGCTCGTCCGGGAGCCGGATATTTCATCGCCGGGGGAACAAAGGCCGACGGAGTAGTCGCAAGATCAAGCGAGCCCGAAACGGGCTCGAAATCCGGCAGTTCCGGTGCGATCGGCGAATACCCGCGGGCGACATGTGGCTGTGGGATCGAGACGCTTTCTGTCAGGACGGTCGTAAATTCCCCGTCGGCGTCGATCTGCCGGACGGCGGCCAGGTCGGCCCAAAATTCCTCGACGTTCTGATGCCGCCCACGCGGATCGGCATTAGTCGCCCGCCGCAGGACACGAAGCAGATCGCCCGCCCATTCTTCATTCTCAACGCGCGCGGGCAAAGCGGTGATCGCTTCGTGGGCAAATGCACGCGGGGCTTCTCCCGTGATTATCGTGTACGCGGTTTTTGCCAGCGAATAAATATCGGCAGCAGGCGTCAGTTGGGTAAACGCGAGCGTTCCTGTCTGGCCCGCAAACATCGGACTATGCTCCGGCGGAGCGTAGATGTTGGTGCCGACCCGCGTGATCGGCGAATCTGACACAGTGACGCGCGCAACCCCAAAATCGGCGATCTTTACGGTCGTTAGGTCGCCGGTCAGCAGCAAATTTTGCGGCTTGATGTCGCGATGGATAATACCGTTGCGGTGGGCATGACCAAGGCCCGCACAGGTCTGCTCGATGTAGTTGAGAGCTTGTTTAAGCGGGATCTTTTGCTTGCGGATAAGGTTTTGCAGATCGCCGCCGGAGAGGTATTCCAAAACAAGGTAGTGAAACACCGTCCCGCGCAGATCGCGGGCCGTGCCGTGGCCGATACGGCTGATGATATTCGGATGCCGTACGCGGTCGAGGGCAACCGCTTCGTTCTGAAAGTTCTCGACCAGCGTCCGCTCAAGATCGGCGTCGAGGTCGTCCTGCAAAAAGACGTTCAACGCCTTGATGACCACGCTGCTGTGAGGCGACCGGGGCGATGCGAGCGAATCGCGGCCAAGATAGATCTCGGCATAGCTGCCGCGTCCGAGCTGTTCGTGAATATCGTATCGCCGGTCAAGGCGGCAGTTGGTTAAGACAAGCTCTTTCATCGCGTCAAGGAGGCGAGCACCGGCACACCGAACCTTAGATTGAAATACGATAACACAATGTCAAAGTTCAAAAAACGCATCGCTCGAACGGCTGGAACATTAAAAAATCGAACGCCGGCTCTGTTTACACAATGCCGGCGTCCGAATTTAGAAACAAGCCATGTATTGTGGTTCCCTGCCACAAAAGGCGTGCTTCTGGAAAGCCCGGCGATTCCCTTGCGTCTCCCACACCGCAAGAG
>JANYIL010000206.1 GCA_025362075.1 Chloracidobacterium sp.
ACATCCTCACTTGAGAGAGCGACTCGATAGTTTTTAGACTGCTTCTGTTTAGTGATCAGCAAATCGTCCTTGGTTTTCAGGAGATCGGCCCGGTTATAGACCGACAGTTCGAAATTATATCCGTGTGTGATCGCGTCCTTCGGGCAGGCCTCAACGCAGAAGCCGCAGAAGATGCAGCGGCCGTAGTCGATGTTGTAGACCTTGGCGTAGCGCTCGTCGCGGCCAACCCGTTCGGCGTAAGGCCGCGGGTCGTCCATCGCTTCGATGTAGATGCAGTCCGAGGGACATGCGGCGGCGCATAGGTAACAGGCGACGCATTTTTCCTTTCCGGCTTCGTCGACGTGGAGAAGATGCTGGCCTCGATAACGCGGCTGTAGTGTGATAGGCACGTCTGGATACTGCACCGTCCACTTTGCACGGGGGATTTCCGCGAGGGTTCGCTTCATTCCCTTCAAAACCGCGACTGTTGATTGAAGTACGTCTGTTACAACCGACATATAATAAAAGCTACCTTCCTGGAATCATCGATCCTGCTAGGATTCCTGCGTAAACCAAAATGATAAGGATCCAGTAAATGACCCATATTGCGGTAAAGAGACCGCCGATAATCATGCCCGCAATCGCGAGGCCCTTGCCGCCATATGCGTTCGGATCGCGGTTAATATTTTTGATTGACAAAAAGCCGGTAATCAGCGCGGCGGGTCCCGTTAGCCATCCTATATAACAACACAAGCTGACGATACCCAAAATAAGCGAGACTATCGCCAGCGTCTGATTGACGCTGCCTGTACCTGCCGCCGGCGGCTGAAATGGCGTGTTCGACCCAATATCCTGATTCTGCCAGTTGGCGTCTGGTGCCGGAGGCGGCGTCCACTCGGCAACCGGTGCCGCGATCGGCGTCTCAAAAGCGGGAGCGGGCGATTCGAACACCGGTGCCGGTGGCTTCGGCTCAAATGCCGGTGCGGGCGGTTCGAACGGCGTGCTGATAGGCGAGTGGATCATCGTTGCCGCCTCGTCAAACATCGGTGCCGGTTCCTCAAATATGGGCGGAGGCGGCGGCGCAGGTTCGTCAAAGACGGATGGCTCGGGAGCCGTCTCCTTAGGTTCAGAGGCCCCAAACGGCGATGGCGGCGGAGCACTACCAAAACTTGGGGAGGGCACGTCCGGCACGCTAAAGCTCGGGGCGACCGGAGCGGGCGTTTCCTCGGCTGCGGGCATTTCGATCACCAGTTCTTCGGCAGGCGGGTCACTTTGCCCGAGAGCATCACGCAATTCCGCGTCGGAAACCATTACCGTTTTGAGCGGATCATGCTCAGGCAGGTCGAGAACGTCCTCCGGCTCGGCGATCGGCGCCGCGACAGGATCCGCAATTGGGGACGCGATCGATTCCGGAACAGGGATCGCGTCGGCTGGCGATTCTACGAGGGGCTCGTGAACCGGTTCCGGTTCAGCTACCGGGAGCGGCGGCATAGGACTGGAAACTATGGTCGCGTACGGATCGAAGGCAGGTGCATCGTCCACGAGCGGCGTTCCGTCAACCTGACAAAACCGCATCGAATCTTCGAAAGTCTTATCGCAAGTCGGGCATTTTTTCATGAGTTTAGTCCTGTTCTAGCCACCCGGAGCCTGTTGGTGGATCGAAACTTCCCTTTTAAAGTGTTAAAGTTCTGCAACTTTTATACTTTAACCCTCAGACTAATTCAAGTTTGCTAAAGAAGTACGCGATCTCAATAGCTGCATTTTCGTCAGAATCGGACCCGTGAACTGCATTTTCGCCGATCGAGGTCGCAAATTCCTTTCGCAGCGTCCCCTCCGCCGCCTCAGCCGGATTCGTCGCCCCCATCAGCTCACGCCACGCGGGAACCGCATTTTCCTTCTCAAGCGCCAGCACGACACACGGCCCGCTCGACATAAATTCCGTCAGCTCCCCAAAAAAAGGCCGCTCGGCATGAACCGCATAAAACCCCTCGGCGTCTTTCAACGACTGATGGATCAATTTCATCCCGCGTATCTTAAATCCGTTCGCCAAAACTTTAGCGATGATCTTCCCATGATTCCCCGCCCGAACCGCGTCGGGCTTTATGATTCCAAATGTTAAATTGCTCATTTATTATTTCTTGCTTTCTATCTTTTCTTTCAAGTGTTTTGCACATGACTCAGCGGTTGTTTTTTTTCCGTGATTGGAGTTCGATTTATTAACTGAATAAGCCCAGACCGCTACGCCGCTACGCAAGTTGACTACCGTGACGCTTGCCTGTTCACTGGAATGCCAAGATCCCATAATGATCTTTTTTGCGGTACTAGCTTTTTTTGATTCCGAAGTCCCGGTTAGCTCAAAGTCGGCTTTGTCCCTATCAAACACCACTTCGAGAGGAACTTTTTTAGCCGTGAACGCAGCGATGAGGAATTTTTCGAACTCGTCCTTCATCGAGTTGATGAATATCTTAGAGTTGGCGGGAATCTGCTTCTCGGTCTCCTGGGCCAAACAGTTTACGGTTGCAACAAGAACTAACAGAAATAGTAGAGACAGGTTTTTTCCGTTCATTATTTTCTCCCTTCTATTCGAGCTTTAAGATGTTTGGCGCAGGATTCAGAGGAACTCTGCTTTCCTCTCCACGAATTGGATTTATTCACGTTGTAGCCCCAAACCACAACGCCAGTCTTGACATTGCTCATGACAATGCTAGCCAGCTCATTGCTTTGCTCCGATCCCAAAAACAGCATCTTCGCCCAGCTCGCTTGAACCGTCTCGGAGACGCCCGTGATCTGGTAATCGGCCTTTTCACGAGCATTGACCACAATGATTGGCACCTCCTTCTTTACGAAGGCCGCAGTTAGAAATGATTCATAACCATTTATCGCCGCAATGTACACTTTCGATCCGGGTGATATCTTATCTTTGCTAAGTTCCGACGGCGCCGCTTTGTCCACGATGGGGGCCGTTTGGGCGGTTGATGGGGTTGGCGTTGCCGGGGGTGTTGTCTGAGCGTAACCGCTCATACCAAACATTGCCAGCAAAAGAAATAGAAAGGTAATCCGATGGTACATATTGTTTCTCCTCAAGGTTAGTTTTCCTCAGTCATTAATTCAAAAAACCTATCTGGCCGCTCGCTGGCCGATCACATCGGCAACAGCCTGTCCAATATCTGCGGGCGACTGCACGACCCGAATGCCCGCAGCGGTCAATGCCGCCATTTTCTCTCCCGCCGTTCCTTTGCCGCCTGAAATTATCGCTCCCGCGTGGCCCATACGGCGGCCGGGAGGTGCGGTCTGGCCGGCGATGAAGGCGACGATCGGTTTGGTGACATTGTCTTTGGCATAAGCGGCCGCATCTTCCTCAGCCGTGCCGCCGATCTCGCCGATCATGACTATGGCGTCGGTCTCATCGTCGGCCTGGAATAGACGCAGGGCATCGGTGTGATTCGTGCCGATGATCGGGTCGCCGCCGATGCCGATGGCGGTCGATTGGCCGAGGCCGAGAGCGGTCAATTGGCCGACGGCTTCGTAGGTCAGCGTTCCCGAACGCGACACAACGCCGATGCGGCCCTCTTTATGAATATGTCCGGGCATGATGCCTATTTTGCATTTGCCGGGCGATATAATGCCGGGACAATTGGGGCCGATCAATCTGATTGCCGATTGCGGATTGCGGAGTGCGGATTCCTGATTTTTGCCGGTCAGGTACTGTTTGACCTTGACCATATCGGCGACGGGAATGCCCTCGGTAATGCAAACGACTACGGGGATTCCGGCATCCGCGGCCTCCATAATTGCATCGGCGGCAAACGGCGGCGGTACATAAATGACCGAGGCATTTGCTCCTGTTTCTTTCACCGCGTCGGCGACCGTATTAAATACGGGGACGCCTTCGTGCGTGGTGCCGCCTTTGCCGGGTGTGACGCCGCCGACGACATTTGTGCCGTAATCACGCATCTGCAGCATGTGAAACGTGCCTTCTTTACCCGTGATGCCCTGAACGATCAGACGCGTATTTTTATCTACTAAAATACTCAAGTTTTTTCTCCTGAAACGTGCTGAAAAATCGAAGTGAAAGTATAACACGCCCGGTAAACACCAGCGCAATTCGGACGATCTAAGTTTTCCTGAAAACTTTCGCGTCGACAAGATCGGCAAGTTGTTCCGTTGCAGCAATTTCATGATCCCGCAAATGACTTCGATGGGGCGGACGTCAGATGAGGTGTTTGAGAAAAAAATCGCCTCAATAAAGGCGTTAATTCGACAGACCTGAGTACTGCGGATCGGGAAAACCCGCAAAATACGTCAAAACGAGAAAGATACGACAAAACGTGCATAATACGTCAAACCCCGCAAAATAGCATTTCATTTGTCGGCATCTGATGCTAAGTTGAGGCCATGTACGAAAATCTCATTCGCCAACCATCAACCGCCCGCAGCCCGAAAGAGCCATTCTCGATCCGTCTTGATCCGATACCCGTCCACGAAAAGGCAGCCTATATCAACAGCGTATTCGCATGCCTGACGGACAGCCGATTCGGTCCCGGAAGGTCGAGACAGATGTGGATCGATCTCAGAAAATCGAAGGAGCGCGACGGCGCCGTATTCTGCGAAATGACCATCGACGGCCCGATCCCGTTTTATGAAATCCTCCCCGATTCCGTGATGGCCCGCCGCTACATGGAGGAGGCGATCCGCCGCGAATTGGCCCAAACCAACCCCGTGGTTGTAACGATCCACGTCCAGCCCCTACCCACGCCCAACCTCGGGCGCGGCTCACCGCAACTTTCCCAGGGACGCAAGCGTAAGAGCGGGGGTAAAACCCGCCCTCCTGACTGCACCACACTAAGTTGAATTTTCACCATTTATCTTGACTATTTAGCAAGTTGGAATAGACCAAGGCAGACAGCAAAGAACAGTCAGGAAGGCGGGTTTACCCCCGATCTTCTTTCCGGACAAAAGCAAGCGCACGGCCAGGGACGCAGGTCAATCTCACTCAAGCCCGACAAAATCGGGAAGTGTTAGATCCGAGCTTATCGGGACCGATTGCGCACCAAACCGAAACAGTCTTGATTGAACCCGGAACGTGTATGTCGATCCCGTCGCCACGTTGTCAAACAAAAACGTCCCGAACGAGCTGGTGGTTGCTGGACGAACGTTGCCGAGCGAATCCGTCATCGTAACCGAAGCGTTTCGCAACCCGCGACCGTCCGAGGTCAGCACCCTGCCGCTTACTGTCACAAGCGATGGTGTCGGCGTGGGTGTTGGCGTCGGCGTCGGTGTTGCGGCCGGGCCGTTTGTCAATGTAAACGTGGCTGTTCCCGCTCCCGGCACCGTTGCGTTCATCGAATACGTCCCGGTTGTCGTACCGGCAACTAGCGATGGGACTGTCGCTACGCCGCTGACATTTGTCGTTGACGTTGCCACTCTCGTGCCAGTGCTGGGGAATATCGCCCCGGCGTTGCCCACGGGGTTTACCGTCCAGGTCACCTGCAGGCCTCCCGATACGGGCCCTACCGTAACCGTATGCGGCGAAAATGTTAGATTTCCCGGCGTTGTCTGATTATCGCCGCTCGACTTTACTACTGAGCTCGGCAATGTTGACGCAACCCACCCAACATCGCTTAGCTGGGCAAATGTCAGGTCTGTCGGTGCAACTACATTGTGGGTCAGGTCGAGGTTAATAAACGGTTCCATTAACTGGTTTGGAAATGCCGATTCGTCCCAGTGTGAAACGGATGATCCGGGTTCAAACGGATTGGGACTATAGATGAGTGCCTTGCTGAACGAGTCGAATCCCGCAGGTATCGCCGGGTCGATCCGCAGCGTCGCGTTGAGCCCGTTGGCGAGCTGGGCTTTGATGGTATTGCCGTCAACTTGGGTTACGCGCTCCGCCGGGATCGTGATCGTCGCATCCGATCCGCCCAGGGCCGGGGGCGGGCTGCCGGCAACGTTATCGGCTATGATGACGCCAATCGCACCCGCGTTCTGGGCATTTTTGACCTTGACCGAGAATGCGCATGTCCCACGATCGATTATCGCGATCTTGCCCGAGACCGCCGCCGCATTTGTCAGTGCCGAGCAGCCATCGGTGGTTAGCGGTCCCGATCCATCGGCCGGATCGAGTGCCTGAACCACCCCGGCCGTTACACCAACCGTCGTTAAAGAGGGACCAAATACGGCGGGCCCGCCCGTAAAATTGCCCGCGATCATGGCCGGAGTGTTGATCTTAACGACCGGTCCGCCAAGCACGCTTGGGACATTGGCCGTCACCTGAGGCCCGTCCCATGCGAGCACGTTAGTGCCAACTGCGGAAGCCGCGCGTTGTGCATCGGTCATTTGCAGCCAGCTTAGTCCGGTGCTGTCATCCACTAAAAACCTGTCGTAGATTGAGAACAATCCTTGATTCGGGGTTCCGGTGGAACCGCTCGTAAAAGTCTGAAAACCCAGGCCGTGAGCAAATTCGTGGAGGAGCGCGACGTAGAGGTCGAATTTGTTGTCCGCGTTGCCGTCATACCCGTAGTAGAAAAAAAATCCGTCAAAACAACCGGTCTGCCCAAGGTTGCTGTTAAACGTTGCATTAATATCGGGGACCCCGGCGTTCCTGTCCGATCCGGCGAGTTTGTCTGCCAGGGCCGATCCATACCATGTGTTCGTAAAAGGAGCGTTTGGAAAGCCGGAAAATATAAAGGTTGATCCGGCCGCTCCGATAACGCCCGAGTCTGTGCTGCAACTCAGTGGGTTAAACTGGGCGCGGATAACGATCGTCACATTGCTCGTCAAAGTCACTCCCCAGGTGTTGGCCGCCTGGGTAAATACATTGAGCCGCTGCTGGCCAATGGTCGTGCCGGGGTTGCCGCCGACGGGTGCTGCGGGTGTTGGATCGTTAAAACCCTCACCAGGTCCGTCATTGTTAACGATAGTGATCGTAGCCGCCCCAAAAGCGGAAGTCGCCGTAAAGGCCACAATAAACGAAAGCACTAAGAAGCGAAGTTGAATGTATTGCTTATTTCTCACGATAATACTCCGTTTTCCGCGTTTAGCGGTCCTCCATCTTTGGCATTGGGCGGCTTGCCACGAGGGGCTTGTTAACGCCGACCAGTTTGGGGTCGATCTCAAAAAAGTTGGCCGCCGATTCGAGATTATCAACGCACTCCTGCGTTACCGTTCCGTCGGACTCACGTTTCGCCAGCAGCACATTCTGAAAATGTCCTTGCAGATCCATCGAGATAGTGCCGTCAGCCTGTTCGACTTTTACCAACCCGTCCGTCGATTGGTCGATAAGCTGTTTCAGCCCAGCGGCCAGTCGGGCCGACTCATCTTGCGTCAGCGGTCGCACCTGACCCGTCACGCGGTCGGCGAAGACGTGCTGTCCGTAAGCATTAGCGGTCACATAATTTCGACGGCCCGACACGTCGCGCCGGGTTGCGGTCTCAGTTGGTTTTTGATCGACCACGATGGCTTTGGACCCGACGATCTGCATCGACAATGCTGTCGCCACGCCGATCAACAGCACGGCAACCGCCACTATGGCAACGATCGTTCTGTTCGAAAATCTCTTACTGGAAGGATTTCCGCTATTTTTATCTCGATTTTTCATGATTACTTCTCCTAAGAAATGGGGATAGTCCGATAAATATTCGGCACCTGAGAGGCGGCACGGGGATAGGGGGAAAGAGAGAGGTCCGCCTTACATTCGAAAATCAAAAGTCTACCCAATTGTAGACTTGTGTCGACTATCTTTTCAACCTTTATTATTCCCGGCAAGCCATTTACTACCATAAACCGTGCGAGCCGGAAAAAGCCGCGCGGGTCAGCCGCATTTGACCTTGTTCATCGGGAAATCGATCCCCACGAATTTACCGTTCCTGTCGCCTTCAATTCGGCCAATCATTTTCGTGCCCAAGAGCTTATAGATGATCCGTTGCGGGAAATCGTGGTCTTTATTTTCAAATACGACCTCGTTTAAATTTGAGAGGATAAATTTGAACGCGGTCTCGTCATTATTTTCCTTCGGTTTGGCAACATAATAAATGCCATCGGGCCGCTGCTCGACGCGCATAAACTCGTAATCGACCGTCTTGCCGTTCTTAACAGTCCGTCCGACGCCGAGAATCGACGTACCCGCCGGCGACATCCATTGCTCCGAGATAAGCAGCTTTTTGGCATCGTCCTTTTGCTCCCAGCAACCCGCCATCCCGTCGAAATCCGCGATCTCTGTTACCTTCTGAGCCGAAATGCTCAGGGCAAAACCCGAGATCATCGACACAAAAATAATCCGGCCGATAGTTCTTTTCATTCGTGGCTCTCCTTCTACGGTGTTTAGCTTTAATAGCCCAACCACCATATCCTTTCAAGATTAGAATGGGTCAAAAAATTGAGGGCTCTCGCGCGAAATCATCGACCATGTAGATTGGTCGGAAGTTTCGCAACAAATGTAGAGTTTTAAATCGGATCGGTATTAACACCGACCGTTAATTGATCATTTCTTTGGAGAACCAAAGTACCTTGCCGGGTACGGATGTTTTTGACTGGTCTTTTCTCAGGCGGGCGGCGCTCAGCAGTTGACCGGCAGTCTCACCGTCCGTTCCAAATGTCGCCCATCCTATATTAATGTCGACTTCAATAGAGTCGGTGTCCGTCAGTTTGAGTTTTCTGCCGAAGAATCCTGTCTGCACCCTTGCAATCACATCATGCGAAACTTCTTTCGAAGCCGTAGGTAATATTGCCAAAAATTCGTCGGCGACCGAACGCGCGAAAAAATCCATCTGCCTCAAATTATCTCTGACAGTCTGGGCCACGTAGTTCAGAACACGGTCACCCGCCGCATGGCCAAACCGGCTGTTTATCTCGTCGAATCCTTTTATGTCGACCGTAAAGATCGTCAAGGGACGGTCTCCGCCCTTTCGCATCGCTTCGGCAATTTGATTTTCGAGAACGAGATAAAATGCTCGTTCGTTTGGCAGATCGGTTGTAGCATCTGTCAGCGCGTTTGCCTGACTCTTTTCAAAGGCGATCGAGCTCAACATCAATGGCGAGACCCTGACACCTATCGCTTCGTAAATAGACGGATCCTCAACATCCGGCAGATAGCCACGATCGAAGTAAAGCTGTAGCACACCGTAAACTCTGGCCCCGTCCTCGAGCGGGATCGCGACGCTTGGGCACTCCATTTCACTCAGCACTTCGTGGCCAAATTCTACAGAATGGTTACCCACGCTGCGACCGGCCAGCCCATCGTCGACATACAAAATAAGCCCCTTGCGGCCAATAGTGTCCGGCCCGTCGATTTCCGCAACCGTAAGATACATCCGGGTTTCGTCAAGTACCAAGAGCTCGATCGCCCGAAATGGCAATAGCGGCTTGACCCGGCTCGCAACCAGACGAAATGCATCGGCCTGCTTTAAGACACCGGAAAAAAATTCGTTGGCATCTTCCAATGCAACGAGATGTCTATCCGCACTTTCATTCGTGGCATCTGCGGTCTCCGTAACGGCCTCGACCCTTCGCTCCTCAAGGAAGTAAAGCACCCCGCATGCCGTCAAAAACAATGCGATGATCGCCGAAAACCCCAACGCCTTATTGTTGACCCCAAGGCTTGAACTCGCCAATAGAAAAGTCATTACCAACGCCACAAGCGAGGCCACAACCATCGAGATCGGATATGTCGTACCAGTTCGCCCGTTAACCGGCCGAGGCTCGCTGTCGTCGGAAATTTTCATAGACAAGGTTAAATCGTGCGGGTGGGGCGAGGACCGGGGAGAAATTCCCTACATATGAGGATAACTTTTTGTACAAAATTTAGTCAAGATTTTATTTAGCCCCAACAAATACCGGCACTCCAGCCGTGTCTGAAAAACTCCTAAAAAAAAAGTAAAAAAAATATTAAAAAATAGTGATTTTTCGTTGTTTTTTGGTTGACTATTGCCTCTGCGATCACTATATTGACGTTTGCCTTGAATAGAAAGAGTTTAAGGCAAACCGGCTGTGTTTGATCAGCCGAACACCTGGAAACAGGATATTTATACTTTGAGAAAGATAGGAGTCTGTAATTAAAATGACAAAAGTAATTGTACTTTCAACTGTTCTTGGATTGAGCGCTCTTAGCATGGCTTGTGGCGATTCTGGTACTAATGTTAACGTAAACGCCAAACCATCAAACTCGACCAACACTGTGACGCCGGCCAATACAATGGCACCGGCCAACACCACACCGGCTAATACGATGGCACCATCGAACAGCAATGTAACGCCGATGAATTCCAACATGAAGCCGGCTAATTCCACCATGACTCCGGCTAATTCGAATATGAAGCCGGCTAATACGGTGAAGCCCCCTATGCCTTCGCCGACCAAGAAGCCATAATAGTTTCTAACTTTTCGAATAGAGCGGAGAGCACTTTATCGCAAGATAACGTGCTCTCTCTTTTTCCCCTCTTGCGGTCTTAAAAGGGAAACTTCTCGCCGACAAGAGAAATTTTTTATTTTAGGGGTTGACTAACTGGCAATACATGACTATATTGACCAATGTTCCGAAAATTAGAAAGACGTGGGAACAAGGGTCGTGCCCCGGACGGTCTTGGATAACTTAAATTAGATCTAATCTTTGAAGAAGACAGGAGAATCGATTTTATGAAAAAGGTAATTGCACTTTCGGCAGTTCTTGTTATGGGTGCTTTGGGAATGGCTTGCGGCGATTCAGCTGCAAACAACACGGCAAATAAATCAGTCTCAAATGCGATGAATTCGGTTGCAAACGCCGCTAACGCTGCCGCTAACGCTGCGCAAACGGCCGCTAACACGATGGCAAATGTGGCTAACACTGTTACCAACAGCGCTAACGCCATGGCTAACAAGCCTGCGACAAACGCTCCGGCTGCAAACGCTCCGGCAAACGCTAACGTAAAGAAACCGTAACGGTTCCTTTCGGATACAACTGGAAAAAGCGCGATCGTTCTAGACGGTCGCGCTTTTTCTTTGTATTTAGGGTGAGCGTTCTTGCGTTTGCAAAAGATCAACCCAGTTCCGGGGCCAGGTCATCCACCTCAATCAGAGGCCGTTTGCAGACAAAACCTTCACAGATATAAACCGCCGCTTTACCGTCTATCATGCTCTTGTCTTTAAGGAGCGGAATATCGCCCTCTCCATTTTCCGATAAAAGTACGACCGCATCAGGTGAGTATCGACCGAGAACAACACGCTCAAGGGCATTTCCCCTGGGGCCGATGACAACTATCTCCTTAGTCTTCGAAAGATAAAATTCAAGACTCGACAGCGCCCGGCCGAACCCCTGCGGATGGCGGCGTATTTGCGAGGCCGAGAGCCTTAGGACGGTCACGGCAAACCGCTCGTATCTTTCGTCACCCGTCAGCTTAGCGAGCCTCAGCATGACATCGGCAGCGACCGAATTTCCCGATGGCGTAGCGTTGTCGTAAAAATCCTTGTTGCGGACGACCAGTTCTTCATGATCGTTCGAGGTGAAGAAAAATCCACCGTTCTCTTCATCCCAAAATTCTGTGATCATCAGATCAGCCAACCGCCGGGCCTCGGATAAATAATCCATGTTACCCGACGCCTGGAAAAGCACGATCAGTCCATCGGCGACGTTGGCGTAATCCTCAATGTATCCGTTGAGTTTGGCGTTGCCGTCCTTCCACGTCCGCATCAGCTTTCCCTCATGCTGGAGTTCCCGTCCGATAAAATCAGCATTGTTTTTCGCGATCTCGAGGTACGCATCATCGCCCAAAACGCCTGCGGCGTCCGCAAACGCGGCCAGCATCAGCCCGTTCCAGGCCGTCAATATCTTTTCGTCGCGAAAGGGCTTGATCCGCTTTTCACGATTGGCAAAGAGCATTTCCCGACTGGCCCGCAAGCGTCCCGCTTGCTCACTTGCATCAGCCGTCGGCAAATTGTCAGAACCGGGAGCGCCATCAATCGCAGTAACTGGGTTCTTTATGTTCAGGATAGATTCACCTTCAAAGTTACCTTCGGGGGTGACATCATAAAATGCACAAAACTCTTCAGCTTCCGCCTCACCCAATATCTCGTCAACCTCCTCCGGTGTCCAGACGAAAAACTTGCCCTCGACGCCTTCGCTGTCCGCGTCCTGCGTCGAATAAAATCCACCGCTCTCATCAAGCATCTCGCGTCGAACATATTCCAGAGTCTCGATGGCGACACGTTTGTAAAACTGGGCCGCCATGTCAGAACCGGGAGCGATAGCGACTGGGTTTTTAAGCGACGTTAAGACCTGATACGCATGAAGATAGACCCGGATGAGTTGTGCATTATCGTAGAGCATTTTCTCAAAATGCGGGACCAGCCATATAGCGTCCACCGCATACCGGTGAAAACCGCCGCCAAGTTGGTCGTAAATCCCGCCGCCTGCCATCTTGTCGAGCGAATGTGTGACGATCGACAAAGCCAGTTTGTTGGCCGTTCTATGATGGTAACGAAGTAAAAACTCGAGCGACATCGCCGCCGGAAATTTCGGAGCGCCGCCAAAACCACCGTTCGTCGCATCAAACGTCCGCGTAAAGCTTGTAAACGCCGCGTCAAGCATCTCCGTCGACAAAGTTCCCGTCGCCGACTCGACGATACTCATTCGCCGCAGTTCGCCGACCATCTCGACGGCAGACTTTTGCAGTTCATCACGTCGCTCGCGATAGGCTTCAGCAATGCTTGTCAAGATCTGTTGCCAGCTCGGCATGCCGTATCGCGGTGCGGGCGGAAAATATGTTCCGCCAAAAAAAGGCAATTTCTCCGGTGTCAAAAAGACATTCATAGGCCAGCCGCCGCGTCCGGTCGTGAGCTGAACAAAATTCATGTAAATCTGATCGACGTCAGGCCGCTCTTCCATATCGACCTTAATATTGATGAAATGCTCGTTCTGGATAGCAGCCGTCGTCTCATCTTCAAACGACTCATGCTCCATCACATGGCACCAATGACACGCCGAATAGCCGATGCTGACCAATACAGGCTTGTCCTCGGCCCTCGCCCGTTCAAACGCCTCGTCACCCCAAGCGTACCAGTCCACGGGATTGTGAGCATGCTGTAGCAGATACGGGCTGGTCTCGTGAATGAGACGATTTGTGAATTTTTCCGAGATTTCCATAAACTTATTGTTTCACGCTAGATTGGATTTTTGAAACCCGACCAACATTCTGATATATTAGCGGCATCAATTCCTATGACCTCGCGAAGCATTTCAAAACTCCGTCCCATCAAGCAGCGAGCGAATCTCTTCGCCGGTGATTAATGTTGTTCATTTCCCCATCGTACTTATCAACGTTCGAGGAAAAGAAATGAGCAAACCCAAAAACGAGACCGAGTCAAAAAATATCTATCAGGTGCAATTCATCTATTTGCCCCTTTCGAAGCCTTCTGAAGATATCTCAACGGAAGAAGTGTTAGAGAGGATGAGATCGTTCCCCGAAAGGGCGGCGAAATTCTTGCAGTGGTGGAAATCTGAAGGTAAGTTTTCAAAGGGCGATCTTTCATCGTTTCGGCGTTATTTGGCTGCTCGGGAAAATACAGGAGAACCGTCATGACACCATCAACAGAATTACAACGACCGAATATAAAAACCGCACTCCCCGGCCCGAAATCGCAGGAGATCATTGACGCCGATGCTCAGTACGTCACGCCGAGCTACCCGCGTCCGGACTACAAGCTAGTTGCCGATCACGCCAGCGGCGTATGGATCACCGATCCGGACGGCAACGTCTTTCTCGATTGCAACGCGGGCGTCGCCGTCTGTTCGACCGGACATTGCCACCCTGAGATCGTAGCGGCGATCCAGAAACAGGTCACCGAGTTGATCCACCTCTGTGGTACCGACTTTTACTACCGTCACATGCCGGAACTCGGCAAAAAGCTAAACGAGATCTGCCCGATCGAGGGGCCGACCAAAACGCACTTTGCCAACAGTGGTGCCGAGGCCGTCGAAACTGCCCTAAAGCTCGCGATGTACCACACTCGTCGTCAAAAATTCATCTCGTTCTTCGGCTCTTTCCATGGCCGAACACTCGGAGCATTAAGCCTGACGAGTTCGCGAAAGGCCCAACGGCTCGGATTTATGCGTCAGGCATTGGATGTGGTTCACATTCCATATCCAAACAAGTTTCGACACTTCGTTACCGACAAGCCGACCGACGAGGCGACGGTCACGCGTGATGTAATAAATTGGATCGAGAAGAAGCTCTTCCAGACGACGACGCCGCCCGAAGAGGTCGCTGGCATCGTGCTTGAGGTCGTCCAGGGCGAGGGCGGCTATATTCCGGCACCGACGGCGTTTGTAAGGGAATTGCGACGCATTTGCGACGAGCACGGCATCATGCTCATCATTGACGAGGTCCAGTCTGGCATGGGCCGAACCGGCAAGATGTTTGCACTAGACCATCATCCGGGCATAAAAGCCGACATCATGTGTATGGCAAAAGGCCTCGGTTCCGGCATGCCGATCGGTGCCTGCACCGCTCGTGCCGACATTATGGACTGGCATAAAGGTGCTCATGCATCGACATTCGGCGGCAATCCTGTTGCGCTGACCGCTGCGTTGAAAACCATCGAGCTGCTCCAGGGCGGCCTTGTCGACAATAGTCGCAAGGTCGGTGCCTATCTCGAAGCCGGACTGAACAGGTTGAAAGATAAATACGATTGCATCGGCGACGTTCGCGGCCTAGGCATGATGCTCGGCGTCGAGTTCGTTACCGACAAAGCAAGTCTGACACCGGCTCCCGAACTTCGTGACGCAATCGAGATGGCCTGCTTTAACCGCGGCCTCATAATCCTCGGTTGTGGTGCAAACTCCATCCGCTGGTCGCCGCCGCTCATTCTGGCTAGGGAACATGTCGATGTCGCATTAGAAATATTTGATGAAGCAATAGCGGCATCGATCTAAGTTAGTCCCGACGCAGAAGCCCGCCCGTAAGCGAGGGCGTAACATCCATCTTGTGTGTTACGCCCTTGCTTACGGGCAGGCTTCTGCAATTTTCTTTATTTGCGTTTTTACTTAATTAAGTCATTGCTTTATTATGAAACCCATGGACACATTCACCGCACTTGCAGAACCAACCCGGCGAAACATTCTTGAGATGCTCGCCGTCAAAAACGGGATTGCGGCCGGTGATATTTACAGCAAGTTTAAGGCGAGCCCGCCGGCGATCTCACAGCATTTGAAGGTGCTGCGTGAGGCCAAACTTGTCCGCGTCGAAAAACGCGCCCAGCAGCGAATCTATTACATTAACCCCGAACCTATGCGAGAACTTGAAAAATGGATACAGCAGTTTGCGGCTCAGATGGATGAGCGTTTTACCGCTCTCGATGCTCTGCTCGAAAAGATGTCAGAACCGGGAGCAATAGCGACTGGCCCAACAAATAAAAACAAAAAGGAGAAAAAATAATGGCAAACAAAACGACGATCACCGCCGACGGAGGCAGGCAGGAACTTTTCATCATCCGCGAATTCGAAGCTCCGCGTGAACTCGTATTTCGTGCATACACCGATCCGGAGCTTTACGGTCAATGGGTCGGCCCGAAAGATCTCACAATGACCATCCAAAAGATGGATGCGATCGATGGTGGCTCTTACGCATTTATTCACGAACGCGACGGCCACAAATACACCTTTCACGGCGTTTATCACGCGGTGCTTGCACCCGAGCGGATCATCGGCACGTTCGAATTCGACGGTCTGCCCGAAAAAGGACACGTCATAATGGGCACGACAAAATCCTAGTGGCACGGACTTCACCGAGAAAAGATTGTGGGTAGGGTATTTTAGAATACGCAAAAACGGGCCTTGTAGGCCCGTTTTGCGAAGTCATAGGTTCTGTCAACCTAAGTTAACGGTTATATCCGACAGTCGCCGGGCCAGTCGCCGTTATTCTAAAGGTCGAACCGGCCCCTAACTCGATGGTGTCGCGTCCGGTGATCAGAACTGATCCGGCACCTGCGCCGGCTCCTACGCCCGCACCGATGGCCGCACCTTGCCCACCACCGGCTATTGCACCGATTACTGCACCGAGTAGAGCACCAATTCCGGCTCTTGCCGCAGTTGTCGTTCCCTGGTTGCTATCCCGGATAGTACCCTCATTGTTGACGGTAACTGAATCTCCGTTAGCGGCCGTAACCGACTCGATAATGCCGGCGAATGTGTAACGCCGGCCATTGACCGTCAAAGTGTCAAAAACCAAAGATACCGACGCTCGTCCGTTTATCCTTCCCGAGTTCGCTGCCTGCTCAACCCGGCCTTCTAGAACGGCACCGCGATACTGACTGGGTGAAGTAACATCCATCGTAAAACGGTCTCCGATCTGCGATGCACGGGTACTCACCGGATTTCTAAGCGTGGCGGTCAGGCTGACGCCGTTAGCGATGTAAAAATCACCGTTTCCGTTCGTTCCGCCGCCGGTGTTGCCCCCGGCCGGGCCTGTGTAAACGTTTGTAAACTGCGCAACGTCACTGGTTCGATCGTAAACACTCGACACGGAAACTTTTTCTCGACGATTTTCGAGATAGATCTCTCTAGTTACCTTAAGCCGTCCATTGCGATCTGCCGTAAAGGTAACTCTAAAATCATCGGTCTGATCACCGGAATAATTGATGTTCAGATCGTTATTTGTCGATGTCACTGTCGTTGTAATGACCCGGCCACGAGCGTTTGTTTCAGTCCGGGCGACCCCGTCCGCGTCAAACGTTATTTGTGGCCGATTGCTCGACGCCATTGATACCGTTCGGCCATTTTTTTCGATGGCTATCATCTCGGGTGACTGAAGGCGGCGTTCAAGGCTACGTCTGGCATTGTCTCTTTGATCCGTATTATACGATCCCATAGATCGGTCAATCACGGCTCCGACGTCATCGCTAAGACTTGTGTTGAGCCGGTATGTGCCGGTCAAGCGATTGGTATAACCGCCTGTCGGGATTCCGCCGGTGTTTTCTCCACTATCATATGGTTCATTCCAATTCCATGAGGTGTTGTAGTAACCGGCTAGCGTGTTGACGTCGGTTCGGATCGAGTTCCATTGCGACCTCAAATTCGAACTGACGCTCGTTCGATTGCGATCGAGGAGCATATTGATACTGCTTGCCCGGCTCAACACTCCGGTGAGATCATCGCTCGAATCAGTATGCGAATTAACACTAGTTCGAAGGCTGCCAACTGTATTAGCAAATGCCGTTACCTGATTGGCCAGTCGTTCGTCCGCCGTATTATTGTCCCATGGATAACGATTTCTCTGGACTTCACGCTGGAATGTTGCGGTACGACTCGCAACCCGATCCAATATAATCCTTACCCGGCGATCGTTCGCAGGAAATTGCGGCACAGGCGGCCCGCCGTTGTTGTAGCCGCCATTATTGTAACCGCCAGTATTTCCGGGCCTTTGATTCCAGTCCCACGACATGCTGTAGTAACCGGCGAGCGTGTTGATGTCGGTGCGGATCGAGACCCACTGCGTCGATATACGGCTGTCTGTGCCGCTCCGACTGAGAATTCGGTTTATGCTGGTAGCTCGGTCAAGAACGTCATTAACGTCAACGGTGACATCCACATCGCGTGAATATGTCGACGAGCGCAAACTGGTAACCGAGTTGGTTAAAGCTATTAAATTGTCTGAGACTCGCTCGTCGGCATTAGTTGTCGAGCTATATTGGGCGTTGCGGTCGACATATCTCTGCAACGTGGCAGTTTTTGTCTGAATGCGGCTCAGCACCGCACGAGCCTGGTTATTTGTTGTTCTGAGCTGCGGCGTCTGGGCTAGAGTTCCAGAAATGCCTGCAAAAGAAAGCAAAATTAGGGCGAAAGTAGTGTTTCGAAATGTGTTTTTCATAGTCTAATCTCCTCAGGGAAGAGTACTCTTATGATGACAGAACCTTCGAAACTCTCTGTGCGGTAGCATACACTCGGTTTAATGAGTTCGGACACGAAAAAGGGCTGCGGCGTTTCGGCCGCGACCTCTTCGTACTTCTCATCGGCCACCGGCCAATGACCAATTTACCCTTTTGTTTTCTTGATTTCCTCGATCATCACGGGAACGGCTTCGAAAAGGTCACCGACGATGCCGTAATCGGCAATGTCGAAGATAGGGGCTTCGGCATCTTTGTTGACGGCGATGATCGTGCCGGCGTTTTTCATGCCGACGATGTGCTGGATCGCACCCGAGATGCCGAGAGCGATATAAACCTTTGGAGCAACCGTCTGGCCCGACGAGCCTATCTGACGGTCGATCGGCAGCCAATCGGCGTCGCAGATGGGCCTTGAGGCCGCAAGATCGGCTCCCAGAGCGTCCGCAAGCTGTTGGGCAAGGGCGATATTCTCCTGCGATTTGATACCGCGGCCAACGGCGACGATGATCTCGGATTTTGTAAGATCGACAGACGCTTTTGCTTCCTGAAACGGGGCCTCAGGTGTCATGCGGATATCGCCGACCGTCACGTCCATCGTTTCAATCGCAGCACTTCCCTTTTCTGCGTTGTCGCCGCGAAAGGCTCCCGATTGGAAGTTCACAAAATACGGTGCTCCTCCGCCGATGGTGACATCGGCATCGAGCTTGCCTAGAAAGATGCGGCGGGTCAATACTAGCTTTCCGCCGTCGGCCTTGTAACGAATACAATCGCCGACAACCTCGCGGCCAAGGCGGGCGGCAACCTTAGGAGCGAAATCGCGCACCTGATAGGTATGCGACATCACGACGTACTGCGGATTTGTGGCCTTAATAACCTGTTCCCACGCGTCGGCATAGGCATCGGGCGTGTAGATGCCGAGTTTTTCGTTCCTGGCAACGATCACCTTTTCGATGTTGTAACCGGCGATCTCCTGGGCTAGCGAACAATCTTTGTCGCAAGGCAAAACAGCCGCGACCTTTAGGCCGAGATCCTTTCCAATCAATTGGGCAGCCGTTATCGCCTCACGCGAGGTTTTGTTAAGGACGCAATCTTTGTGTTCGATAAATACTAAGATCATAGAGTTTTGTAACAGGTTAGAGGTAACGGGAAACAGGTGAAAACATTCTTGTCACCTGTCACTCGTCACTGTTTACTAGAGCACCCGCACCTCCGTCCTTAATTTCTCAACCAACTCGACCGCTCCGGCTCTGGCGTCGCCGCCACCGAGCATCTGTGTCTGTTTGGACTTGAGCGGCAGATATACCTTTTCGATCTTGGCTGCCGATGCAAACTCCTCGATCGACAGCGTCACTTCGCGAACTTCTTTGCTCTTGGCCGCCATGATCCCCTTGAGCGAGGCATATCTGATCTGCGAAATTCCCGATTGGATCGTCATCAGGGCTGGCAGCTTATACGTAAACCACTGATACCAGCCGCTTTCGAGTTCGCGCTTTACGCGCAGCGTGTTGCCCAGGCTTGCCCGGTCAACCTCGATCACGATCGTCGCGTGCGGTATGCCGAGCAGCTCGGCAAGGATCACGCCGGTTTGGCCGTAACTCGCGTCATCTGACTGCAAACCGCCAAAGATAAGATCGGCATTCTCGTCGCGGACTGCGTCGGCAATAGCTCCGGCGATCTGATAGGCCGAAAGCGTTTTGCTGTCCTCAACGATGACGTGTATTGCCCGGTTGGCTCCGCGCGCCAGAGCATCTTTGATAACGGTTTTTGCCGATAGCGGCCCGAGTGTGCAGACGACAACTTCGCCCTCGCCTTTCGCCTCGATCGTCCTGAGGGCTTCTTCGAGGGCGTAGCCGTCAGATTCATTCGTCTGTAGAGCGACGTCAGCCTCGTTTATCCATTTTTCGTCGCTCGTAATACGCAAAACCGCGTCTTTATTGGCGACTTGTTTCATTAAAACTATTATTTTCATAACAATATAAAAAAGATGCTATCACAAAATGAATGGCGATTCATTTATACGCAATAATTATCCCGCAGACAGTTTTTTAATGATCGACTTCGCAAGATTTTCGTTAATTTCTTTGTGTCTTGGGATAGGCTGTGATTGCTTGGTGATCTGATTCGTGTACCAATCGTGCTTTCTACCGTGACGGGATAGAACGCAGCCCATTTCTTCGAGCCGCTTTATAAGGTCACGTCGTTTCATTACGCAAGAACCAGTTCCTCTACCCGTCGGACAAAAGGAACATTACCGGACTCAAGATCGACAAGAAGATCTTTAAGATTTTCCAAAAGTTCCTCTTTTGAATAAGCCTGAGTTTCGTAGTCGGGATATTCGTTAAGATGACCTATGAAAAATTCACCGTCCTGCCAAAATGTATATTCCAGAGTTCGCATATGGCAAGTTACTCCTCGTATCGCTTAAAGATCAGGCACGCGTTCGTCCCGCCGAAACCGAAATTGTTCGAAAGGACATAATCGACCTTAGCCTCACGCGGAGCGTTCGGTATGTAATCCAGGTCACAATCGGGATCGGGAAATTCGTAATTGATCGTCGGCGGTAGTACGTTTTCCATCATAGCTTTGACGGAAAAGACGGCCTCGAGTCCACCGGCGGCACCGAGGGCGTGGCCCGTCATCGATTTGGTCGAGCTGACAGGGATATTGTATGCGTATTCGCCAAAAACCTTTTTGATCGCCAGCGTTTCAAATTTATCGTTGTATGGCGTCGATGTGCCGTGAGCGTTAATGTAGCCAATCTGCTCAGGGAACAATTCGGCATCTTTCAACGCACGCTGCATAACGCGGATCGCACCTGACCCGGTCTCGTCCGGCATAGTCACGTGAAAAGCGTCGCCGCTCATGCCGTAACCCACGATCTCCGCAAGAATACTGGCACCGCGGGCCTTCGCGAATTCCAATTCTTCGAGGATCAGCAGGCCGGCACCTTCGCCAATGACAAATCCATCACGAGTCGCGTCAAACGGACGCGAAGCATGCTTCGGATCGTCATTTCGCGTCGAAAGCGCACGCATCGAAGCAAATCCCGCCACTGACATCGGCGTGATCGCGCTTTCCGCACCGCCGCAGATCATCGCGTCGGCGTCGCCGCGTTCAATGATGCGAAAGCTGTCGCCGATCGCGTGTGCACCTGCCGAACAGGCCGTCGCCGTTGCTGAATTCGGCCCTTTGGCACCGTGACGGATCGAGACGTTGCCGGAAGCCAGGTTGACGATCGCCGACACGATAAAGAAGGGTGAAACACGGTCGGGACCGGAATTTAGCAGCTTTTCATGCTCTCGCTCGATCGCCCAAAAATCGCCTATGCCGGAACTGATATACGTTCCGACCATCTCGTCATTCGTTTCGTCAATGACCAGGCCGCTGTGCTTCATCGCTTCGTCCGAAGCAGCCAAAGCAAAATGCGTAAAAGCTCCCATCCGCCGGGCTTCTTTTTTATCGAGGAAACTAAGCGGATCAAAATCCTTGACCTCGCACGCAAATCGGGCCGAATATCGTTCGGCATCAAATTTCTTAATGTAATCCGCTCCGCTCTCGCCATTCATCAACGCGCGCCAAGTCGTCGGCACGTCGTTTCCGACGGCTGTGACCAAACCGAGCCCTGTAACCACTACTCGACGTTTCATAATTTAATGGTGAATGGTGAACGGTGAATGGTGAATGAAAAAACCTTTCATCATTCACCATTCACCGTTCACCATTAACAATTAGGCTGCTTTGTGCTGTTCTACGTACGCGTAAGCATCGCGAACGCTCTGGATCTTTTCTGCGTCTTCGTCAGGAATTTCGATATCAAATTCCTCTTCAAAACGCATCACGAGTTCGACGAGGTCGAGCGAATCCGCACCGAGATCTTCGATAAAGCGTGCATTTTCGGTAACTTCTGCTTCGTCCACACCTAACTCGTCGACGATTATCTGTTTGATCTTATCTTGAACTTCTGACATATTTTCTCCTTATTATCCTGATTATAGCGTTTCTATAGTATTTCTTAACCCTTCTGAATTCTCAATGTTGGCATAAACAACTTCTTTGTTGATCTGCCGCACAAGCCCGGTCAAAACCTTCCCCGGCCCGATCTCTACAAACTTTTCTACACCGCTCCCAACCATATTCTCGATCGTTTGCAACCAACGCACCGGCGACGACACCTGCCGCGTCAATCTATCGCAAACTGCCGAAGCGTCATTATTTACATCCGCATCGACGTTATGCAAGATCGGAAACGCGAAATCGCCGTATTCCAGTCCGGCCAGATCAGCCGCAAGTCGCTCCTGTGCCGGCATCATCAACGCACAATGAAAAGGTGCCGAGACGTTCAGTTTGATCGCCCGTTTTGCACCCTTTTCTTTCAAAATCTCGCACGCGCGGTCGACAGATTGGGAGTTTCCGGCAATCACAATCTGCAACGGCGAATTAATATTCGCCGGACTGCAAACCTGTCCCTGTGCCGCCTCCGCACATCCGGCTTCGACAGTCGCAACGTCTAACCCAAGGATTGCCGCCATTGCCCCGACACCGACCGAAACAGCGTCTTGCATATATGTTCCCCGTTTGCGAACGGTTCTAACAGCGGCGGAAAAATCAATAACGCCAGCCACAACCAACGCCGAATATTCACCTAGGCTGTGTCCGGCAACAAAATCTGGTTTCGGCAAACCTTCCGATTCGACCGCACGAAATGCAGCAACAGACGCCGTAAGTATCGCCGGCTGCGTGTTGGCAGTCAGTTGCAAATCGGCCTCGTCACCCGAGAAACACATTTCCGACAGCGAAAATCCGAGAGTCTCATCCGCCGCCTCAAAAACCTCGCGGGCCGCAGCAAAATTATCAAATAAGTCTTTCCCCATTCCTACTGCTTGTGAGCCTTGTCCAGGGAAAATGTACGCGATCTTCGCCATAACTCGTTCGGAGTTCCGCCTTTAGGCGGCTTCTCCCGCAGCAAATTGCCTGCTAAAGCAGGAACTCCAAACTAAAATCGAATTACCGTTCCGCCCCACGTCACGCCGCCACCGAATGCGGTCAGCAGCACAAGGCTTCCCTCGTGAATACGGCCGGATTGGATGCATTCGTCCATCGCGATCGGGATCGACGCGGACGACGTATTGCCCATTTCCGCTATATTCGAATAAACCTTTTCTTCCGGCACACCTAGACGCGACGCGACGGCGTCCGTTATACGCTGATTTGCCTGATGCGGGATCACGATATCAATATCTTCGACTGTGTAACCGGCTTTCTCAACCATCTCTGCCGAAATATCAGCCATCGAGCGCACCGCAACCTTGAAAAGTTCGTTGCCCTTCATCTTGAAAAAGTGGTCGCGGTTTTCGATGGTTTCGTGAGTTGTACCAAGCTTAGTTCCGCCGCCGGGGCAATACAATTGCTCCTCGTAACGCCCGTCGGATTTGATTTTGGTAGCGAGAATCCCTTTGCCTACCGGCACCGGCCCGAGAACAGCGGCGCCAGCTCCGTCGCCGAATATCACGCAGGTTCCGCGGTCGGTGTAATCGACGTATTTGGTCAAAACCTCGGCGCCGATCACCAAAGCGTATCGAATCTGGCCCGTTTTGATCATCGATTCGACCATCGTAATGCCGTAAATAAATCCGGAACAGGCTGCAAAAACGTCCATTCCCGCCGCATTTGTCGCACCTATCTGGGACTGTATCAACGCCCCTGTCGAAGGCATAATCTGATCAGGCGTCGTCGTTGCACAGACGATAATGTCGATGTCGGTTGGTTCGAGTCCGGAGCGCTCCAAAGCCTGCATCGCAGCTTTAGTGCCGAATTGCGAAGTATATTCGTTATCGGCCGCCTTATGTCGCTGCTTGATGCCGGTGCGGGTGGTTATCCACTCATCGTTTGTATCGACCATCTTTTCCAGATCGGCATTCGTTAAAATGCCTTCCGGATAAGAGTGTCCCATCCCGATGATTCCCGCGTTTTGTGCTGTCATTGATTAGAATTAGAACTCAAAAATTCGTAAATTTCAAAAGGTCTATTCGGCGTCTTTGACATCGATAATCTGCCGACCCTTGTACATACCGGTCTTAGGATCAATGCGGTGCGGCTGTTTCGTTTCACCCGAATCCTTGTCGGTATAAAACTGTGGTGTTTTCAGAGCATCATGTGCACGGCGTGTACGTGTGCGTGCATGTGAATGTCGTCGT
>JANYIL010000218.1 GCA_025362075.1 Chloracidobacterium sp.
GAAGAATTCCTCGTGCAGCGTATTTACAGCCTTTCGCACGTCTTTCGAAGCAATGATCGCCGAAATGTTCCGCTCGCTCGACCCCTGAGCGATTGCGGTGATGTTGATACCGTTGTGGCCGAGCGTTGTGAACATCTTACCGCTGACACCGGTGTGGGCCTTCATGTTGTCACCGACGAGAGCGAGGATCGAGAATCCGCTCTCGACCTTAAGCGGCTCGATCTTGCCGGAATGGATCTCGTATTCGAATTCGAGATCGACGGCCTGTTTGGCGGTCTCGGCGTACTTTTCCCCGATCGCGACACAGATCGAATGTTCGGACGAGCTTTGCGTAATGAGGATCACGTTGATCGAGGCGCGTGACAGAGCGTCAAATAGCCGCTTGGAAAACCCCGGAATACCGACCATTCCGCTGCCCTCGAGACTGAGCACCGTTATTTTGTCGATGCTGGTGATGCCACGGACCATGTCCTTTTCCCCTGACGGCTCGGCCTCGATCAGGGTGCCGGGGTGTGCGGGCTCGAACGTATTCTTGACGAGGATCGGTATCCCCTTTGTCATTACGGGCTGGATCGTCGGCGGGTAGATCACCTTTGCACCAAAATGCGACAGCTCCATCGCCTCGCGATAGGTAATGTTCGAGATCTGCCTGACATTGCGGACAAATCGCGGGTCTGCGGTCATCATTCCTGAGACGTCCGTCCAAATCTCGAGGACATCGGCATCGACAGCCGCCGCGATTATCGCCGCCGTATAGTCCGAACCGCCCCGTCCCAGAGTTGTCGTATTGCCGCCGAGGTCGGACGCAATAAAACCCGGAAATATGTGCAGCCGGGCTTTCGATCTCTGAAGATTTTCTTTGATACATCTACCAGTTTCCGCAAAATCAACCGCGGCAAAGCCATAATTAGAATCGGTGCGAATGACCAGACGGCTGTCCGTCCAATCATTGTCCAACCCGGCCGTCCTGAGCTTTGCCGAGACAATCCGGGACGCAACGAGTTCGCCAAAGCTTAGAATACGGTCGAGCGTTTTGGGCGACAACTCGCGAACGAGTCTGACGCCTTCGCAGAGATTTTCCAGCTCTTTAATCGCGGTTTCGACAAAATCTAATACCGGGAGATCGGACTCATCGGCGAAAAGCTCGCGAATTGTGGCGATATGCCGGTCCGAGATATTGCTCAATATCTCGATGTATCCGTCGTCGCCGCGTTCGGCGGTACGCCCGGCGTCGATCAATGCATCGGTTGTTCCCTGCATCGCCGACAAAACGACCGCGCATTCCTCCGTCGCGGCCGTTTCGCGGATGATCTCTACCACCTTCTTAATTGCCTCGACGCTGCCGACTGACGAACCGCCGAATTTTAAAACTCTCATATCCTGCTCAACAAAACTTCACGTAGGAAGCCGTAATCATCGCCCATCTCGATGCTCTGCTTTTCCTTTGAAAATAGATCCTCTACCGCCGGGGGAACCGCCGTTCGCGTGCCGATAATGTCATTTACCGAATCGAATTTTACCGGGTGAGCGGTTTCGAGAAAGATTCCCCGCCCGTCCGGATGTTCGTCCAGATAGTCGGCTAAGGCCCGGTACCCGACAGCTCCGTGCGGATCTAAAATGTACTCGTATTTTTTATAGACCTGACGCATTGTGTCGGCGGTTATCTCGTCCGTAATGCTCACTGCCTCAAGCTTTGAGGCCAGCTCAAGAAAATCGTTTCCGAATATCTCCAGTATTCTGACAAAATTGCTCGGGGCACCCACGTCCATTGCATTTGACAGCGTTGCGACCGACGGCCTCGGTTGATAATCCTCGGTCTGCAAGAAGCGAGGGACGACATCGTTTGCATTGCAGGCCGCGATAAATTGCTTTACGGGCAGGCCGGAAGTATGGGCGAGGATACCCGAGGCCAGATTGCCAAAATTGCCGCTCGGCACCGAGATGACAGGCGGCTCGCCGTCCCATTGTTTCAATGCGTAAAAATAATAAAATTGCTGCGGCAGCCAGCGCGCCACGTTGATCGAATTTGCGGATGTCAGATTTACCTTGGTCGACAGATCAGCGTCTGCGAGAGCACGTTTGGCTAATGCCTGACAATCGTCGAACGTACCATGTAATTCCAATGTAGTTACATTTCCGCCTAAGGTTGTCAATTGTAATTCCTGAATCTTACTGACCTTGCCTTTCGGGTACAGTATTACGACCTCAATTCCCTCAACGCCATGAAAACCGGCCGCAACGGCGCCCCCGGTATCGCCCGAAGTGGCCACCAGAACTATTGTTTTTTCCGAGGGATCGCTTGAAAAGTGCCGCAAACACCGGCTCATAAACCTCGCCCCGACATCTTTGAACGCGAGCGTCGGCCCGTGAAAAAGCTCGAGCGTCGATATCCGCTTCGTTATGGATAAGAGCGGAAATTCAAAATTGACCGTCTCCGCGCATACCCCGAACAACACGTCATCCGGAATCTCGCCATTGACATACGGGCGAATCACGTCGAACGCGATCTGCTCATTCGACAGATTTTTGAGATCGGCAAGGAAACCGTCGCTGAGTTTTGGGATCTCGGACGGAAAGTACAGCCCCTTGTCATCCGGCTGGCCACCTATTACGGCCTCGCGGAATGAGACATGAGGCGACCTCTCGTTTGTGCTAAAGTAATGCATTCGGCTAAGCGTTATCTATACAAACTTATCAAATGATAGATTTTATAACGTTTCGCACTGTTTCGCGAAAATATGAATGAAGTTAAGGTTTTAGCTCCTGCCACAGTTTCAAACGTCGTTTGCGGGTTCGACTGTCTCGGCTTTGCTCTCGCGGAACCGTGTGACGAGATGACCATAAGGCGGAGCAAGGAGCAGGTCGTACGGATCATCAACCACGACGACTACGGCCTGCCGACCGACCCCACAAAAAATGTCGCCGGTGTCGCGCTGAATGCCCTGATC
The DNA here is from genome assembly GCA_025362075.1 of Chloracidobacterium sp. Classification (GTDB taxonomy): domain Bacteria; phylum Acidobacteriota; class Blastocatellia; order Pyrinomonadales; family Pyrinomonadaceae; genus OLB17. The sequence goes on from JANYIL010000218.1 coordinate 2,949, forward strand.
GCCGCCGCCGGCCTGGACCACGGATTTGAGGTCGAGATAACCAAGAATATCAAGCCCGGCAGCGGCATCGGGTCGAGCGCTGCAAGCGCCTGCGGAGCCGTGGTTGCGGCAAACCGTTTGCTGGATGACCGCTTCTCGAAGACGGAGCTGGTCGAATTTGCAATGGCCGGCGAGACGCTTGCCTCGGGCTCACGCCACGCGGACAATCTCGCTCCGTGTATTTATGGCGGTTTTACGCTCGTTCGCTCAACCGAGCCGCTGGATATCGTCTCGATCGATTTTCCGCCGCTTTGCGCAACGGTTATCCATCCGCAGATCGAGATCAAAACATCCGAGGCCCGCTCCATTTTGCCAAAAGAGGTGCCGCTAAAGGAAGCGATCCGCAATTGGAGCAATCTCGGCTCGCTCGTTGCCGCTCTCGCACAAGGCGATTACGGCCTGCTTGCCCGTTCGATGGAAGACACGATCGTCGAACCGGTCCGTAAATCGCTGATCCCGAAATTTGACGAGGTCAAGGCCGCAAGCCTCGCGGCCGGTGCGTTTGGCGGCGGTATTTCGGGCTCCGGCCCGTCGGTTTTTATGCTGAGCGAGAGTGAAAGCATCGCCGAGAGCGTCGAAGCCGCAATGCGATACGTCTACAACCCTACCGGCATCCCATACAACACTTATGTTTCTATAATACATTCGGAAGGCGTTAGATTTGTATAATTTGAACAAGGATTTCTTTTTTCAATCGGTCGAAAACTGTTAAGATATACCTACGATGTTAACCCGCGAATTAGAAGAAACACTGAGCTTTGCCGTCGATGAGGCCGTCAAGCACCGGCATGAATTTGTAACGCTCGAGCATTTGCTATTCGCGCTGCTCGAGGATGCGGCGGCGCGCGAGATACTTTTTAATTGCGGGGCCCAGATCGATGAGGTGGGGCGGGCACTACAGGAGTATTTCGACAACGTCATCGAAAAAATGCCACCAAATTTTAAGGGCATGCCGGAGCTGACGGCGACATTTCAATCGACGATCTCGTACGCTGTCTTACAGGCCGAGGGCAGCGGACAGGGTGCTGTGGATGGCGGGAAAATTCTGGCCGCACTATACCAAACCGAACAATCCTATGCCGTGTATCTATTGCATCAACAGGGTGTTACGCGGCTCGATATCCTAAATTATATTTCTCACGGCATATCAAAGGTAGACTCGGGCGAGCCACTCGCCGATGGCGTCGATGACGAAGAGCTGGAAGGGCCCGGAACGCAGCAGCGTAAGAAGCCACTCGAAAGCTTTACCGTCGAGCTGGTCGCAAAGGCGGCGCGCGGCGAGATAGACCCGATCGTTGGCCGTGCGCAGGAGATCGAACGCACGATCCAGGTCCTCTGTCGCCGAAAGAAAAATAACCCTCTCTATGTCGGCGAACCCGGTGTCGGTAAGACCGCGTTGGCCGAGGGCTTGGCGCTCAAGATCAGCGAGGGCAACGTGCCCGAGGTCCTCCAGGGGGCCAAGGTTTTCGCTCTCGATATGGGTGCGGTACTTGCGGGTACGCGTTATCGAGGCGATTTTGAGCAGCGGTTCAAGGCGATAATTAACGACATAAAAAAAGAGGAGAACGCCATCCTTTTCATCGACGAAATTCATACGATCGTCGGTGCGGGAGCCGTTTCGGGCGGCTCGATGGACGCGTCAAACATTCTCAAACCCGCCCTCGCCGCAGGCGAATTGCGGTGCATTGGGTCGACGACGCATGCCGAGTACAAGGCTGCGTTTGACCGCGATAGGGCCCTTGCGAGACGTTTTCAGCGGATCGATATCAACGAGCCTACGGTCGCTGAGACATACGAAATATTAAAGGGGCTTAAGAAATTTTACGAGCAGCACCACGGTGTCAAATACGGTAACGACAGCCTAAAAACTGCGGCCGATCTGGCAGGTAAATACATAAACGACCGCTTTTTGCCGGATAAGGCCATTGATGTGATCGACGAAGTCGGTGCCTCGGTCAAGTTGCTGCCCGCTAGCCGCCGACCAAAAAAAGTGACGGTTCAAATGGTCGAAAACACGATCGCCCGCATGGCCAAGATTCCACCGAAAACCGTCGTGGCCGACGAAAGGTCTCGTTTAAGAACGTTGCGCGAAGACATTAAAAAGGCGATCTTTGGCCAGGACGAAGCGATCGATGCGATCGTCGATGCGATCCAGATATCGCGTGCCGGTCTCGGTGCGCAAGAGAAACCCGTGGGATCTTTCCTGTTCTCAGGCCCGACTGGAGTCGGTAAAACCGAAGTTTCGAAACAGCTCGCTGAGATACTCGGCGTCGAGTTTATCCGTTTTGACATGAGCGAATACGCTGAGCCGCACACGGTGTCGCGGCTGATCGGTGCCCCGCCGGGATACGTTGGCTTTGACCAGGGCGGCCTCTTGACTGAGGCGATCATGCGGACGCCGCACGCCGTTCTTGTGCTTGACGAGATAGAAAAGGCGCACCCGAATCTGTTTAATCTGCTGTTGCAGGTCATGGATTCGGCGACGCTCACGGACAACAATGGCAAAAAGGCCGATTTTCGCAACGTCATCCTGATAATGACCACCAATGCCGGTGCCCGCGAGCTGTCATCTGGCGGCATGGGTTTCCGCAATAGTTCGGACACCAAGGGTAACGCAAAAGGCGTGATCGAACGCACATTCACGCCCGAGTTTCGCAACCGCCTCGACGCGTGGGTGCCGTTCAAAGCGCTCGATATGGACGTCATCAAGCTGATCGTTGATAAATTTATCAACGAGCTGAACGGCCAGCTTGCAGAAAAGCGCGTTTTGGTAAAGCTCACCGAAGAGGCTCGCGAATGGCTTGCGAAAAATGGTTTCGACTCGCGTTACGGGGCCCGACCGATGTCGCGGCTCATCCACGAAAAGATCAAACAACCACTCGCCAACGAGATACTCTTTGGCAAACTCGCCGATGGCGGCAGCTCCTTGGTAGAAGTTAAAGACGAGGCGTTGATCCTGAGTTTTTAATTCTGTCGCGTCGTAAGGCGATTCGAGGTCTCTCAGTAAGCTGACCTATTCTTCCTCGTCGAGCGTCATTTCAGAAATGCGGCCATTGCTATCAAACGCCACACGCCAGAGAAATATCCTTTTGCCTGAATCCGCACGGTAAAAATATGTCTTCTTGCCATCCGTGCTCTCTTCGCCTACCAAAATGAAAGTTTTAACCAGTCCGAATGCTGTAATCCGTTCGTTTGCCTTTCTGGCACGCTGGCTGGAAAGCGACTGTATTAGCGAGGGAGTCATGAGTTCGGCCTCGGGTTTGTTTGCGAGACGCGAGTTCAGGGCTTTCAAAACCCTTTCCGTCCGACCGCGTTCGGTGTCCGTGACCGCTTTCATCGCCCTAAGCGACATCGAAGGGATGTAGAGCTTTGCGACACCGGTCGCGATCACACCGCCGAGGCCTTGCTCGCCATTGTTTGTCAGGACGATAACCGCGGTGTCGTCATCGACATAGCGAAAATTTGCCGCGGCAAATCCGGCGGTCTGTCCCGTATGGCCGATCAGATTATGCCCGCGAATATCGGAGATACGCCAGCCAAAACCGTAGGGCGATTGCTGACCGTTGTTAAAGGTAAATTTTGTCCAGATCGCCTTGCGGCTCGCCGGGCTGAGGAACTTATCGCCCCGCAGGGCCTGGTCCCAACTGACCATATCATTGATAGTGCAAACGATCGTGCCCGCACCTTTTAGGTCGGTCAGGTCCCACGAACGGCCGGTAAAGCGTTCGCCGGTCCATTCATAGCCGGTCGCGCGGTTTGGCACTATGATCTGCGGGTCGCGGTCGGTACAGGTCTTCATGCCGAGCGGTGTAAAGATGCGTTCCCGCATAAAATCCATATACGGCTTACCCGAAACGCTCTCGATCACATAGGCGAGTATGGAAAAGCCGCTGTTGCTGTAAATGTTCTTCTCACCGGGCGTAAATTCCAGCGGCTCCGGCGCGAGTTTTTCGATAAAATCGTCGACCTTCATCCGCTTGAGCAGCTCAAAACCCTCAAGACTTGTATAGCTCTTGACGCCTGAGCTGTGCGTCAGCAGATGACGGATCGTAACCGCCTTCCACGCGTCCGGCGTGTTTCGCAGATATTTCGAGACGGGATCGTCAAGGTTGATCTTGCCTTCCTCGACGAGCAGCATGATCGCGGCGGCAGTCATCTGCTTTGAGACCGATCCGATCTCAAACGCCGTTTGCGGGGTGACCGGCACATTGAATTCGAGGCTCGCAACGCCGTAGCCTTTTATCTTTACAACGCGGCCTTTGCTTATAACCGCAACCGCTACGCCGGGAACGTGGTTTTCCGCCATCCGTGCTTTAACGTAATCGTCCACGCCGCCCGCGAATGCGTGCAGCGGCAAAAGGAGGCAGATGGTCAGCAAGGCGTAAATGGCGGCCTTATTATTCGGTTTCATATTTGGTTGATGGACTACTAATTTTATACTTTGTCGCCAATTTGTAAATTATTTCAAAGGGTTTAAAATGCAGAAATGCAGACAGATGTTCTAATTATCGGTGCCGGCCCGACTGGACTTGCGCTGGCCTGTCAGTTGATCCGATACGGCGTCGATTTCATCATCCTAGACAATAAGGAAACCACAACACCCTACTCCAAGGCGATCGGCGTTCAGGCCCGGACGCTTGAGATCTATGAGCAGATCGGTCTCGCCGATAAATTGATCGCCCAGGGTGCCGTTGTCGAAAAGGTCCGTATGTTTGCCGCCGGAAAGGTTCGCGGCGAGGCTGAGTTCAAGAACATCGGCGAAGGCCTCAGCCCTTATCCTTACGTACTGATCGTCGAACAGGGCAAGCACGAAACGCTGCTCGATGATCATATTCGGTCACATGGCCAGGAAATCAGATGGCAGACCGAGCTTGAAGGCTTTACGCAGACGCAAGCCGGCGTAACCGCCACGATCAAAACGGCCGACGGCAAAACCGAAACTATCGAGGCCAAATACCTCGTGGCCTGC
>JANYIL010000248.1 GCA_025362075.1 Chloracidobacterium sp.
AGAACGAGGCTCCCGGCCGCACCGGTTTCGCTCACCTGTTTGAACATATGATGTTCCAGGGCTCCGGGAATTATATTGACGGTTGGCGTGCGGTCGATGAGATGGGCGGCAGCGTCAACGGAACCACGGATCAGGACCGGACGTTCTATTTCGAGACGATCCCGACAAACATGCTTGAACGCACCCTCTATATGGAAGCCGACCGCATGGGCAACTTGCTCGCCGCGATGGACCAGGCAAAGCTCGACAACCAGCGCGATGTCGTGAAAAATGAGCGTCGCCAACGCGTCGATAACGTACCGTACGGCGCTATGTCGGAGATGCAGCTCGAAGTCATGTATCCTGAGGGCCACCCTTATCGCTGGGACGTGATCGGCTCCATGGCGGACCTGTCGGCCGCCTCGATAGATGACATCAAATCGTTCTTCCGGACATACTATGTACCGAATAATACAGTCATGGCGATATCTGGCGACTTTAACGAGAAGCAGACAATGGCGTGGATCGAAACGTACTTTGGCAAGATAAAGGCCGGTAAACCCATTGTCCGGCCCAACGTTCCCGAGCCTCAGCTCTCAAGCGTAATACGAAAATCGCACGAGGACCCATTCGCCAATGCATCGCGGATCTCTCTTAGCTGGGCATCCATCCCGCAGTATGCACCTGACGAAGCTCCGCTCGATATCCTTGCCAGCGTCTTGTCCAATGGACGCGGCTCCCGCCTTCAGAGCAACCTTCTCTACAAGAATGAGCTTGTAGCTAATGTCCAGGCCAGTAATAACACCAGCGAGATTGCCGGACTTTTCCAGATCTCCGCTATTGCCCGGCCGGGCAAGACACTCGATGAGATCGAGAGTGCGATCAACACCGAGCTGGAGCGGATCAAGAAAGATGGCCCGACCCCGGACGAGATCACCCGTTCTATCACACAACGTGAGGCCCAGGCGATCTATGGCCTCCAGACAGTCTTCGGCAAAGGCAGCGCCTTGGCAAATTATGCCGGATATCTTGGTCAGCCAAATTATTTCCAGGCTAACATTGACCGGTATCGAAAGGTTACTGCTGATGACGTAAAACGGGTAGCAAATAAATACCTTGGCGCAAACCATCTGGTATTGACGGCGGTCCCGGCAAAAACGCCTCCCGCGCCCGCCAAGACCGACAAACCCGCATCGACCGAGACAAAGAAAAAAGATACGGCGTTGATAGCAAAGCAGGAAGCAATGCTGCCAAAGGTCGGCCCGGATCCGAAATTCACCCTACCGGCGATCGAGAAAACAAAGCTTTCTAATGGCCTCAATGTATGGATCGTGCGTCAGAGCGAACTGCCCATCGTCTCGATGAATCTTGTCATCAATGCCGGCGGTGCGCTTGAAAGCGGCGACAAATCAGGCGTTGCGTCGATGACAGCCTCTATGCTCAACCAGGGAACGAAGACCCGTTCGGCGCTTGATATTTCGAATGGGCTTGCGGCTATCGGGGCCTCCGTAGGTGCCGGGGCGTCGTTCGACTCGTCCACCGTGTCGATGCAGACCCTCACAAAAAACCTCGATCCTGCCCTCGGTTATTTCGCAGACGAGGTCGTGAATCCTGCTTTCCCCGACACTGAATTCAAGTCGCTCAAGGGACGAACGTTGAATTCATTCCGGCAGCGCAAAGCCAGTGCTACAGCGGTCGCCGGTGTCGTTTACGACAAGGTGCTCTATGGCGATCAGGCCTACGGGCGTCAGCTTTCGGGCGATGAAAAGACAGTAGCGGCGATGGGTCGTGACGATCTCGCGAATTTTTACAACGCAAATTACCGTCCTAACAACGCAACCCTGATCGTGGTAGGGGACGTCCAATCCGCTGACATCACGGCACGGCTTGAAAAGGCGTTTGCCGGATGGAAGGCGGGAGATGTCAAAGCCGCAAGCATGTCCGACCAGCACATGGCCGCAAAACCGGCCATCTATATCGTCGACAAACCGGGAGCCGCCCAGTCGTCGGTCTCGATAGGAGCGGTCGGCATCGAACGCAGCAATCCGGATTACTACGCGGTCCAGGTGATGAACTCGATCCTCGGCGGCGGCGGTACAGCCCGTCTTTTCATGAACCTTCGCGAAGACAAAGGCTATACCTACGGAGCCTACAGCCGGTTTACGCCGAGACGCGGGGCCGGTCCGTTCTCGGCATCGGGCGAGATCCAGACCATCTCGACAAAAGAGGCGGTCCAAGAATTCCTGAAAGAGCTCAACGGTATGCGCGGCACGCGTCCAATCACTCAGGCCGAACTCGATGTGAATAAACAAGGGTTTATTCGCCGCTTTCCTGCCGGTTTTGAGACGGTCGGAGGTATTTCGGGACAGCTTGCCAACCTGGTAGTTTATGGCCTGCCGGATTCGTACTTTAACGATTACATCGCAAAGATCAATGCGGTTACGGCCGATGATGTAAATCGGGTTGCGAACAAATACCTCGACCCGTCGAAGATGGCGATAGTCATCGTCGGTGATAAAAAGGTAGTCGAGCCGGGCCTCAAGGAACTCGGCTGGCCGATGGTCTATCTGGATGTCGACGGAAACGTTGTGTCGAAGTAGCGACCGAAGAGTCGAAATCCGAAGAATTGTAACCACGAAAACACACGAAATCACACTAAAATAAAGGCATTTTTCTTTATTTCGTGCTATTTCGTGTGGTTTCGTGGTTAATAAATTACGATCTTATGACGCCGCGACAAAAATGAAGGTGAGCGCTGTACCAAAGGCCAACAGCGGGACAGCCCATGACAGGTAACCGTAAACCTGCTCCTGAACATATCGCCCAAAGAGCCGCTTCGCAACGTTGTAACGATAGAGCAGGACCACTACGGCAAGACCCAGGCCCAGTGCCACATAGTTCAGGGCAAACAATCGCGTGACGGTGTTATCGCCTGTGGATACGGAACGATAAATTGAGTTGATCGTAAAGTTGAGGGCAATGACGGCGAATAAGCCCCCGACAACGATATTGGCCAGCTCAAAGGTATCGATCTGGAACTCTCCCTCTTCGGTGCTGTTCATCCAAATTGCAAGCATGGGAATAAAGAGCGCGGCCAGGAGCGGAATGAAAACTATTCCGATGACCCGTCCGGCGTTCCTGGCTACCGTGAGCCCCACGTCCAAACCCGAGTGAAACTCTCCGTACCAGCCTGGCTCAGTGTATCTCTTGATGCTGACAAGACCGGGAGTCCACCCATCGATGACGAGGTCTTGTGCCGGGCGGCTGAAGTCGATGTCTTCCTGCAAGACCACGAGCGAAACTTCGCCGGTGGTTTCACGGCGCACCGTGACATCGACGCTCAGCGTTTGTTTATCAAACGGAAAGGCGCCGGCGTCAATGGGAATAGCAAACTGCCCGGTTGTACGCTGCATCACCTCGACCCGGCCGCCAGGGAAAATGCGGAGGCTGGTCGCCTGATACGACGGCGGTCCTTTGAGGTTGGTAAAGTCGACCGGCGGCGTCCAGACCTCTTTCATCTTCTGTTCAGCCTCTGGCCCCCTGTACTCCTGAAACCCCCGTGGGATCGTTTCCGCAGGGTAGCGCAGGCGAGGGTCCTCCCAGCGGAGCCGCATATCGACGGTGCCGGTAAAGGTGCCTTCATTATCATCAAACGCAGTTACTCTTTGAAAGTCGATCCCCACCCGCACCGTCACCGGAAGCCCCTTACCCATTGGCAGCTTTGTCAGGTCTTGTGCCGGTAGCTGAGCCGTCAGTTTAGCCGCACCAGGGTTACTGCCGGCCGGCGAAGCGACGCTGGTCGGAGGCTGCTGCGCCGCAACCATTTGTGCGGCAAGGAATAAGAGCAACAAAATAGAGACTCTCATTCAGCCTCCTTATTTTTGGCCGCGCGGAGCTTCTCGTAATGTTCGGCAAGGCCCTTCAACTCGTCACACAGCGCGTCGGACTCGGGGATCTCGTCGCTCTCGTCACCGGTCGATAGAGTAGCGAATCGGGAGGTGATGAACTCGAGGGGGCGCAGCAGGGTACCGCGAATGACGATCAGGATGACGCCGGCCAAAAGGACGATCGCGAAGAGCGCAATCAGAGCTTGCCAAACGAAAGACCGTCGCTCGGAAGACCGAGAGGCACTGAAATCGCTGGTGGCCGCCACCATTCCGATGACCTGCCCGGCGCCGTCTCGCAGAGGCGTGAGCACGACGCCGTAAGTCACTCCGAGGGCTTCGCGG
>JANYIL010000251.1 GCA_025362075.1 Chloracidobacterium sp.
TTCGAATGCTGCACCTATCGCGATTGGACGGTTGATAAGGCGACGACGATCGGTTCGGCGATGCGTGATAGTTCATCGGTCGCGTTTCGCCTAAAAAAAGGCGAACGTGTAAAAGGATTGACCGGTGTCGTCATAACCTCACAGCCCGGTGAGGTGCGCGTGCTAAAACGAACAAAGATCGGCAAATTAACCGCACAACCGGGCGACACGCTGTACCTGCTGACCTACCGTGGCGAAGGCTTTCATCGCGTCTGGTACAGGGGCAGGATCACCGAAGAAGAGACCTACGACGAGGCCACGTTTCGCCAGGTAAAGGAACCTAAATCCGTCTGGTGGGTAAAGGTGAGAAATTCCCGCGGCCTGATCGGCTGGAGCCGTGAGCCGGATAATTTCGGGAATAAGGATCAGTGCGGGAATTAGAAACGTTCTTTTGGGCGCAAAATTGCGACAGGTTTTGATGAGTTAGTGATGGAAGACGAATTAGAAAAGAGCTATCGGGAAATGGCCGCTGATCTGGAAGCTGAGGCCGAGGCTCTTGAATGGATCGAGGGAACAATGGGCGATTTCTGCGACGAACCGTGGGACGAAAAGCAACCGAAAGAATAGGGAGGACTGATATGGAAAGCACAGAGATGACGACTGAGATGGAGGCTTTGAAGAGCCGTTTGCGGGCGACGTGGATCGCGGGTGATTTTGGTGTGATCGCGAGGTCGATCGAGGCCGGGGCTGAGGAGTTTGTAGCACGTCTGGGCCTCAAGCCGGGGATGCGTGTGCTCGATGTTGCGTGCGGGACGGGAAATCTCGCGATCCCGGCGGCAAAGCTTGGTGCTGATGTGACGGGTATCGACATCGCTCCGAATCTGATCGAGCAGGCACAGGCACGGGCCGCTGCGACAGGCGTCAACGCCGTTTTTGAGGTCGGCGACGCTGAGGCTTTGCCTTACACAGACGGGAGCTTTGGCGTCGTGATAACGATGTTCGGAGCGATGTTTGCACCTAGGCCGGATGTGACAGCGAGCGAGCTAAAACGTGTCTGCAAACCGGGCGGCTTGATCGCGATGGCAAACTGGACGCCTGAGGCGTTTACCGGACAGATGTTCAAGACCGGAGCTAAACATGTTCCGCCCCCGCCGGGAATAATTTCGCCGCTTATGTGGGGAACCGAGAACACTGTTAAGGAACGATTTGCCGAGGGAATCTCCGATCTACAGTTGAACCGGCGAAAGATCGACTTTACGTATCCGTTCGGCCCGGCTGAGGTCGTTCAGCAGTTCATCGAGTTTTTCGGCCCGACGGTAAAGGCCTTCGGTTCGCTGGACGCCGACGGACAAGCCGCTCTGCGTAAAGATCTCGAAGATCTGTGGGAGGAAAATAACCACGCGACCGATGGCACAACGCAGGTCGAATCGGAGTATTTGGAAGTAAAGGCGACGAAGGTTTGAGCCTTGTCGCGTAGCGACATTTGATTTTAGCCGTGGGTTTTAACCCACGGTAGTATCTTGTCGCGTAGCGACAATTGAAATCCGTGATCGTGATTCAACCGTCTCTGACACGACGCGGGTTTGGGTTCCGACGTTCCGTGGGTTGAAACCCACGGCTAAATTCATAACCGTCGCTATGCGACGAAGAATTGGAGGAAAGGGTGATGAAACATCCGCAAAATGCCGAGGGCAAATTTTGGATCGATCAGGAGGTTTGTGTAGCGTGTTCGGCATGTTTCGAAGAGGCACCGAACAATATCAAATTCGACGACACACGCGGCACGAGCTATTTCTATAAGCAGCCGGAGACTGACGATGAACTCCACGCTGTCCGCGAGGCGGTTGAGTTATGTCCGGTCGAGGCTCCGAAAGAAGGGGAGTAGAGAGGGTTTTAGCCTCGTTCACGAAGCTAACCCGAAGGGCAAGTAGCCATGCCGTTTACGGCGTGGTATGAGATTGAAATTTTATTAACAGCCCGTTTCAACGGGCTTATAAAAAGGTGGCTTTAGCCAGTTTTGTCAGAACCGGGAGCGATAGCGACTGGGTTTCGGGTGGCTAAAGCCAGAAGTTAGAAGGACGTTAAAACGCCCTCGCGATTTCTAGACCGACGCCGACCACGCCGTAAACGACGCGGCTAAGTGCCGCGTGGGTGGGAAGCCTCGTGAACGAGGCAATTTACAGCCAACGAAGGTTGAATTATGAAACGATGCCCTGAATGCAGACGGGATTATTACGACGACACACTGTTTTACTGTCTCGATGACGGAAATGCGCTTCTCGAAGGCCCGGCGACGGCCAAGTCAGAACCGCCTGCGTCAGCGGGCGGCCAGTTTGGTGATGAGCCGCCGACTGCGATCCTGCATTCGACGGCTGCTCCGGGCGAAGCTCCGACTCGTGCGCAGATCAGTACTACCGACCAAACTGCTATCTTCCCTCGCGGAACTGAGGCGGAGCCTCGGGAATCTATGGGTGGGCTTTCGGAAAGGCATAGCCTTTCCGCACATCGAGCGGCGAAGCCGCTGGCGGCTTTGTTTGTGGTGGTATTGATTCTTGTCGGTGGGTTCTTCGGCTACAAATATCTGTCGCCAGCCAAGCAGATCAATTCCATCGCCGTGATGCCGTTTGAGAATAAAAATTCAGATGCCGACACGGATTATTTGTCTGACGGTTTGGCGGAATCGCTGATCTTTCGCCTGACGCAGATTCCCGATTTGAAGGTTAGCCCGACGAGTTCGGTGATGCGTTACAAGGGGAAGGAGACTGATATTGCCAAGATCGCCTCCGAACTTGGCGTAGATGCGGTGATGACCGGACGCCTTACCAAGCGGGGCGACAATCTGAACATCACGGTCGAGCTCGTGGATGCCCGCACCAACAAATCGCTGTGGGGCGAGCAGTATGAACGGAAACTTTCGGAATTATTGACCACCCAACGCGAGATCGTCACCGAGATCGTGAGGAAACTGCAGCTCAAACTATCCGGCGAAAGCGAGCAAAAATTCGCCAAGAATTACTCCGAGAGCCCTGAGGCCTATCAGCTCTATCTGAAAGGGCGTTTCTACTGGAACAAACGTACAGAAGAATATCTCAACAAAGCCATTGAGCAATTTAAAGCGGCAGTAGATAAAGACCCGAATTTTGCTCTCGCCTACACGGGCCTCGCCGATTGCTACGGTGTGCTGCCATATTACAGCAGCGTGATATCCAGTGAGTTTTTGCCGCAAGCCAAAGCTTACGCGACGCGGGCAATAGCAATAGATGGTTCACTAGGCGAAGCACATATTTCGTTAGCGATCGCCGAGTTAGGGCTGTGGAATTGGCGCGACGCGGAAAAGGAATTTAGGCGGGGGTTGGAATTGAGTCCAAACTACGCCATCGGCCACCAATGGTATGGCCAGTATCTCCATATTCATGGTCGCTATGATGCCGCGTTGACTGAAAACAAGCGAGCTCACGATCTCGATCCACTTTCCTTAACCATCAATTCGGATCAGGCAATGATCCATCTCGTGAGAGGCGATGCGGATTCAGCGATCGAGGCATGCAAACGTTCGATCGATCTCGATCCAAACTGGTATACCGCTCATCGATGGCTGGCCCTGAGTTATTTCCAAAAAGGACGGAATTCAGAGGCTTTGGCAGAAGCTGAAAAATCCGTCGATTTATCAAATCGTAATAGTGGCTCGCTAGGTATTCTAGGCTATGTTCTTGCACAAACAGGTAAACGAAGTGAGGCGTTGAAGATCGCAGAGGAGTTGAAAACCGCTTTTTCGAAACGACAGGCAAAGGGAACTGACGTTGGATGGGCGTATATCGGCTTAAATGAGAAAGAAGAAGTTTTTGCCTGGTTGGAAAAGGACTTTGAAAGCCGAAATCCGACAATGCCGTTTAGGCTGCTCATTCCACCATTAAATTCGATGAGCGAGGACTCACGCTACAAAGACCTTTGGAAACGAATGAATCTGCCGGAATAAAGGGTGTCCGAGAAGAAAGCTACAAAAAAAAGAAGTAACGATCGAATATCTGAACAAAGTGTATGACGAGCGTGACTGGGGGTTGGTCGACCTCAAGGTCAATAAGATTTAGGACTTCGTGCGAGACGACCCGCGATTTAAGGAATTGGTCAGACGAGTCGGGATTCCCGATTAGAAACAGTGGAAAATAGTTCGCAACTCATTATTTATCAGACCGAGTCGGGCGAGACCAAATTAGAGGTGCGTCTTGAGAACGAAACGGTCTGGCTGACACAAAAGCTGATGGCGGAGCTGTTTCAAACTACTGTGCCGAATATTAACATGCACCTCAAGAACGTGTTTGAGGAAGGCGAACTCGCGGCAGATTCAGTTATTAAGGATTTCTTAATAACTGCCGCCGACGGCAAGAATTATCGCACTAAATTTTACAATCTCGACGCAATAATCTCAGTCGGTTACCGCATAAAATCCTCGGTCGCGACCCGTTTTCGCCAATGGGCCACGCAGCATATCAGAGAATACATCGTCAAAGGCTTCGTGCTCGATGATGAGCGGTTGAAGAATCCTGATGCTCCCTTTGATTACTTTGACGAATTACTAAAACGCATTCAGGACATCAGAACGTCCGAACGCCGTTTTTACCAGAAGATAACCGACATTTATGCGACCAGCACTGATTACGACCCGACCGACGAACGCAGCATTCTGTTCTTTCAAACCGTGCAAAATAAAATGCACTGGGCGATAACCGGAAAGACGGCCGCCGAGATCATTGTCGAAAGGGCTGACAGCAAGAAGCCAACCATGGGCCTTACTAATTGGCGAGGAACGAAACCGCGAAAGCAGGACGTTAGTATTGCCAAAAATTATCTGAATGAGGACGAATTGTCACCCCTCAACAACCTTACGGAACAGTACCTAGTTTTTGCCGAAGGTCAGGCGATGCGGCGAATTCCGATGTACATGAAGGACTGGATCGAAAAACTGCACGGCTTTCTCCAGCTAAACGACCGAAATATTCTGGATCACGCCGGCAAAATATCCCACCACTTAGCCGTTGAAAAAGCGGAATCGGAATACGAAAAGTATAATAATTTCAAAAACAACGAGATCGAAAGCGATTTTGACAAGGCGACAAAAGGCCTAATGTCATCGAACAAGAAAGCACGCGGATAAGAGCGTTTTAGCTCAATTATGAAACTATCACCAACCGAAATATTTAAGGGTAAGAAAATCTTCTTCATCGGCGGGACGGGCTTTGTGGGGAAGGTCACGTTGTCGATGCTGTTGCATAATTTTCCGGACATCGGGAAGGTTTATACGACCGTGCGGGCTCGGGATGCTAATGAGTCGAAGATACGGTTTTGGACTTCGATCGTGACGTCACCGACGTTTGATCCGCTGCGTGAGAAATACGGTGACGGGTTTGAGGATTTTATTAAATCGAAGGTCGTGCCGGTGAATGGCGATGTCGGGAACGAATACCTCGGGCTCGACGAAGCGGCAGCGAAAAAGATAATGCGTGACACGGACATCATTATTAATGGCGCCGGAAACGTGACGTTTAATCCGCCTCTGGAATCTGCTCTACGGACAAATGTCGTCGGGTCGAACAACATCATCAAGATGGCCCGGATGATGAAAAAGCCGCGTCTGGTGCATGTTTCAACGTGCTTTGTCGCCGGCAAACGCTCGGGGCCGATCTGGGAAAACGAGCCTGTGGTTGGATATTTTCCGCGAAAAGATGAACTGCCGGGAACCGTTTTTGACGTAAATCGCGAGGTCGAGGACTGCGCTCGTCTGTCGGAGCAGGCACGTCAGGAGGCGGACGATGCGGTACAGCATGCAAAGTTTCGCGAACAGGCTCGCAACCGGTTTATTGAGGAAGGCCGCGATCCGGACGACGAGGCCGATCTGAAATCCGCCATCTTTCGCGAACGCAAAATGTGGATCCGCGAGCGAACGACCGAGCTTGGTGCCGAGCGTGCCGAGTATTGGGGCTGGACGAATATCTACACTTATTCAAAATCGCTTGCCGAGCAGATCATCGCTTCGCAGGATGACATTGTAAAAGTTCTTGTGCGGCCTTCGATCGTCGAATCTTCAAATCAGTATCCGTTTCCCGGGTGGAACGAGGGCTTTACGACTACTGCTCCGCTTATCTTGATCGCGCTTCGCGGTCAGCCGATAATTCCCGTTAACGAAAAGCTGATCCTCGACATTATTCCGGTCGATATGGTGTCGGGAGCGATACTCGCGGCGGCGATGAATGCCCTCGTCGATCCAAAGCCTCCGCTGGTGTTTCAGGCGTCGTCGGGCGATTCGAACCCGAACGATATGAAGCGTATCGTTGGCCTCGTCGGGCTCTACAAACGCCAGCATTTTGCGGATAAAGAGACCGGTAACAAACTGGTCAACAAGCTCGCCGGAATGGTCGAAACACAGACGGTGACCAATCGCACCTATCATCTCGCGTCGGCTCCGATGCTGAATAAACTAGCGCGCCGGGCAGACGGACTGCTCGACAAAGCCAACCCGCGTTGGGGCGGCGGGCGTATCGGGAACATTGTTTCGGATCTAAAAAAATCGGTCGAGGCTTTTGAACAAACGACAAAAGAGACGATGGATGCTTTTGCGATGTTTAAGCCGTTCATGATCGATAATGAATATCTGTATCGCTCGGATAATGTTCGGGCGTTGCAGTCGGTCATTAAGGAAAAGGAAAAGGCTCTGTTGCCGTGGTATCCCGAGCGCCTTGATTGGTACGATTATTGGCTCAATGTCCATTTCCCGGGGATGCGAAAATGGGTGCTGCCGACGCTTGAGGAAGAGCTGAAGGCGGTCGAAAAGCGTTCCTACACATACAAAGATCTGCTCGACCTTTTCGATACGTCGGTCAAGCGTTTCCCCACCCGCGTTGTAATGCGTATCGAACGCGGTGGGCGAAAGGAGCAGTACACCTACGAAGATGTTAACGAACTGACGTTTCGCGCCGCCGGTTTTTTTGCCAAGAACGGCATCGAAGGCGGGAGCCGCGTCATTTTATTTTCGAACAACATGCCCGAATGGGGAATGACCTATTTCGGCATTCTTAAAGCAGGTGCGACTGCGATACCGATTGATCCGGTGTCGTCGGTGGATGAAATTATTGCGTTTGCTAAGGCGGGTGAGGCTTCGGCGATCGTTATTTCGCCGAAATTAGCGGCTGAAAATCCTGAATTGAAAGCGAAACTCGGTGAAGTTTTTTCCGTAAAGACTGGCAAGCAGGATGCTTGCCCTCCAGTCGTTTGGACGTTTGACGAGGTTTTTGAAATTCAGTCCGAGACAGAAGAGGCGAAGCGGAACGCGTTGCTACCGGCGAAGATACATTCAAACTCAATCGCGTCGTTGATCTTTACGTCCGGCACGACCGGCACGCCGAAGGCGGTGATGCTGTCGCACAAAAATTTCGTCAATATGATCTCGATGCTCTCAAGCGTGCTCGATATGGACATCACCGACGGCGTTTTGTCGGTACTGCCGATGCATCATACGTTTGAGTTTTCGGCAGGGTTTTTGACGCCATTTTCGAACGGAACTCAGATCACGTATCTCAATGAGCTGACCGCCGAAGACCTCGCACGGACGATCGAAAACAGTCATGTCACCGGCCTCGTCGGTGTTCCGGCTTTGTGGGAAATGCTGCATCGACGGATCAAGACCCGTTTGAGAGAAAAGGGCGATTGGATCGCCGATATGGCTGATAACGTTATCGAATTTAACGCGTGGATACGCGACAACACGCCGTTCAACCTTGGCCCGATCGTGTTTTTCCCGATCCATCAGGGCATGGGCGGCAAGATGCGTTACCTGATCTCGGGCGGCTCTGCTTTGAGCGAAAAGGTGCAGAAAGACCTGCATGGCCTTGGGTTTACTGTGCTCGAAGGCTACGGTTTGACGGAATCTTCGCCCGTTCTCACCGTTGCAAGGCCGGGCAATAAATTATTGAGAGGCAGTGTTGGCAAACCGCTGCCCGGCGTCGAGGTCAAGATCGACAAGCCCGACGAAAACGGCGTCGGCGAGGTGCTTGCTCGCGGCCAGAATGTGATGGTCGGCTATTACAACAATGAAAAAGCGACCGATGCTGTACTCAACGACCGGTGGCTCAAAACCGGCGATCTCGGACGGCTCGATGAGGACGGAAATCTGTTTATCGTTGGGCGGTCAAAGGACGTAATTATCGATTCGAACGGCAAGAATATCTACCCTGACGAGATCGAGGACCATTACGGTAAATCGCCCTATATCAAGGAGATGAGCGTCGTCGGCCTGCCGGATGACGATGGCGGTGAAAAGATCGCGGCTCTTGTCGTGCCGGACTACGAACACGACATCGCTCTCGCCCGTGCCGAGGTAAATAAGCAGATCGAACTGCATTTTCGCGAGGTTTCGGCGTCGCTCGCGTTCTTCAAACGCGTCAAGTTGCTGCACATTACGCCGTTCGAGCTGCCTAGGACCGCAACTCGCAAGGTCAAGCGTCCTGAGGTCATCGAGATGCTGCAAACGCTCGAAGACCGCGCCAAATCGAAGACCAAAACGGTCGTCGAGGCCAAGGGCGACGACAACGCTGTCTGGATCCGCAAGATAGTCGCGAGCGTGTCAAACAGGCCACTGTCGGACGTCGTGATGGAAGACAAACTGGCGGATCTCGGCTTTGATTCGCTGATGTTTGTCGAACTGCAAGCGGCGGTCGAGGACGCTGGCGGGCGTGTCGCGTCACCGGATACGCTGAATGAGGTGCAGTCGGTCCGTGAGCTATTAACGGCTGTCATGCGTGTCGATAAATCGAAAAAACTTATCGACGAGCCCAAGGCCGAGGAGAAAAAGGACGAGGACGAGATCGTTATCCCCTCGATCGTGCGTCGGGTCGGCAACGCACTGGTCGATTTTGCGACCGACACGCTCTACGACGGCGTTTTGAATACAAAGATCGATGGCGAATCGAATGTGCCGCAGCACGTCAATTTTATCGTGGCGCCGAATCATACTTCGCATATCGACACTGGTTTGGTGAAAAAAGCGTTGGGTAAGGATGTGGCCGAACAGACGGTCGCGGTCGCGGCGGCGGATTATTGGTTCGACACCAAATACAAGCGGGCGTATATGAATAATTTTACGACGCTCGTACCGATCGAACGTACCGGTTCGCTGCGGCAATCTTTGCGCCACGTCACCCAGATCCTTAACGAAGGCTACAACGCTTTGATCTTTCCCGAAGGCGGGCGTCAGGAATCGGGTCGGATCGCTGAGTTCAAACCGATCATCGGCTACCTCGCCCTTAACCAAAAGATCGGAATTCTGCCGATCTATATCTGGGGAACTTACGACGCATTTCCAAAGGGAACGATCCTCCCGAAAGGCAAAAGCATCGGTGCCAAGGTCGGTGCAAAGGTCGGCACGTTTCTCGAATACGACGAGCTCGCCAAAATGACGACCGGCGTCCCCAATACCGAAGCCTACCGCTTGATCGCCGCCCGCGTGCAGCACGAGATCGAGAATATGCGCGACGACAAACGCGATAAATTTGATGTTGACGCCGTCCGCAAACAGTGGAAAGCCGAACGGCGGAAATCGCGGAAACAGGAGCCGGTGATCGATAATTAAGAACGGTCTTAATCGTAAAGGTCGGAGAGGACGCAGGGAGTCTTATGAAACTTGGATATCGCTTGATCTTGCTATTTGTATTTGTGGTTCCGATGACCGGATTACCCGTTTTTGCACAAAAGACAGGAAATGCTCGACACTCTGGCTACGATAAAGGTCTGACATCAGCAGCAAGAATGTTTCTTTCAGCTTGGCTGGTTAAGCGGGACGTGCGAAAAGCAATGTTGTCTGTGGCATCGAGACCCGTATTGTCCCAGAAATGTGATTTGCCAAAAAACATGCATAAAGTGCCGAGTTCCGCCACAGTACGGCGCAATTTGTTGAGGCAGGAATTTTCATCGGCGTTTAAGGTTTTTCCAAAGTATGAAGCGCTAAAATCGGCCGTTGGGCCAACTGATATTCCGGAAGCAGATTGGCTCAAGATCGAGGCTACTGACGCATTTCAGATTCTTCAAATAAAGACGGGCGAAAAAGGCTACTTGATGTGCAAATTTGACGAAAACGAAACTGGAGAATATCGGCGAACTCTGTGGCGACCAAATGTTAGATATATTGGCTTCAAATTAAAGAATATTAAAGATTTTCCAGATATTCATAACTGGATCAGCGCTTGGGCCAAAGAAAATGGGAAATGGAAACTTATTGCGATCGGGCTATTGGAAGATTAATGGAGAACACACAATGTTAGAATGTCGGGCCACGTTGAAAAGATTACTCGCAACGATTAGTTTGACCGTTGCTCTGATTCCACTGTGCTTTTCGTACGCGATTGGTCAATCAATAGACAAGAAAAAGATGGCAGAACAGGTCAAGGCCGAATTTCTTCACTCCTGGAACGGCTACAAGCAATATTGCTGGGGCCACGACGATCTCAAGCCTATCAGCAAGACGTGCCGCGATTGGTACGGGACGACGATATTGATGACGCCGGTTGATTCGCTGGATTCGTTGTATTTGCTGGGTTTCAAGAAAGAAGCCGACGAGACGCGGGAATATATTGTCAAAAATCTCTCATTCGATAAAGATATTACGGTCCAAAATTTTGAGATCACTATCCGCGAACTCGGTGGCCTCCTCTCGGCCTATCAGATAACGAACGACAAGCGACTGCTCGATCTCGCGGATGACCTCGGCCGGCGTCTGCTGCCTGTATTCGATTCGCCGACCGGCATGCCGTATCGGTTTGTTAATCTGAGAACGGGCAAGACCCGCGATCCTATTTCAAATCCAGCCGAGACGGGGACCTTGCTGATCGAGTTTGGCACGCTCAGCAAACTGACGGGAAAGCCAGTCTATTTTGATAAAGCAAAACGAGCGCTGGTCGAGACGTACAAACGCCGGTCGCCTATCGGGCTTGTCGGCGAGAATATCAACGTCGAGACCGGCAAGTGGACAAATACCGATAGCCATCTTAGCGGCGGCATCGATTCGTATTACGAATATCTCCTCAAAAGCTCGATATTATTTGACGACGCCGAATGTCAGTCGATGTGGCTAGATTCCATTAGTAAGATAAATACCTATTTGGCCGACGAAAATCCGAAAATGGCTGAGCTAAATCGAACTGGGGCCACCACCGCCGGAGACCTCTGGTACGGGCACGCGGATATGAATACGGGCAAGCGAACCGCGACAACAACCGGAGCGCTCGACGCATTCTTTCCGGCGGTACTCGCTCTCGATGGTGACATCAATCGGGCCAAAATGCTGCAGGATTCGTTGTTCAAAATGTGGCAGTTCAATGGTGTCGAACCCGAGGAGTATGACTACAAGACCGGAAAAACAGGGAACGCGGGTTACCCACTACGGCCCGAGATCGTCGAATCGACGTATTATCTCTACCATTACACCAAAGACCCGAAATACCTCGCGATGGGCAAAACAATGTTCGACGATCTGGTCAAATATTGCCGTACCGACGTCGCCTACGCCGGGCTAAAAAGTGTCGTCACCAAGGAAAAAACCGACTACATGCACAGTTTCTGGTTCGCCGAGACGCTCAAGTATTTTTATCTGCTGTTTGCACCGGAAAAGACGTTGGATCTCAATAAAGTTGTTTTCAATACGGAGGCCCATCCGATAAAAAAAACATGGAAATAAATTGACGGGGCAGTTCATTATGTGCATAATCCTGTACAGGTATTAGATTATGAAAGTTGTAAATGCAACCAACGCCAGAGCCAATATTTTCAGCCTGATAGATCAGGTCACGGAAGAACACGAAGAGGTCATGATAACGACAAAACGTAACAATGCGGTGCTTGTCAGTGAGGAGGACTGGCGTTCGATGCAGGAAACAATATATCTGTCATCGATTCCAGGTATGCTTGAGTCGATCCGCGAGGCCCGAAATGCCCCTGAAAAGGATCGTTTATCCGAAGAAGAGTTTTTAAAATTACTGGACGAGGCTGATAGTTGAGTTGGACAGTAACATTCAGCAAACAGTCACTCAAAGATGCCAATCTCCTCAAACAGGCTGGTCTTTGGCAATCTGCGAATGATTTGATTGCGATACTGAAGGAAAATCCATTTCAGAACCCTCCGACCTTTGAGAAGCTTACTCGGGAACTCAAAGGTTTATATTCCCGGCGAATAAATAAAAAACATCGACTGCTGTACGAAGTTGATCGCAAACGGAAGTCAGTCTATGTGGTTCGAATGTGGTCGCATTACGAATAGATGGCAAAGTCAAAGTCATTAGCTAAAATCGAGAAGCGAATATTGATCACCGGCGGGACTGGTTTTTTGGGTGCGCATATTGTCCGGCAGTTTCTGGCGGCGGGCGAGACAAACCTGAAAGTAATGGCGTCGCGGGTGCCGGAATGGATGAAGGATGCGGGCGTTAAAGCTGTCGAGGGCTCGGTCACGGACCGGGAGACGAACGCAAAGGCGTGTAAAAATGTTTCGGCAATCTTTCACCTTGCCGGCAAGGTGTCGCGGGATAACGACGACGCTGCGTCGATGAATAAGATCCATCTCGAAGGCACGCGTCTTCTGTGCGAAGCCGCTAAAGAGGCTGATGTGCCGACTATGGTCCTCGCGTCGTCCAGCGGGACGATCGCAGTCAGCGAGGGTGAGCAGATTTTTGACGAAACGTTTCCGCAGCCAGTCAATGTGTTTTCGCGGTGGGCGTATTATGCGTCGAAATATTACCAGGAGCGGACGGCGATCGAAAATTTTGACGGCGAGGGCAGAAAGCTGGTGATCCTAAATTCGTCACTACTGCTCGGCCCCGACGATGAACGCCTTAGCTCGACAAAACCGGTGCTTGATTTTCTCGCACGCAAAATTCCGTACAGTCCGAGCGGCGGCCTGAATTTCGTCGATGCCCGCGATGCGGCAGCGGCATTTATTTCCGCTCTCGAAAAGGGACGCCATCAGGAGAAATATCTGCTGGGTGCGGCGAATATGACATTCGAGCAGTTTTTCGGCCGGCTCGGACGGCTCTCCGGCATTTCGGCGCCGATGCTCAAGGTGCCGAAAAAGCTGGCGATGGCGGGATCGAGCTTTATCAGCTCCGTTTACAAAAATTGGGGCAAAGCCTCGCCCGTTATGCCAAACGAGGTCGAGCAGGCCGAGTATTTCTGGTATTTTGATTCAACGAAAGCCGAGGAAGAGCTTGGTTTTGCACCCCGCGACCCGCAGGAAACGCTACAGGATACGATCACATATTTGCGTGAGGCATTCCTCGGCGAAGGCGTTTTCAAATAGGTCTAAGAGTTGAGGCCACGAAAGCACGAATGAAGGTCGCTGTCGGGTTCCTTTTATTCGTGCATTCGTGGTAATAATTACTTAAAACGCCCAAATAGCCGGTAACATCCAAAAATTATCAAGCCGAGGACAACGGCAGCCAGGCTCGAAAATCCTTCTTTTGCAAAATCTACGTTGGTCAACAGCCACACGATCAGAACGACCGACAGTAAAGCCGACACAATACCAAACGGAATAGAAAATGGTGCCGACGGCATATCTTTACGCTGTCGAAAAACAGGCAGAGACAGACATGCTGCCGCATACACAATAAGACGTGTGATCGTTGCCAAGGCGACGGCCCCAAGGAACGACGATTGAATCGTAAGGATCAATATTACGGCGGTGGTAGCAATGATCGCAACGTAAGGGGTCTTAAATTTCGGATGTATTTTCCCGAAAACCGCCGGCAGATCGCCCTGTTCTGACATGGCGAACAGTGTCCGTGTAGCGTTTAGAATTACGCCATTGATGTTACCGTAGACCGAAACCACTACCCCAATGGTTATAAAGGCTGCTCCAAACGGGCCCAGAAACGCCGTCGCCGCGTCGGCGAGCGGCCTTTCGGACGTGGCGAGCCCCGGCAGGGTGCCGATAGACACAATTTGCACAGCAATGTAAACAAGCGTAACTATCCCAAGACCCAGAATCAGGCCGAATGGAATTATTTTTTCCGGCTTTTTGGTTTCTCCCGTCAGTACGACCGCTCCTTCAAAGCCGACAAAAGCATAGATCAGCAACAGGACCGCACTCGAAAAAGCCGAATACTGAGGCACGGCGCCAAACGTAAAATTTCCCGGCTGGAGAAAGAACATTCCTACGATCGCGAAAATAAATAGCGGCAGCAACTTCCCAACGGTGAAAATGTTGGTCATCGCGGCTGATTCGCGGATGCCCCACAGATTGACCGCCGTGATGATCAATACCACCAGGCAGATGATCGCGATCCGCATCCAGCCTTCGTTTGCGCCGGGGATGAAAAAGCCGAGATAGATGACCATTAGATTGCAGTTCGCGGCAAATGTGGCGACTCGAACGATCCAGTACAGCCAGCCGACCTCGAACCCCACGGCGGGGCCAAATGCTTTTCTTGCATACAGATACGAGCCGCCCGTCGCGGAAAATCGACTCGCGACCTCGGCATAAACCAGCACGATCAAACCGATGATGACGGCACACAGGACAAATGCCAGCAGGCTGTACGAGCCGATCTGGGCATAGACCTTTGACGGCAGGCCAAAAATACCGGCGCCGATTATCCCGTTAACAACCAGGGCAGTAAAATCCCATCGGCCGAGGCCGCGTATCAGTTTTTCTTCGCTCATGGGTAAATAGATTTCATGTCAGTAGCCCGCAAGTTAGTAAGGACAACGCCCGGTTTCGAACTCGTATCGGGAGCTTGAATGTGCCCAGAGTGGTCCTTACTAACGTGCGGGCTACTGACACGTGGACGCCTTTTCGTTTATACTCTTAAAACCGTAGTACGTAAAGAATTGAGAGGAGAACGGATGATCGTATTTAAACGGATCGTTTACAGTCTTGGCCTGATTTTTTTATTGTCTGTCGCATTTTCGGCACAAAACGGCTCAAAAACCGGCGAGGTCGTCGCGCCAAAGGCTTACAAATCGCGGGTGATCGAAGGCGCTCCTGCGCTGCAAACGCTATTAGATAAATCGGTTAGCGAAACGCTGGCGTCGTTTGCGGCGAAAAATTTCAAGGCTGATGAGGTCGCGGCGACGCTGATCGATCTGTCGGATCCGGCAAAGTTTAAGATGGCTGAGGTTCGCGGCGGCCAGCGGATATATCCGGCGAGCGTCGTTAAACTCTTTTATCTCGCTGCCCTCGAACGTCAGCTTGAGGACGGCAAGGTCACGATGACGCCGGAACTAATGCGCGGCCTTCGCGATATGATCGTCGATTCGTCAAACGAGGCGACGCAGTACATTCTTGACGTGATAACCGACACATCGAGCGGTGCCGAACTGCCGCAAAAGCAGTTTGAAGTTTGGCAGGCGAAACGCAATCGCGTCAACCGCTTTTACACGTCGATGGGTTATACAAATATCAACGTCAATCAAAAAACGTTTTGCGAGGACGCCTATGGCATCGAGCAGCAGTCGCGCAATTACAAGAGCGAAAACCGCAACGGCCTGACGACCAATGCGACCGCCCGCTTGCTTGCCGAGATCGTTACCGGCCGGATGAACACGCCCGAGCGGACCGCCGCGATGATGACGCTGCTCAAACGCGACCCGTTCGGTAAAGGGGACGGCGAGGATCAGGCACATGGATTTACTGGTAAATTATTGATCGACCGAAAGATGACGGACGCCAAACTGTGGTCGAAGGCGGGCTGGACGAGCAAGGCAAGACACGACGCAGCCTATATTGAGACTGCGGAAGGATTGAAATTTGTGCTGGTCGTGTTTACCGAAAATCACGCGACTGATAAGGATTCGATACCGATGATCGCGGGCAAGATTTTGGATGGTTTAAGGGAGATGAGAAAATGAAAAGATTAGTATTGTTTTCGATAATTTTGTCGTGTTTTCTGATGGTCTGTGTTGATGCAAATGCGCAGGGCAAGGAGCGGGTCCGATTTCCACGCGGCACGCATGGAACATCGGTCAAAGGCACTGTTCGCGGTTACGTTTACCGCGATTATCTCGTAGGTGTTTCCGCCGGGCAAGGGATCGATATCTCGCTTGACGCGTCGGAACCATCGACGGTTTTTAGCATTGTTACGCCTGAGGGCGGCGACCTGCTTGAGGCATCTGAGACCACCAGTTACCACGGCACGCTTATTACGAGCGGCGATTATCGCGTCCGCGTGCTGATGGTGAGCTCGGCCGCTCGGCGAAAAGGCTCGGTTTCAAATTACACGTTAAAAATTGCGGTCAAATAGTAAGAGAAAAAATATGAAAAAGCTCGTAAGTCGTTTTTTGTTTGTGTTTGCCACGTATGCGGTGTTTTGCATCGCGGCTTCGGCTCAGGTCAGCTATAAGCAGCCGCCCAAAGAAATAATGGACGTGCTGAACGCGCCGGCGATACCAACGACGTCGGTTTCGCCGACGCATGACAAGATCCTACTGTCCGTACCGCTGCGTTATCCGCCGATCGCCGAGCTTGCTCAGCCGATGCTGCGTATCGCTGGGCTTCGCATCAATCCGAACACAAATGGCCTTCACCGCCAGGCATATTCTCTAAAATTAACCGTGAAAAATGTCTCGGACGGTAAAGAAATGCCGGTCGAGTTTCCAGCCGGTGCAAAGCTTTTCGGGATGCAATGGGCGCCGGATGGCAAGCACATCGCCGTTGTGAACATCACTCCGACCGGCAATCAACTGTGGGTCATCGACGCGGCGACCGGAAAGGCGAACCTGATAAAAGGGGTTATGCCCAACACGACGCTCGGGGGCATCGGCTGGGAAGACGACCACACGATCTCCGCGTTACTCGTTCCCGCAAAACGCGGGCCGGCACCGGCGTACGAGCATCTCGTGCCGACCGAGCCGAGCATCCAGGAAACCTCGGGCAAGACGTCGGCGATCGTGACCTACGAGGACATGATGAAAAATCCGAACGACGAGCGTTTGTTCGAATATTACTGCACATCACAGATCGTGCTGATCGACTTGAGCGGCAAGGTCCGCGAGATCGGCTCGCCCGCGATCAACGACAACGCCGACTTTTCACCCGACGGCAAATACGTCCTCGTTCAACGTGTCGAGCGTCCGTTTTCGTACCAGTATCCCTACCAGCGCTTTCCGCGCAAGGTCGAGGTTTGGGACATGAACGGCAAGCTGATCACCACCGTCGCCAGCACGCCGTTGCAGGACAATCTGCCAAACGGAGCCGTCGCGACCGGCCCGCGATCAGTTAGCTGGATACCCGTCGAGCCCGCAACGCTCATCTGGGCCGAGGCTCTCGACGGCGGCGACCCCAATAAAAAGATTACGCCTCGCGACCACCTGATGACGTCAGCAGCACCGTTTGCCGGGTCCGCCAAGGAGCTGCTAAAGGTCGAACAGCGTTATCAGGGCCGGGCCTTTGGCGAAAAAGACGGCATGATGCTGTTTTACGACAACAACCGCGACAATCAGCACCGTCGTGTTTTCATTACCGACTACCGCAATCCGACTAATGTGAAAGTGGTCTCCGATCTAAACACTCGTGACCGCTATAACGAACTCGGCCAGCCGGTGATGACCACCAGGCGTGATGGCGTCATTCTCCAATCCGGAGATTACATTTTCCTGACCGGAAACGGAGCTTCGCCGGACGGCGACCGGCCATTCCTGCGCAGGATGAATCTCAAAACGCTTGAAAAGAGTGAGATATTTCGATCAGGTAAGGATGATTACGAGTTGTTCGTTGCGATGATCAAGGATGACGGCACCGAGTTTATTACGCGACAGGAATCGCTGACCGAACCACCAAATTTATTTGACCACTACGGTTGCCCGGTCAATATCAAATGCGAATTGCGTGCATCCAAGCCTATAACTGCGTTCCGGGACCCGTCCCCACAGCTTCGCGGCATCACTAAGCAGCTTGTCAAATACAAACGGGCCGACGGC
>JANYIL010000264.1 GCA_025362075.1 Chloracidobacterium sp.
ATTAACGACGATTTTTGCAGCGATCCTGATTTCCTGTCTGGTGACGGCCGCCGATGCTCAGACGGGTGGTAACGCGACATGGCGGGTGCAAAAATATGACATAGTCGCGACGCTGCCGCAGGACGCCAGAATGCGGACCGTTGGCGTTAAGGCTGTGCTGACCTTGAAAAACATGTCCGGTGCTCCTGCAAGTTCGCTCACGCTGCGAATCTCGACGCTCGCCGAGGTTACGGCAGTTCGGATCAACGAAGCGACCGCTGATTTTGGCAAGAGCGAGGAAAAGATCAATCCGGCAACAAGCCTGCAACGGATCGCGATCAGATTCGGGGCGATCGCACCGGGTTCGCCGCTGACCGCCACGGTCGAATACAAGCTTACTCTCAAGGAAAACACGCCCCTTGGCTCGGTCACGCCCGCTGGAGCCCAGTTTTTGCCGCTGTCATTCTGGTATCCAACGCCGAATAGCTGGTTTTTTGCGCGCGGGGCTGACACGGCACCTTTTAGTGTTTCGGTCGCGGGGACCTCGAACGGCATCGTTTCGTCGGGAGACTATCGAGCTAAAGACTCGTTATTTGAGCAGAAACTGAACGGCCAGCCATTTTTTATTACGGGCAGTTGGGATCAGACGGATATTTCCGGCGTGTCGGTTTATGTGCCCAAGGGCGTCGGCCCGGATGGCCCGAAACGTGCCGCCGAATTGGCGGCGTTAATGAATGACGGCAAGACTTTCATGTCCGGGCCGCTCGGCACCGCACCGAATGTGCCGCTTCGGATCGTCGCGAGCCGACGTGGTCCCGGATTTAGCAGCCCGGGAACGGTGATCGTGGACGAATCGGTCTTCCGGCGTTCGAAAATAGATTCGCTCACCGCGATGAACATTGCCGAGGGCGTCGCCAAGATCTGGCTGGGCGGTTCGGGCGCTATCAGCGGCGAGGGCGGCGGCATGGTCAGCGAAGGGCTGTCGCGATACCTTGCGACGCAGTTTATCGAGAGCAAATACGGCAAGGATGTCGCCGATGTCGAGCGTCTGCGCCAGCGGACGGCGTATGCCGCCGTTTCGAAACGCGATGCACCTCTCAATATCGTGTCACCGCTCGACGATTTCTATTTCCCCGAGGTCGCCAATAAAGGTGCGATGGTCTGGCGTATACTCGCAAAACGCGTTGGCGGGACGGAATTTGCCGACAATCTCAAATCGAGTGTCGCCGACGGTAACCTGACGCTTGCCGAACTGCGGTCGGCGTTTTCGGCGAATCAGGACTTGCTTGATTACCTGATCGATCATGTGACGGACATGAATCTGCTCGTCGGGCTGCCCGTGCAGTCAGGGGGCGAGACGAAATGCAACCTTCGAAATACGGGTGCGACGGACGTTACCGTGGATATTGTCGCTACCACCGATAAAGGCGAGAGGATCGTAGCTCCGTCAACGATTAAGGCGGCAAGCTATGGCGAAGTGGTGTTCAAGACCCCCAACAAGGTCGTCCGGGTCGAGATCGACGCCGACAAGCTATACCCGCAGGTAGAGTATTCCGATGATGTTGCCCCTAAGGAATCGTCGGATAACGATCCGCTGCTCGCGACAAAGCGTTCGTTCGATAAGCAGGATTTTGTGAATGCTGAAAAGACTGCCCGTGATCTGCTCCGCGATCTGCCCAGATGTGACGATCTGCGGATCTACCTTGCCCGCACATTGCTGGCGCAAAACAGAAATACCGAGGCGGAAAAGGAATTTCGGGCGGTTTTAGACGAAAAGCTGCCAACATCGAGGAGCCTTGGTTGGGCGAACGTCGGGCTTGCCGAGATAGCCGCGAAGGCAAATCAGAAGGATACGGCAATAAAATACATCGAGACGGCGATCATGGCGGATGCCGAATACGGCGCGGGACTCGCGGCCCGCAATCTGCGGAATAAATTGGGCGGTTCGTCCGGCACGGATGCGAGCGTCAAGACGTTCTTCGCCGACTTTGACAAAGCCGCCGTCGCAAACCGCAAGGCCGACATCGACACCCTGGTAATGCCGGGCGAGGTTGGTAAATTTGCCAGCGGAGTCGCTGGATCGACCAGTCAGTGGCAGACGCAGATCGTGCAGATCGACCGCCTCGATGCAAACACCGTATTGGTCGAGGCAAATATGACGATCAAGCTGCTGAATCACGAGGTCGAGACCGGCCCAGCCGTTTTTCGCCTTAGTAAGGTCGGAGGCGGGTGGCGTTTGACGGCCGTTGATATGTTTGAGGTTAGATAGCCATGACTCACGGCCAACTGTCGCCTGAGGTCATCACCCGGGCGAAGAAAATCAAGCTTCTAATAATGGATTGCGATGGCGTCATGACCGACGGACGTCTGTATTTTACCGATGGTGGCGAGGCGGTAAAGGTTTTTCACGCCCGTGATGGGCAGGGAATTGTCGATTGGCATAGCTCGGGATTCCGTTCCGGCATAATCTCGGGCCGAAATTCTAAGATCGTTGATCTGCGTGCCGGACAATTAGGCATCGAGTTTGTCTTTCAGGGTCACAGCGATAAGGTCGCGGCGTGTAAGGAGTTGATAGTGTCTGCCGGAGTTTCGCCGGACGAAACCGCCTACATCGGTGACGACACTCCCGACGCCGTCGTCATGCCACTCGTCGGCCTTGCCGTGGCCGTGGCCGACGCTCACGACAAGGTAAAGGCTGCAGCTCATTACATTACTCGGCTCAAAGGCGGTCGCGGCGCCGTGCGCGAGCTGATAGACCTGATTCTAGCTACAAAAAAATAGTTTTTTGAATCGAAGTATTGTGTTAGACTGCTGTCAAAAGCGGGTGTAACTCAATGGTAGAGTGTCAGCTTCCCAAGCTGAAAGTTGCGGGTTCGATCCCCGTCACCCGCTCCAAGTGGTTTTTGTTGGAGGGGTTATGCGGAAATACCGGTTGCTACTTTTGATACTTTCTCTTTCGGCTGTTTCCTACCCTCAACTTCTGGAACGCCAAGCACTATTCACGATTTCGGGACAAATAACGGACAGTCAGGGCCACCCAGTGCCGAATGCCTCGATTCGGGCGACGCCTGACTTTTTGACAGGACGTGCCCCCTCGACCACGACCGGTAAAGACGGGAAATTTGAGCTCGGCGCCTATAAGGGCGGCCGGTGGATGGTCAGCGTTTCAATTGACTCATTGCCATCAACTGCCAATCCCTTCTTTTATCCTGATGAAAAGCTGCGGCCGTTTGTCATATTGGAGGACGGAAAGGGTGTTCCACCTGTCATTATCCGTATACCTGGCAAACCGGGCATGCTCCGGCTGCGTGCAACCGACGATGCAAGTCAGAAGCCGTTGACGTCCGCCCGTATCAGGCTATGCCGACTGGAATCGCCTAATTACTGCAATACGCTTGTGCGAAAGGCATCGAACGGCTTCTACGAGGTTCCGGCGGCAGCTTCACCATTTGTCGCGTTGGTTTCGGTAGATGGTTACGATGATGGGAACGAAGTTATTTCAAATGGCGTTCCGTTCGGAGAAATCATTGAATTGTCCCTTACTTTGAAGAAACAATCGTCGTCCCATACTGGCTCTCTTCCCGCGCCGGAGATAATCTCACCTCGCGACGGCACCGAGTTTTTTGAACGTTTACGATTAACCCGTGCCGAATGGACGGCAGTTCCTGGAGCGGCAAGTTACGACATCGACCTTGAGTTTTGCGATGCCGAAGTTTCGGGGCAGGGAGGGTGCAGTAGGTCATATCCATTTGAAGTTTCTCGAAATCCTCCTACGTCGCATATCGTTGGCACCAGCTATGAATTCACATTTCTCGGTGCTCAGCCGGGGCGGTGGCGGGTTTGGGCCGTTGATAAGAATGGCCACCCGGGTGCGAAATCGCAATGGTACACGTTTTTCTATCGCGTCTAAATACTAGCTTTCCTTTCTCCAAGCCAGCTATCATCGTGGTTTTGTCAACGAAATGCATAGTTATGTTAATTTTGTGTTTCACGGTTTGACAAAAATCTGCGTCTAACGCAATATTATTGATTGCCGCACGAGTTGAGATTTTCTCGAACTTGTAAAAAGTTTGAAAATAACTCGTATGGCAGTTGACAGACAGATTCACATCTGTATAATCGGTAGTTTCGCCTCTGGTGAAGTTTTTAGGAGAGCGAAGTAAAAGAAGTTGATATTTGAAAACTAGATATGCGTGTCCATGTGTTAATTCATATGAACAACAAAAGTCCTATAAGCCTTGTGCTTGTAGGCATTTAAAATGATGAACTAGGAAACTAACGAGAGTTTGATCCTGGCTCAGAATCAACGCTGGCGGCGTGCCTCAGACATGCAAGTCGAACGATTAAAGCTCTCTTCGGAGAGTG
>JANYIL010000281.1 GCA_025362075.1 Chloracidobacterium sp.
ATGGAAAACTCATACGATAACGACTAACTTTTGCTTAGTCGTAAATGTTGTGTGTATTGATGTTATTGGAGGCGGCGATCGGAATTGAACCGATGAATAAAGGTTTTGCAGACCTCTGCCTTACCACTTGGCTACGCCGCCTAACTTCTTTATTTACAATAGCTTGTGGACTAACATAAATCTTGTCACTTGGGGATTCTTTGTCTACTATTTGCAAAACCTATCCCCAAAAATAATATTTTCAAGCGACAGGCTGTGCTGCTCATGGTACCCGAGAAACGCTTTGCTTATCCGATGAATCGGCGTAACTTGAATCATATCAATGCGCTGCGGTTCTTGCAAGTCTTTGAATTGGATCATGCTTACTCCCAACGTGGCGTTGCTGCCGTATTGTGATGGAAAAGGCAGAGGTCAAGAATCTGCAAGAAGCATTTGCTTTGTATTGGAAATGGCTCCCGACCATGCCGAGTCGCTAACCACCGAAAAGAATTAGAATCTACTTAGTCACATTCTTTGCGGTAAAGCGCGACTCGGCCCGGGGGAGGAATCTGCTTAGCTAGACTATCGCGAAGGCATTTCGTTCGAGCTCGGTCGCGGCCGGAAAAAGCACGTTGTTTTCGAGGTGAATATGCCGGTGCAAATCCCTTTCGAGGTCTTGTAAACCTGCGTACAATGCCGTGAAACTGGGACACGCACCATCGGGCAAGGTGTAATCGTTTGAAATCTCACGCATTATTCTTAACCGCTCGCCATCCTGTTCGTGGTCCGCCATCATCATCCGGATTGGATTTTCGACTGTTCCAAAATGCGGTGGGGCTGCGGACGTGCCGTTTAACGATGACGATTCAAGCTGCTGAATATATGGAAACAGCACGTTCTCCTCTTTCCGCATATGGGGAATCAAACTGTCCGAAAGGGCGAGGAAGACAGTCTGTAATTTGAACAGTTCGGGATGCTGTTCGCCGTGCCGCTGACAGACCTTTTCCATCAATGGCGCCAACCGTTCGAGTTCCTGCACTGTGAAAATGTGGTGTTTGCCGATTATGTAATCTATGAGCTGCGAAGGCGATTTCTTTCCCGGCAGATCACTGTCTCCGCGTGTGTCATAACCTTTCATTGCGGATTCGAGTTTGTGCGCGACAATGCGGAAATCCAACCCGGAGTCTAGGCATACATCTTGGAGCAGTTTGCGCCCACCACAGCAGTAATCGATATTGAATTCTTCGAATACGCGGGTTGTTTGCGGTGACGCAAGGGCGATATCTCGAATTGTTTTGGTTGTAAATGTTTGCATAATAATTAAGTCTCCTTATATTGATAAGTTGAGCTTAAACCATAAAATACCGATATAAAGTGACATAAGTCACGAGAGTAAGATTTTTTTAGAATAGAGAGTCCTTTGAAAAACTGGCATTATTTTCTAAACAAACTTTCGTTTGTGAGTTTTTTGTCGCCATTTACGTTTTTGTCAGATGTTTTGTCATATTCGTGCATTCGTGGCTAAATTTTTGCCACGAATTCATGAATGACAGCATACGAGATCTCACGAATTAGGTTTTTCAAAGAACCCTATTATTGAATTGTATGAAAATACGTATCCATGGAAATTCGATTCGGCTTCGTTTGACTAAGAGCGACATCGCTAAATTTGCGGCCACTGGGATTGTTGAAGAAAGGGTAGATTTTGGCTTCGCGAAGTCCGCCCTATACTATCGGCTGAATAGAACGGAAGACGGTGATACGACACGAGCGAGATTTGAAGACGATTGTCTGAGTATTTCGGTCCCGGTGGCCGACGCTGACATTTGGATAAAATCGGAGCAGGTTGGTATCGAAGCTACGCAGCCAATAGGTGATAGCAATGTGCTGCGAATATTGGTCGAAAAAGATTTTGCCTGTCTCGCGGAGCGGGTAAATGAAGACGACTCGGATGCGTTTACAAACCCAAATACGGCAAACATTGCGTAACATTTTGATTTTGCCGAGGATTTGTTCTAGGCTTACACAGAATAGCTGATGTGAAGACTATTTGATTGGCCGCATCGAACGAACAAGGGGGCAAGCATGTCAGGTTCGCGTTCAAACGGTTTCGTGGAAAACGTCAATTATCGGCGTCCTACTTATCTCGGAATTCTTGCTTCCGGGCTGCTCACCGCGCTCGTGATCATAGGGTCGCGCAATCTCGAACATTTCGACTCGGCTTTGTTTGGCTATACGATTGCCAGTATCGTTGCGCTCGGAGCTATCGTATTTCGATATGCTGTCTGGCTACAGCGTCCGGCGACCCGCGTGTACTGGCTACGCGGCTGGCAATTGTTCCGTGACCGGAAAAAACTTTTTAAGAACACCACTAATGCCGCTGAAACTATCGGCAAAAACTTGATCGCTCAAAATTTCATTTTCAAACGCGGTTTTAGGCGTTGGTTTACTCATTTTCTTTTAATGTGGGGCAGCCTTCTGGCGGCTGCGATCACGTTTCCGCTGTCGTTTGGCTGGGTGCACTTTAAGCTCGAGGGCGACCGCGGCTACCGTGCGTACGTTTTCGGATTTCCGACCGCTGTGATGGATGGTCGGAGCGTGCTTGCCTGGATACAATTCCACTCGCTCGATATTGCAGCCGTTATGGTAATAGCTGGGTGCGCGCTAGCAATTCACCGGCGGCTGACGGACCGCGGAGCGATAGCATCTCAAACTTTCCTGCTGGATTTCACGCCGCACCTGCTTCTGCTCGCGATCTCGGTTTCGGGTTTGATGCTGACGGCATCGAGCCTTTGGTTTGACGGCTACATGTACTCCTTTATTGCTCTTACCCACCAGGCGGTCGTCATAATGACGTTATTTTACCTGCCGTTCGGCAAGCTGTTCCATATTGTTCAGCGGCCCGCCTCTATTGGCGTGGAGCTGTATCAAAAACGCTCGCGAGAAATGGAGCAGGCCGTTTGCCCTCGATGCGGCACGATGTTTATCGGCCAGCTATGGATCGACGACTTGAAGAAAGTGGTCACCGAACTCGGTTTCGACTACCGCCTCGAAAACGGCCGCACGCTCCAGGACTACTGCCCGCGATGCAAACGGGTAATGCGCGGACTTGCGTATGCAGGCCTCCAGGACAGACTTGAACCTGTCTTTTACGGAACCCGTGCCGATGAAGAAGAAAAAGTGTAAGTTTTCGCGCATCGGCTGTTCGTCGAAGTCGTCGCCGGTGAGTCAGAGTTTGATAGAAAAACAAAGCCGTGACGAAGGGCCGCGTTTCCGCTGTTTATAACCCACCAAAACTGATGTGTTATCAAGTGACGCCAGTGGTGATAACTTATGTTGCTTCGCATATCAAACGAGGTTCGCAGAAACAGCATCCAATTCGTAGATTGATATGAAATTAAAGAAATTTATTCCCATTTTTATTTGCCTCTTAATTTTTGCCGGTATTACTTATGGAAAGGAAACCAGCAATTTGTTTCCTGTAAAAAAAGACGGCAAGTTTGGTTACATTGATAGAACTGGAAAAGTCATAATTCCTTTTAAGTTTGACGACGCTTGGCAATTTTCTGAAGGCTTGGCGAGCATTAAGATTGGCGAAAAGCGAGGCTACATAAATAAAAACGGAAAAATTGTTATCGAGCCGCAATTTGTTTGGGCAAATAGTTTCTTTGAAGGTCTGGCTAAAGTCCAAACAAGTGATTCTTTTGGTTTGACTGGCTTTATTGATAAATCCGGCAAAATAGTTATCAAGCCGGAGTTTCGAGAGGTTGACCATTTTTCAGACGGTTTGGCTTTAACGCAGATCGATTCCAAATACGGATATATTGACAAGTCAGGTAAGACAGTTATTTCTCCTCAGTTTTCTTACGCTCATCCTTTTTCAGACGGTTTAGCTTGTGTGCGCGTCGAAGAAAAATGGGGCTACATTGATAAATCAGGAAATTTTGTTATCGCTTTGCAATTTGATGACGCAAGCAGTTTTTCCGAAAGTGTCGCTTCCGTAGAGGTCAAAGGAAAGCACTTCTTCATTGACAAAAAAGGTAAAATTGCTGTTCAGCCTCAATTTGATTATTCAGACATTTTCTTTGGCGGGTTATTTTCCGAAGGTTGGGTGAGATGGCGGTTTGACGGTGATAAATGGGGTTATCTGGACAGAACAGGTAAAGTCGTAATTCCGCCGCTTTACGATTCCACTTGGGATTTTTCAGAAGGTTTAGCTCGCGTCCGAATTGGTGAAACGTGGGGCTTTATAGACAAAACCGGAAATATGGTCATTGGGCCGAAAACTTATTCGGTCATTACTGATTTTTCGGGTGGTCTTGCTTCGGCAATTACAGAAAGCGGTGAAGAAGTCTTTTTTGATAGAGCAGGAAAAATTGTATGGTTGTCGAAATAAACGACGGACAACATAACAATTCAAGGGACGTGAGGGGAACAGCGACTTTGTTATTTGGCTTGTCCGTCAAACTTTGGCGGGTTGGTGGCGGTTTCGCCCCGCGTCATCTCAAGCGTTAGTGAGAACAGTTGTCGGTTGTCAGTGCCCAGTATTAAGTTGAGGATGCCTGTATGTCGAAAGTAGAGCACTTTGAGCAAATCATCGACCAGTTCGGGCCGCATCTTCATGATGAGCCGTGGGGCGGCTGGCAGGCGGGGCGCGTGATCGACAGGGTCGTGCCGACGCATTGTCCGTATTGCGGTGTGCAGTGCGGGATGAATTTGCTTGTTTCGGAAGAGCATGTCGTGGGATTTGAGCCGCGTTATGACTTTCCGGTCAACGAAGGGAAACTCTGCCCGAAAGGCGTTACCGCTTATCTTCAGACCCATCACCCCGACCGTTTGCTCTATCCATTGATCAAGCGAAACGGAAATTTTGAGCGTGCGAGTTGGGACGAGGCTCTCAATCTCGTTACCCTGAAATTCAAAGAAATTCAGTCCAAATACGGCAAAGACGCGATCGGCGTCTATTCGGGTTCTTCTCTGACGACTGAAAAAACGTATTTAATGGGCAAGTTTGCCCGGGCCGGGTTGGGAACTCGGTATATCGATTACAACGGGCGGCTGTGCATGGTGTCGGCGGCGGCGGGCAATAACAAGGCGTTTGGTATCGACCGGGCCGCGAATCCGTGGAGCGATATTCCGCTTGCCGAGGTTCTCATATTGGCCGGGGCAAATTGCGCCGAAACATTTCCGATCCTAAATAAGTACCTGTGGCAGCAGCGTGACAACGGCGGCCGTTGGATCGTCATCGACCCGCGCGAAACCGCCACGGCGCGTCAGGGCGACCTGCATCTTCAGTTAAAGCCGGGCACCGATGTCGCCGTCGCGAACGGGATGCTGAATGTTATCGTCCGCGAAGGGTTGATCGATGAAGAATTTATCCAGACAAGAACAAACGGCTGGGAAGACACGCGGACTGCCGTTGAACAATTCACGCCTGATATTGCTTCTCAGATATCCGGCGTACCCGCTGACAAGATCGTTCAGGCTGGGTTGCTGTATGGACGGGCAAAAACGGGCATGATAATGCACGCTCGCGGCATCGAGCATCACAGCAACGGTGTTGATAACGTACTTTCGTATATAAATATCGTTCTGGCAACGGGCAAGATCGGCGATCCGGGCCGGGGTTACGGCACGATTACCGGACAAGGCAACGGACAGGGCGGCCGCGAACACGGACAAAAGGCGGACCAGCTTCCCGGACAGCGTTCGATCAATGACCCTGAACACCGTAAGTATATCTGTGATTTTTGGGGCCTGCCGGAAGACGAATTACCGCAGGCGGGAGTCTCAGTTGTCGAGATGTTCGACAAGATGCGTGAGGGCGAGATCAAGGCATTTCTTTCGATCTGCAATAACGGAATGGTCAGTTTGCCGGATATAAACAATATCCGCCGGTCGCTCGAAGGTCTTGAATTCAACGTGAATATCGACTTTTTTATGAGCGAATCATCGCGTTACGCCGATGTCGTTTTGCCGGGCACGACCTGGTCCGAAGACGAGGGCGTTACGGCGAGCGCCGAAGGCCGCGT
This sequence comes from Chloracidobacterium sp., assembly GCA_025362075.1. Classification (GTDB taxonomy): domain Bacteria; phylum Acidobacteriota; class Blastocatellia; order Pyrinomonadales; family Pyrinomonadaceae; genus OLB17. The sequence goes on from JANYIL010000281.1 coordinate 6,012, forward strand.
GGTAAAGATCAACAAGGCCATCGACCCGCCTGGCGAAGCAAAAGAGGATTGGTGGATCATCAACGAGATCGGACGCCGGATGGGACGCGGACAATATTTTCAATTTAACAGCGCCCGCGAGATTTTTGATGAGATGCGGGTTGCATCCAAGGGCGGCAAGGCCGATTACTTCGGCATAACCTACGAAAAGATCGATAAGCAGGATGGTGTCTTTTGGCCGTGCCCGACTGAAGAGCATACAGGAACCCCGAGGCTCTTTAATGATAAAGAGTTTTATCATCTCGACAAGAAGGCCAAATTTCACCCAATCGAATATTTCGGCGCGGATGAAAAGCCGGACGACGAATTTCCGCTGATCCTGACGAGCGGCCGCGTGGTTTATCAATACTTGTCAGGTAATCAAACAAGGCGGATTGGATTTTTGGTCCAGCAATGCCCCGAGCCGTACGTCGAGATTCACCCTGAAACAGCAATGAAGCTGCGAGTAAATGACGGCGAGCGGGTAAAGGTGATTTCCCGGCGAGGTGAAGGGATATTCCCCGCATTGGTCGTGCGAACAATCCGTCCCGATACAATATTTATTCCTTATCATTGGGGCGAACATCTCGCGGTGAACCAATTGACGAATCCAAAACTGGATCCAACATCGAAAATACCGGAATACAAAGCATGCGCCGCGAGGATCGAGAAAATTCATTCGCGCGAACTTCCGATTCTCGGCAAGGGGCGAAAGGGAACGAGCTTGAGCGAAGTGCAAAAAGGAAAATAGGAATTTCACCACGGAGACACAGAGAACACGGAGAAAGAGGAAAATTAGAGAGCTGTTTCGAGTGTTTCGTTTAGTAATTGATTAAGGCTGACGTTTTTCGCCGAGGCGAGGAGTTTGTACTTTTGATGAATTTCAGGTTTCAAACGCAAAACGAGTTTTCCCGACAATTGCTTTTTCGGCGAGATGTTTTTTTCTTTGGCGTATTCAAGAAAAACACGCAGGCTTATTTCGCCCTCTTTTCGCAAATTCTGGATGCTGTCGGCGTAAAAATCCGCGCCGCCGTTCAAGCCGCTGAACTCGCCGCGAAACTTCTGGATTTCGGGGTCAAAACTTATAACCGCCTCGTATTCGTCAAATTTCATTACATTTTTCATTGTGCCGCTCCGTTTTCGTCAAGCCATTTTCTGATTGATTCAACCGCGCCTTTGTCAGTCACCGAACTTGGATGCGGACGGTGGAAAACACGAATTTCGCCGAACAAAAAAACTCTGACGCGCGAACCTTCGGCTTCGGAAATTTCCGCACCCAAATTTTTGAAAAGCGATTCAATATCGTTCCACCGAATATTTCCCGAAGCAGGTCTGGCAAAAATCTGTGCCAGGGTTTTTCGGTGTTTGCTTTTCATCACGATGATAATACTAAATATTGATACTAGATTCAAATAAAAGGGGAGCTATGAAAGAAACAATGTTCATTGATCCGCAGCGTTGCATAGGCTGCCGCGCATGCGTATCGGCCTGCCGCGAGTGCGATACGCATAAAGGCTATTCAATGATATTCGTCGATTACATCGACCGGAGCGAGACGACCGCGACGATGCCGACGGTCTGCATGCACTGCACGGAGCCGACCTGCGCTCTTGTCTGCCCGGCGGATGCGATCAAGCAGAACGAGGACGGCGTTGTCATGTCGGCGTTGAAACCGCGATGCCTTGATTGCCGCAACTGTGTCAATGCCTGTCCGTTCGGAGTGCCGAAGTATAACTCGTCAATGCATCTGATGATGAAGTGCGATATGTGTTTTGATCGGACAAGCGAGGGCTTGCAGCCGATGTGTGCGAGCGTTTGCCCAACCGGAGCAATCGCTTTTGGTACATACGAACAGATAGTGCCGCTTCGCCGTACAAAGCCCGTCAACGCCCATGTTTTCGGCAATCAGCATGTCGAGACCAAGGTTTATTTGATGCTTCCCACAGATGTTGATGAAGTAAAAGTGGACGGCTGCGGCGTTTTCGAGGGGCGCGTAGCGGTCGAACCCGGACAAGCCGCGACAGAAGAATCATGGATCGACACACAAGTCGAAGAATCGGACAAACGCAATGAATTCTAACTATTTGAATGAAAAAACCGTGGAAGGTGTGTTGGCGGCCGATCGCGAATCGACCAATGAAATATCCGGCGAGATCAATGTGCAAACTGCCACGGCGCCTTACCAAGCCGAGTTTCCGTACGAGCGGGACGAAGAATCACAGGTAACGAGACGTGAGTTCTGTAATTTTCTTTTCCTGACGTCGAGTGCACTGTTTCTTGGCTCCGCCGGTTTTGCCGGAAAGCTGGCATACAATGCGAGCTTTGAACAGAAATTTACGCCGTTGAAGATCGAAGGGGCCGAGGCTCTCGCTCCGGGCAGCGCACTTAATTTCCGCTATCCCGAGGAAAAGGACACGGCTATCCTGATACGCGCCGCCGATGGCGGCTATTACGCTTACGAACAGAAGTGTACGCACCTTACGTGCCCGGTCTATTATTCAAAACCGAATGACAGGATCGAGTGTCCGTGTCATGAGGGCGGTTTTGACGTACACACCGGCAGCGTGCTTTACGGGCCGCCCCCTCGGCCGCTCGGTCTGATAGCAATCGAAGTTCGAAACGGCGGCGAGGTTTGGGCCGTCGGCAAAGCAGCAGGTGATAAGCATGAATCAACTTAACGAACCGGATCGGGCGAACCCGAAAGAGCAAACGGCCTCTCGGAATGTCCTGACAGGCGGCCGCACGGCGATCTGGCAGGCACGGCTTGTTTTGCTCGTGATGATAAACATCGCCCAGCTTTGGATATTATCCGCTACGATCGAGGCCGCCCTCGCCGCCCATTACAAACAGCTCATACCGCTGGTCATCGCCTCGGGCGTATGCTGGCTGTTAGCACTTTCGATATTCCTGTGGTGGAAACCGTCGACAAAGCGTTCAGGACCGCAGCAGACCCCGCGGCATCAATGAAGGAAAAGATCATCGGCTTTGATCGGGACGCCGATGAGGATTGGCGGGCAAAGCTCACCTGCGGTCATTACCAGCACGTTCGCCACAATCCGCCGCTCAACACGCGTGAATGGACGCAAACGCAGGCCGGGCGTGAATCGCGTATTGGATTTGAGGTAAGCTGCCGAAAGTGCGACGAAGAAAAGCCGAAGGATTTTTGATTTGCACAACTAATCTTTCAGTTGCCACCAGCTTAGAGCCTGTGTCGAAACTCCCGCTGTGGAAGGTTTGTCGGCTCATCGTCGCCAACGGCGACAAACATTAAAGCCTGGGGTGAAGCCGCTTCGGGGGAACCCCAGGACAGTAAGCAGACGATTTCGCTCCCTGAAAGGGAGCAACTTTTGGGTATTGTTCGTCGCCTTCAGCGACAGGAATCTTTTTGACAACTTTCCTATGGTTCCATTCGCTTTGCTCATTTCACCATAGGCTTTAATGTCAGTCGCCGTTGGCGACGAGAAACTATCGGTTTTTACACAGCCTTTTGAAGCTAGTGGCAATTTATCAGATGTTGACAAGCAGCAATTCAAAAATTGACGAGGCCATCGCAAATCTTTTTCCGGGCTATTTCGCTTTTGTGATGGCGACGGGAATCGTGTCTATATCTGCACATCTGCTTGAGATAAAGGCGGTCTCGTGGCCGCTCGTCTTCATTAACATTGCCGCGTATTTCGTCCTTGTAACGCTCCTCGTTATTCGTATCGTCCGATTTTTCCCGCATGTGCTCGCGGACATCGGCGACCATGTTCGCGGACCCGGTTTTTTCACCGTTGTTGCCGGAACGTGCGTGTTGGGGAGCCAGTTGGTGATCGTTGCCGGTCAATTTCAGGCTGCGGCCGTGCTTTGGTTTGTCGGGCTGGGGCTTTGGGCGATAGTGATGTATTCGTTCTTCACGCTTGTTACGATCCGTGAAAATAAACCGGAGCTCGTGAAAGGACTAAATGGTGCGTGGCTGCTGGCGGCGGTTGCCACACAGTCGGTCTCGGTGCTTGGGACACTGCTTGCCGGGCATTTCGAGGCATACCGCGAACCGTTGTTGTTCTTTACGCTCTGTATGTTCCTGATCGGCTGCATGCTTTATCTGATGCTCATCACGCTGATCTTTTATCGTTTTACATTTCTTGATCTGACAACCGCTTCGCTGACACCGCCATACTGGATCAATATGGGCGCTGTCGCGATAACGACATTGGCGGGAGCGAGGCTGATCCTGGCCGGCGGCGATTGGAGTTTTCTCGGCGAGATACTGCCGTTTCTCAAAGGCTTTACTCTTTTCTTTTGGGCCGCCGGATCGTGGTGGATACCGCTGCTCTTTATTCTCGGCGCCTGGCGGCATGTCTATAAGAAGTTTCCGATTCGTTACGATCCGCAGTACTGGGGAATGGTCTTTCCGTTGGGGATGTACACGACATGCACCTTCCAGTTGTCAAAAGCTATCAATTTCGAGCCTCTTATGATCATCCCGCAGATATTTGTCTATCTCGCGTTCGCCGCATGGATCGCAGCTTCGGCCGGTTTGATATACAGCTTCGTGCCCGCTCGTGCAAACCGCCCATCCGGAAATTGAACAAGCAATACAAAATGAATACAGTCTTGTTCAATCAAATTGAAGGTTTCATTTTTGCGGGCGGCGCAAGCCTTCGGATGGGCGAACCCAAATATAAACTACAAATAGGTGGAAAGACTTTCGTCGAACGAGCCGCCTTAGCTTTGGACGTGATTTCCAACGGACAGATCATTATCGTCGGTGAGATAGACGACCAGTATCTCAAGGTGAAGGACGCCGATGGGAAAGATCGGTCGCTCCGAAACGTACAAGACAATGTTATCGAGCGCGAACTTGGTAAAAACGGCGCGGCTCGCGGTGCGATGATCGGCTTGTATACTGCTTTGACATATTCAAAGACAAATTGGATATCGATACTTGCGTGCGATCTTCCGCTTGTGACCGGAGATTTGATGAAACGGCTTGCGAGCTATTGCTCGAATGAATTCGACGCCGTTGTGCCCGTACAACCTGACGCTAAATTACAGCCGCTATGCGCTTTTTATCGGCGTGAGAAATGTTTGCCTATCGTCAAACAGTTGATCGACCAGCGTGACGTGAAAATGCAGAGTCTCGTTTCCCGCATTAGAACCCGTTTTGTGGAATTCGACGAGATCGCCGATCTAGACGGTTCGCCCAATTTCTTCCTAAACGTTAATAGGCCGGAAGACTACGAAACAGCCCTCGAAATTGCGCGTGTTTAGGCAGCAGCAGCAAATGCTCTGGCGTATACGTCCCGTACTATCGCCGGATGTGCCGAAGCCGACGTCCGTAAGGCCGGCCGGTAAAAGTAGATAAACCAGTCGCCCAGCTTCCGCTCTTCGGCCCAGCTGCCAAAACCTCTTCGTGCAAACATATCACGCAGCGGTATCGGGTCGAATGGATGCCGCAAAAGCAATATTTCACCTGGACGTTTCAGACTCACCAATCCTTTGGCTATTGCCGGCATCGGATCGAGCTTCTCGTCTGCTTGCGGCATCAGATCAACGAAAACGACATTTGGATCATCATCATTCGTCGTTGCGATCTCCATCGGTTTGACCGGCGAATTTTTATCTTCGTATTGAAGATCATCTGAGCCGGAAAGCGACAGCTCTTTTGAAAGTTCAACCTCATCTTCCCCGATTGCAAGATTCAAAACATAAAGCATTTCAGTGAGTGGAACCCGCGCGATTCGGGCCGCTTGCGAAACCGACACTCTCCCGGCCATCGCACGACGCAACTTCGGATATTGCAAACGTTCGAACTCCGGCGCCAGCCACATCAACGCCATGATCATTTTTTCCTCATTCATTGCAAGGACTTCTTTTATTTTTAAATCACATGTAATTCTCATTTTCTTGCCTCATTCTTATTTTGGTCCCGGCGTCACCTGCATGATGTGACCCAAGTCACCGTCACAGAGCATTTTTTGAAGTTTTCGTTCAACAAAGCTAAGATCCACATAATAATGCCGGACGATAAGATTGCCATATTTAAGCAAACAGAACTATTTCGGGATTTAGACGATGCGGTCCTCGATGTCTTGGCGAAGCACTCGGTTGTAAAGCGTTTGCAGCGCGACGAAATACTATTTTTGGCGAGCGAACCGGCGAAGGGTCTGTTCGTGATCGCGTCCGGTTCGGTGCGGGCCTTTCGAACAAGCGCTGATGGACGCGAGCAGGTTATTCATGTAGAGCGTGCTGTTACCACGATCGCCGAAGTCCCGGTTTTTGACGATGGGAACTACCCGTCCACCGCAGCGGCAGAAGAACCGACGACTCTTTATTTTCTCAATAAACAGTTGATCCTGAAGACCGCAGTCGAACATCCACAGCTTGCTCTTGCCGCGCTCAAACTGCTCGCTTCACGCTTGCGTCGATGCGCCGAACTTGTTGAAACGCTTTCGCTCCGTGAAGTGGGCCAAAGACTTGCGAGTCTGTTGCTTGAAGAAGCTCGAAATAATGGTACTAAAACCGAACGCGGCACAGAAATTGAATTGCGCCTTACTCACAATCAGCTTGCCGCAAGGATCGGTACGGTCCGTGAGGTGGTAACGCGAGCGCTGATCCGGCTCCAGGAACAAGGGCTGATCGTGCACGAAGGAAAGGAATTTCTAATACCCGACATAAAGGTCATCGCGGCATACGCTGAAGCGGAAAACTCCGAGTAATCGCCTTGAGAGTCAGTTTGTTACAAAGGGTCAAGACCTATCAAGTTTCTATGGTTGGTGGTGGATGCATCGCAACCAATAGTTCCATCGCCAATTTACGTTCATTGGAAGCGTTGCGCATGAGCGACCGGTGAGCAGGCCAATTTGTAATTTGCAGTAATACATCGAAAATGAAACAAGCTTCATAGATATCCTTTGCTGTTCCCCAAAATATTGGTTCCGATTCACTAAAAAAGCTAATGATGACCGGCCCTGTACCACCGAATACGAGAAATACACGAACAATTAATCTCAACGCATACTAGGTGAGGCATTCAAGCCTCCATCCGTGGTCTAGTCGCTCAGCTTCTATTGAATCAGTGAAAACAACGGCTGTCTGTTTGTTGGCATACAATGCGAGAAGTCGGTTTAGGTATTGCGACAACAGCCTCAGAACGATTAAAATTATACTAATCATTCCTGTAAAGCCTGAGAATCTCAATATTTCCAATCTTCTAACTGAGTGTATGATAGAACACATACCTCAAGTACAACATCTATTACTCTTTCAATAGTCGGTTAATTATCTATGGAGACCGTATATCTCAACGGTCTAGACGTTTTCAAAGGGAGAAGCGGTGATTGCCGCTCGTTTGCAGGTAACGCTACCTCGTCGGGTGGTTTAGGGTGATGCCTGAACCACTCGTTTTTTGCTATTTAGTTAAGGTTTGAGCGCGGAAAAGTTCGGATAATGAAAGGCCGACGATTAAGTTGTAAGAAAATGGCAAAGCTATCTTTTTCAAAATCCGACCTCTTTAAAGACATTTTCAGCCAGAGCGAGAATTATGGACCGATTCGCGGGGAGCTTTACAGTGTCGAAAGACTCGAGCAGTTTGCGGCCGTTCTTGCGTGTGAGCATAAAACGGTTGACTACCCAAAACGATTTCAGAAATTACGCCCGCGACTTGAGGATAATCGCGAGGTACTAATTGCCGCCTATTATTCTTTAACTAACGCCATTCGTGAAGAACGGTCCGTATCACAGGCCGCAGATGGTTAGTAGACAACTTATATAAAAATGGCCCGAATGGTCGCCCGGCGCACCTGGAGATTTTTCGAAACATTTGTCGGTGATGATTCAAATTGGTTGCCGCCTGACAATTATCAGGAAGACCCTCAACCAAAAGTCGCTCACCGCACCTCGCCAACAAACATTGGACTGCTGTCCTGAGAATTGAGCCCTGTATTCCTCGAAGCTGGCGCGGCTTTGAAATTAACTACCGCCGGGCAGAAACGCTGTTCAAAATAAAAGTCGAAAACCCTTCAGGCATTTGTTCCGGCGTGGCCGAAGTTCGCTTTGACGGACAGCTAATCCCGTCGGGCGATATTCCTTTGACCCAAGACGGGCAAATCCATCAGGTGTCTATCCTTATGGAAGATTCTAAAAATGGCTGACCGGAGTTTCAGTGTTTCTTAGATCACTGGCGTGAACCTGAAGTTCGGCCGATCCGCCTATTAGCAGCCCCCTTTGTCTTGCCCTGGTCGGCATAATGGGGTTCAATCATTGCGGCCTCTTATCGGCATAACGAGTTATCTTACCACTTGCCCATGTGCGTTATAGCACCGACGCCGGTCGTTGAGGAGGGTATTCTAACAGTCAGTAGGTAAAGCTTGATGGCCGCAAATATCGCCTCGGGGGAGAGAAAGACAGATCGTGAAACTCATTAAAATAATACTTTCATTACACAGCATTAAGTTAATTTTTATTTCAGCTTTGGTTCTCATTTTTATGGCAATGACAACTTCAAGGACTTCGAGTAATACCGAGGTCGAGCAGCGCGTTACCGCGAATGCGAAAAAGTAGGGTAATTGTACCAACTTAGATAAATGTCGAAAAGGAAGCTAAACTTTGATTTCTATTTGTCTAAATCATGCGAAACGCCACCTACCGTCCAAACCATTTCAGGAGAACGGGAAATGTAGCCCACCTATTTTCGCCGTTTATTGGGTCTTATCATCGATAAAATGAAAATCAAACTATGGAGACCGACTTAAATCCCCTTTCTAAGCATCTGCTCCAAAAGATGAACGCCTACTGGCGGGCCGCCAACTATTTATCAGTTGGACAAATTTATTTACTGGATAATCCGCTGCTCCGCGAGCCGTTAAAGATCGAACACGTAAAGCGTCGACTGCTCGGTCATTGGGGGACCACGCCGGGATTGAATTTTATCTATGTTCACCTCAATCGTCTTATCAAACAGCACGACCTGAATGTCATTTATATTGCCGGGCCAGGACATGGCGGGCCGGGAATCGTTGCTAACACCTATCTCGAAGGCACCTACAGTGAGTTTTATCCTAATATCTCGCAAGATGCCGACGGGCTGAAAAAGCTGTTCAAGCAATTTTCATTTCCCGGCGGCATCCCGAGCCATGTCGCGCCCGAAACGCCGGGATCGATTCACGAGGGTGGCGAACTAAGTTATTCACTTGCACACGCCTATGGGGCCGTTTTTGATAATCCCGATTTGATCGCTGCATGTGTTATCGGGGACGGCGAAGCGGAAACCGGAGCATTGGCGGCAAGCTGGCATTCGAATAAATTTCTGAATCCCGTTCGAGATGGTGCGGTATTACCCATATTGCACCTCAATGGATATAAGATCGCGAATCCAACAGTGCTTGCCCGAATGAGTGCCGAAGAGCTGACCAGTCTGCTAATAGGCTACGGCCACACGCCTTACTTTGTAGAGGGAAACGATCCTGAGACCATGCACGGGCTTATGGCTGAAACCCTGGAGATCGTATTCGCCGAGGTGCAGGCGATTCAGCAAGGGGCTCGCGCAAACGGCTTTTCGGTTCGTCCTCAATGGCCGATGATCGTCTTACGCTCGCCAAAAGGCTGGACGGGGCCAAAGTTTGTAGATGGATTGCCGACCGAGAACTCTTTTCGCTCGCATCAAGTGCCTCTGGCGGAACTCGCGACAAAGCCCGAACATCTCAAGATGCTCGAAGAGTGGATGCTCAGCTACAAGCCGGAGGAACTCTTTGATGATGAAGGAAGGTTGATTCCCCAACTGGCTGAACTCGCACCGAAGAAAGATCGTCGTATGGGAGCTAATCCCAACGCCAACGGCGGCCTTTTGCTCAGGGATCTGAAAATGCCCGATTTTAGGGATTATGCTGTTGATGTCTCAAAACCCGGAACGGTCATAGCGGAGGCAACTCGCGTGACCGGACATTTTTTAGGCGACATAATGAAAAATAATGCCGCAAATCATAACTTTCGTGTGATGGGGCCGGACGAGACCGCATCGAATCGCCTTGGCGACATCTTTGAGGCCACGAACCGGGTTTCCGTTCAGCCTATCCTTCCGACTGACGATCATCTTTCTCCGGACGGCCGAGTAATGGAGATTCTGAGCGAACACCTGTGTCAGGGCTGGCTGGAAGGTTATTTACTTACCGGACGGCACGGCCTATTTTCTTGTTACGAGGCGTTTATTCACGTCATCGACTCGATGTTCAATCAGCACGCCAAGTGGTTAAAGGTTACACGCAACATTCCCTGGCGCCGACCGATCGCCTCGCTTAATTATCTGCTCACTTCGCACGTTTGGCGGCAGGACCACAATGGATTCTCGCATCAAGACCCGGGCTTTCTTGACCATGTGATAAATAAAAAGGCCGAGGTCGTCCGCGTCTATCTTCCGCCGGACGCAAACACACTCCTTTCCGTTACAGACCACTGTTTGCGGAGCCGCGACTATATCAACGTGATCGTTGCCGGAAAGCAGCCTTCGCTCCAGTACCTCGATATTGACTCGGCCGCCAAGCACTGCGCGTCGGGGATCGGCATTTGGGAATGGGCAGGCTGTGGTGTTAACGACGAGCCGGATGTGGTTATGGCTTGTGCGGGAGATGTGCCGACGCTCGAAACATTGGCGGCGATCGATATTCTCCGTCAGAATTTTCCTGAGCTAAAGATCCGCGTCGTGAATGTCGTCGATCTGATGAAATTGCAGCCAGAATCGGAACACCCGCACGGACTTTCCGACGACGATTTTGACTCCATATTTACTACCGACAAGCCCATAATATTTGCGTTTCACGGTTATCCGACCCTGATCCACCTCCTGACATATCGCCGAACGAACCACCACAATATGCACGTTCGGGGCTACAAGGAAGAGGGCACTACTACCACTCCGTTCGATATGGTAGTGCTAAACGACCTCGACCGATTTCATTTGGTCATGGACGTAGTTGACCGCGTTTCTAAAATTAGAAACGGCGGAGCTCACGTCAAACAATTAATGCATGACCGCCTCTTTGAGCATCGTCAATACATCAATGAATTCGGCGACGACATGGCGGAGATCCGGGATTGGAAATGGAGTTTTTAGTCGGAACAGAGACGAAACCTGATGTATGACGAACTTCGGAATTTGATCATAGCCGCATAACGATCCTTTTTAGGATCATAGTCGCAGCAGTCGATGGCCTAAAACCCGATCGTAAGAGCCTTAAAACTATTTACCAGGAGAAATCTCTAAACGATGATGGCTTGACTATTCTTCGATGAGAGGACATTGCAGACCTCTGCCTTACCATTTGGCTGCGCCGCAGGAAAAAAAGAGGGCAGTTAGCAGTAGCCGATGGCAGACAATAATTCTTACTGCCTAGTGCGGACTGCAACTGCCTACTTCTCAAAAACTGGAGCGGGAGACGAGACTTGAACTCGCGACTTCGACCTTGGCAAGGTCGCGCTCTACCACTGAGCTACTCCCGCATAGCAAACTAAGATTTTACCTTTCCGATAAGTTTTGTCAAGTTTCCATACAGCAACCTGAACCTCAAGTAGCCGGTTCGCTTTAGCCATTCCCGTGCCTAATTACTTACGGTTATATCTTTTAAGAAAACCCAGTCACCGCTGCCGTTCATCTTGATATTTGCGATTCGCTTATTCGAAACAACAATATTCGCAGGATACCATAGGGGCAGCATCGGTATCTCATGGCTTATTGCCTGCCAGGACTTTGTGTAAATCTCCTTTGCCTTGGCCCGGTCTATTTCGTTCATCGCATCTTCCAGGTTCTTATCAACCTCTGCGTTCCTGTAACGTCCACGATTACAGCAAGGGACGACTGCGGTAGGGATCATTGTCGAGCTAAAAAGATTTCGCAGGAATATCGGGTCCTGATTTCCGCCCACCCAAATACCGGTGTACATCTGAAATTGGCCCTGAGCAAGCTGAGAAACGATCGTGGGGCGATCCAGCGTCTCGATCTGGACATTAAGCCCGATCTCGGTTAGCGAGTTTTGTATCGCCTGCGAATATTGGCTGACCGCTGCACTCCCCGAACCATATTTGAAAACGACAGGGTCGTTCTTATAACCCGCTTCCTGGAGCAATTGCTTGGCCTTTGCCGGGTCGTAAACGTATTGGTGTCCGGGCGAATAGGCCCAGGACTCGGGCGGTAAGATCGAGTGTGCAAGCCTCGCCTGATCTAACAATAGCTGGGTGACGATCTTTTGCCGGTCGATCGCGTAACCGATCGCCTGCCGAACTTTAAGATTGTCGAGCGGAGCCTGTTGGGTATTGAACAGCAGATATTGAATGTTGGACCCGTCAAATTGATCGAGCTTGATATTTCCACTTGCGCTCATCGATTTGAGCATGTCCGGCGGGAGATTTGTTGGGTTAGGCGCTATATCGACGCCGCCTGATTGAAGCTCGGCTTGGAGGGAAGTTGCATCGGTGACTGTTTTGATTCGCAGAGTCGGTATTTTGGGTGCTCCGTCCCAATATTCGGTGTTAGCCACAAGCTCAACCGTATTCTGAGACGCATCAAAGCTCACAAATTTGAACGGTCCTGAGCCAATCGGCAGATCCTTGAGCTGACCGGCGCTTCCGGTCGGAACAATGGGTATAGCGACGAGATTTGAAAGTAGTTGGTTGCGAAGCCCGGGGCGGGAAATCGTAAAAACGACCGTTTTCGGATCTGGAGCCACGATAGAGACGATATGCGGGACCCTTTTGGTCTTAACTTCCTCGGCCGGTTTTACAGCGGCGTTTGCCTTTGACGGGGCGGGTGGTGCCGGCGAGGCGAGCGTGTCTGTTTTACCGATCGGGACGGTATCAAAAAACGCACCCGACTTAAATGAGCTGCTCTTTCCGTCCGACTTAAAAAGCTCGTCGAACGTATACTTTACGTCGGCCGACGTAAACGCTTGCCCGCTATGAAATTTAACGCCGTCTCGCAGCGTAAACGTAATAACCTTTCCATCGTCCGACGTTTTTATATCCTGCGCTAAATCACCTACATAATCGTAATTCTCGGTCTTTCGTACCAGGGAATTGAATATTAAGCTCCGAATCCGCTCCGACGAGGCGTCAGGTGCGGCGACTGTGGTCAATGTGTCGAACGAACCAAACTTTTCAGGTAACGCAACCGTAACGGAGGCGGTATTTCTTTTCCGGCATGTCGAGGCCGATGCAAAAAACGAGAGAACAAGCAGTAAAAGCAGTAATTTACGCATAATTTTCTTTCTGTTAAGTCAGGACCGTGTGAGAGTCTCATTCAGAGCCGCAACCTGCTCAGATAGTTGCCCAAGTCCAATAGGGTTGAAATCCAGTGGCCCGGAAAGCTCATGTTTACACGCGGCAATACGTGCCAGCGACATATCTAAGCGGCTCTCGGCTATCTCACCAGTCTCGACGGCTTTCACGACCGCATAGAATCCCTCGCGGATCGCACCGGGGTCAGCACAGATGGCCAGCATATCAACTCCGGCAGCGACGGCCATTTTGCAGGCCTCGCCGATGCCGTAATTTTTGACGATAGCTCCCATTTCAAGATCATCAGTAATAACGAGCCCGTCAAATCCAAGCTCGTCGCGCAGAAGGGTTTTAATGAAATTCTTACTTAATGAAGACGGTAAAAGTTTCCCATTTTGATCCATTTCCTGCAAGTTTACGCGCGGAAACGCCGCATGAGCGGCCATTATGGCCTTGACCGAGCCGGTTTTTAGCAACTCTTTATATGGAAAAAGGTCGGTCGAAAACAACTCGTCGCCACTAATATCAACCTGTGGCAGTTCCTCATGCGAATCAACACTCGAGGCTCCAAGGCCGGGAAAATGCTTGAGGCAGCCAATAATTCCGTTACGCTGCAAAGTATCCAGAAAGCTACCGGCAATCTCAACCACATCCTCAGAAGATGAGCCGTAAGCTCTTGAAAACAAACCATTTGAGTATTTTGCACGCGACTCGTCGACGACATCGACGACCGGAGCAAAATCCATATTAAAGCCCAGGATCCTTAAAGTTTCGGCGATGATATCCGCAAGTTTGACAGCGTCTTCTGCGTCTCGAAGCTTACTCGCCGCCAGCATCGGCGTCATTAGGCGTCGTAGTCTATCTACAAGGCCGCCTTCCTGATCGATGCTGAGAAACGGAACCACCGGCAGGGAATCGCGAATTTCATCCAGCAGATGCCGCGTCTGCTCAGCCTCGCGAATATTACGAGTAAACAAACACACGCCACCGGGCATTATTTCGGTCAAGAGTTCGCGCGTCGCATCGTCAACCTCTGGGCCGGGTATCCCGATAAAAAATAATTGTCCGATCTTTTGATTTAGCGGCAGGGATTGTTCGATCATCTACAAACTCGCTGGTAACGTAAAACATGAGTTTACCAGCCGACGGGATTTTTATAAAGTTGTACGAGTTGGCCGCATTTGGGAGAGCAAATGAGTATTATTTTGCTTGCATCTAATTTTTATCAGTAAGGGGGGCGTCGGGTGATGATGTTTTGTACTAATCCTATGCGATTTTTTGCTACTGTGTTTGTATCTCTGATTGCCTTCGCCGGCTCGGTGGCGGCACAGGCTCCGTGCAGCGGCAAGGACGCTCTTACCGCAAAGAGCTGCGCGGGAGACACTAATTCACCCGACGAACAGGCTCTGTTCGACCTGGTGGTCAAATACCGAGCGGCAAACGGTCTTCCCGCCGTCCGTCTTTCGCCGTCGTTGAGCATGGTTGCAAATCGCCACATAATCGACCTTGTGCAAAACGTCAAATCCTTTACCCACGGCTGGAGCAATTGTCCGTACGACATTAACGACGAAAAAACCTGGCCGTGCGTAAGTGATTCACCCAAACGCCTAAACTCAGGTTATACGGGCCAGGCCTTCGAAACTCTTTTCCGCACGGCGACCGGCAAAGCCACGCCCGCTCAGGCGATGGAAGCGTGGAAGAAATCTAAGCTGCACAATTCGATAATCCTCAATCTGGATGCTTTCCGGGACATGCCGTGGGATGAGGCCGGCGTTGCGATAGACGGCGGTTACGCAGTGTTGTGGTTTGGTTCGCCCGGTCATAAGAGTGGGTTTTCGGCAAATCCGGTACAGGGAAGCGGCATTGGCGTTTCTTACGACCAGACTATAGCCGGCTTAAGTAAAATGGTTTCGATACAGCAGACATCGGTCTCCGGAGTCAAACAATGGCTGGGTTTCTCCGCAGATAAAAAGGTGAAATTGGAGTTACGGGGCAGCCCGAGTGCGATGTCCCAAGCCACCGTCAATATCTCCATAAAGCCTGGCTCCGGCAATAAGTTGAGTGCGGATAGTCAGAAGATCATTGTAACGCTGCTTGGAAATCTATTTCCCGAATGGCCGAACATCGACACGTGGCTGACGACATCCGTCACGGCAATATCAGATGACAGCTCGATCTGGAGGACGAGAACCGTACGCGGCATAAAGGTAGACCTGCGCTCGGACGGTGTGGATTCTCTTAAATTGTTGGTGAAACCTTAAACGGCAGGATCGGCTAGACGATCTTGTTCTTGATCCTGGTCAAAAGCTGCTTGGATTCGTTCGGCGTAAGGCCGTCGACATCAATGTCACGAAGTTCGTCAATCGCGGTTTCGTTAGTCACGGCAAACAGCGAATATTGCGAAGCCATGCGCCCGGCGGCGGCCTTGGCAAGGCCGTCCTTTTTCTCATCCGCAAATACAGCAAGCTCGTATTTTTCGAGCTTTTCAAGCACATTTTTGGCCCGCTCGATAACCGCAGCGGGTAGACCGGCAAGCTTTGCGACGGCGATGCCGTAGGATTTTGACGCTTTGCCCGGCTGCATTTTGTGGAGAAAGACCACATCGCCATCGCGTTCCGTTGCAGTGAGCTGGTAATTCCTGGCTCCCGGCAGATTTTCGGCAAGCTCGGTTAATTCGTGATAGTGGGTGGCGAACAATGTCTTGGCCGAGTGATCAGGAGAGTTATGCAGAAATTCCGCGACTGCCCAAGCGATGGAAAGGCCGTCGAATGTTGACGTGCCACGGCCGATCTCGTCGAGCAGAATTAGGCTTCGCGGGGTCGCATTATGCAGGATAGCAGCCGTCTCGGTCATCTCGACCATAAATGTCGAGCGTCCAGAGGCGAGATCGTCAGATGCACCGACCCGGGTCCAGATCCGGTCGAGGATCGGCAGCCTTGCGGATGTCGCGGGAACAAACGAGCCGACCTGTGCCAAGATCTGGATCAGAGCGACTTGACGCAGAATGGTCGATTTTCCGCCCATGTTCGCTCCCGTAAGGATCAAGAGGCGGTCGGTCGAGTTGTT
>JANYIL010000031.1 GCA_025362075.1 Chloracidobacterium sp.
CAGGGCGTGAATTTTGTGTTTGACGTAAACGACCCGGACAATAAACAGAAGTCGCGTTTCTTTGACGGGCAGATCGCTGTCAATCAAATCATTAACAGTGCGTTCGTGATCAGCGGTTATTATCAGGGGCTGACGACCAGGCGAACGAACGACAACGGCGTGCTCGGGACCGGTTTTCAGAGCGCCTCGACAACTGTTTTTGACGGCATGATCCATACGGGAAATATTCATTTTAACTGGACGCCGACCCGCGAGAATACGCTGACGGCGGGGTATGAATTTGAAAGCGAGCGGTTTGGCAATGACGGCAAAACACCTTCGGGAACGGCCAATTTCTTTACAAAAGCCGGGCAGAAGAGCAATACGTTTTATGTGCAGGACCTCGTTTCGCTGCTTGGCGGCAACCTACAGATTGCCGGTGGATTGCGGGTTCAGCGGTACGGGCTGGACCGCCCCGTGTTTAGCCTGACGAACGCGCCCTACAGCAATCTGACGCTGACCAATCCGCCGACGGCTTATACGTTTGACGGAGCGGCATCGTATTTTTTCCCAAAATCGGGGACAAAATTACGTGCCCATGTCGGGAACGGGTATCGCGTGCCGTCGCTGTATGAGAGGTTCGGGACCTTTTTTAATACCTTCCCTTCGAACAGCTTTGTTGCACTCGGCGACCCGTTGTTGAAACCGGAAAAGACGATCGCGTTTGACGCCGGTGTCGAGCAAAATGCGGCACACGACCGCGTCCGGTTGTCGGCGACGTATTTTTACACGCGGCTGAGGGACATCATTGGTTTTGGCAATGTTGTGCCGAATATCGGAACGACCACGCGGCCCTTTGGCGGCTACCAGAATCAAAAAGGCGGAAAGGCGCGCGGTGGCGAGTTTAGCGTAAAGGCAAAGGCGACCGCCTCGACCGACATTTTTGCGTCGTACACGTTTACCAATAGCGACCAACTGACGCCGCAGGTTTCGGGCAGTGGTATCACATCAACGCTTGGCGTGCCGGATCATCAATTTACGCTGGTCGCGACACAGCGGTTTGGCCGGGCGTGGGTGAATTTCGATCTTCTGGCGACATCGAAATATCTCGCTCCGATATTCAGTAATTCGACGTTTAGTACATACGTTTATCGTTTTAACGGCAACCGGAAGGGGGATCTGACGGGCGGATATACGTTTGGATTTCGACGGGACAAGATGACGCTGCGGCTGTATGGGACGGTCGAGAATGTCTTTAATCAGGAGTATTATGAGAACGGATTTCGGACGGCAAAGGCAACGGCCCGGGCCGGGATGACGTTCGGATTTTAAGAGGAAGGGCGTCAGTAGCGTCGGCGTGAGCCGATGCGTGTGGCGAGCACCGACACTATCTGCCGATGCGGGTGCGACGCATCAGCTAACACCGACGCTACTGACTCGCAGGGCGTATCGTGCTAAAATCGGAATATCCGAGGTGCTAACGATATGAAGATGCGAATTGTTTTTTTGATTTGTTTCAGTTTGGCGGTGGTTTGTTCGGCGATGGCTCAAGGGCGTGCGGTGACGAATGCCGACTTGGCGAAATACGCGGAGGCACGGCTCAAGGCCGAGCGCAATCTGCGTGAGAATTATGCCAAGCTCGGGTTTTCATCGCCGGAGGAACGCGCACGGCGCGATGCCGCCGAAGCGAAAGATCGGGCAGAGCTTGCAGCCCGTCTGCGGCAGGAGCGGCTGGAACGTGAGCAGGCTGCGGCCGAGGTCGAAACGCTTCGCAATCAGCAGGCTAGGTATGACGCTTATGTCCGCTCGCTCGGTTACACCAGCCAGCAACAGGATTATTATCCGGGTTATGTCGTTTACGGCTACGGGCGGAATCGACGCGGGCAGATGGGATATGGTCCGGCGTGGCGCGCCGATGCCAGTGGCGTCGTGTACGAACCCGGCGGACGTTCGAGCAATATTTACACACCGACCGTAATAAGGCCTGCGGCCAGGCCGGTGTTTTTGCCGATGCGACGACGGTAACCGTTTGGAGTTCCAACTTTAGTTGGCCCATCTTGCGGTTGTTTGCCGATGGAGTGTTGACGCGAACACTAAGCAGAAGTCATGTATCTATGGCGTAAAATGTCGGATGCCCAGCGTGAGGAAGCGGCGAATTATCGACGACTGCAAAGGTATCCAAAGCATTCGCCGCCTCACTTCGATTCTGATTTGGAATGCACTTATATTCTGACCGCAGGATGTTACGAGCATGTCTCCGTGATCGGAAAAAGCATTGAGAGGATCACTGAATTCGAGCGAGATCTTCTCACCGTCATCGCGGCGGTGACGTCAACGCTTTATGCTTGGTGTGTTCTTCCTAATCATTACCGCGTTTTAATTCGCACTTCGAAACTTAAGGAAATTCGCAAAGGGTTAGGTTTACTTCATGGCAAGACAGCATTTGTATGGAATGGCGAGGATAAAGCACGAGGTCGTAAGGTGTGGCACAACTGTTTTGAGCGTAAAATGAGGTCAGAGGGCCATTTCTATGCCTCGTTGAATTACGTAAATCATAACCCCGTCCATCACGGCTACGTTCAAAAATGGGAAGATTGGGCTTGGTCTAGCGGCGGGGAATATCTGGAACGTGTCGGCAGAGAAAATGCGATCAAGGCGTGGAAAGAATATCCCATACTAGATTATGGTAAAAATTGGGATATATTCTAAACCAAGATAGGGCCTGCTGAAGCAGGAACTCCGAACAATTATGAAACGAGGTTGGGAAGCAGTGATCGGCATGGAGATCCATGCACAGCTCAAGACGGAGACCAAGATCTTCTGCGGGTGCGCAGTTGAGACGGGTGGGGAGCCTAATTCGAATACGTGCCCGGTGTGTCTTGGGCTGCCGGGGGCTTTGCCGGTGTTGAACCGGCGTGTGATCGAGCTGGGTGCGCGGGCGGCGCTCAGCTTAGGCCTCACCATACAGGAAACGTCGATCTTTGCACGTAAAAATTATTTTTACCCCGATCTGCCTAAGGGTTATCAGATCTCGCAGTACGACAAGCCGTTTTCGGCGGACGGGAATTTGACAATAATGACCGCCGAGCGCGACGAGCATGGCCGGGCGGTCGAGTGGCGGCCGATGACTATTCATATTCAGCGGATGCACCTTGAGGAAGACGCCGGGAAGAATGTCCACGAAGGCCTGCCTGAAACCGATAAATTTTCGTACATCGACCTTAACCGGGCGGGGACGCCGCTTGGCGAGATCGTGACAAGCCCTGATTTTCGCACGTCGTGGCAGGCATACGATTATGTGAATCACGTTCGCCGCGTGCTGCAATGGGTCGGGGCGAGCGAGGCCGACATGGAGAAAGGAAACCTGCGCTGCGAGGCCAACGTTTCGGTGCGCAAGGTTGGCGAAACCGAATTTCGAAACAAGGTCGAGCTGAAAAATCTCAATTCCGTCCGCTTTATGCAAAAGGCGATCGAATACGAGATCGAACGCCAGATCGAGACCCATGAAAAAGGCGAGGCGGTCAATCAGGAATCTCGTCTGTGGGACGAGAAGAACAACCGTACGCGGTTTATGCGTTCGAAAGAGGATGCGCATGATTACCGCTATTTTCCGGAGCCTGACTTGCAGCCGCTGGCCGTTACGGCTGAGTTTATCGACCGCGTCAAGCACGAAATGCCCGAGCTGCCTGACGCGATGCGCGACCGCTTTATGGCGGTGTATAAGCTAAATTATGCCGATGCCTCGCAGCTCGTCGCGGAGCGCGATCTGGCGGAGTATTTTGAGACAACGGCCCGGTTTACGACAAATCCTAAGCTCTCGGCAAATTGGATACTTGGCGAACTGACCCGCGAACTTAACAATTCCGGCAAAACCGTCAACGAAAGCGCCGTCACCGCCGAGGATCTGGCCGAGCTGATCAAGACCGTCGACGCCGGAAAGATCAACAATAATCAGGGGAAAGAGGTGCTGGCTGTGATGTTCGCCACAGGCAAAACGGCGCCTGTGGTTATCAGCGAGAAAGGCTTTGAGCAGGTCTCGGACACCGGCGCGATAGAAAAGATCGTCGATGAGGTAATCGCCGCAAATCAACCACACGTCGACGCCTATCGCGGCGGCAACGATAAACTCTTCGGCTTCTTCGTCGGCCAGGTGATGAAAGCGTCACAGGGTAAGGCGAATCCTAAGGTCGTCAACGATATTCTGAAGGAAAAATTGTGAATCTAACTGGTAAAGTCGCCATCGTTACGGGCGGAACCAAGGGCATCGGTTACGCTATCGCCGAAGCTCTCGTAACAGCAGGCGCGAGTGTTTTTGTTTGTTCCCGAACGCGGTCGGATGTCGAAGAGGCGGTCGAGCGGCTGTCGACTTTAGGGCAAGCGGCGGGGAAGCTTTGCGATGTTAGGGTCGAGCGTGAGGTCGAGGCAGTCTTTGAGAGCTGCAAAAATCGGTTTGGCGGGGTCGATATTGTGGTCAACAATGCGGGGATCGGAATTATGGGCAAAACGGTCGAGGAGCTTTCGGGTGACGAATTTCGGGCGACGCTGGAGACCAATCTTTTTGGCGTTTTTTATGCGTGTCACTATGCCGTGCCGATGTTGAAAAAACGAGGCGGCGGTTATATTTTCAACATTTCCTCGCTGGCGGGGCAAAACGCGCATCCGAAAATGGCGGCGTATAATGCGTCGAAATACGGGCTGAACGGATTTACCGAGGCGCTAATGCAAGAGGTCAGGCAGGACGATATCAAGGTCAGCTACATCTGTCCTGGCAGCGTCAACACGAGCTTTGGCAACGACACGCCGTCGGATCAAAAGTCGTGGCAGATACAGCCGCAGGACATTGCCCAAATCGTGATGGACCTGCTGGCAATGAATGCCAATGTGCTGCCGAGCAAGGTCGAGGTCCGGCCGAGCCGTCCGCCCAAACCTTAGGCCGCTACCAGTTTTCCTAAATCTTCGAGAGTACGGTCGAGTTCGGCGAGGCTGAACGGTTTAATCAAGTAATCCGATGCACCGAGACCGAACGCCTTTTGGCGATAGTGCGGCGAATCGAGCGACGTCACCATGATCACCGGGATGTGGCCGAAATTGGGATCGGTCTTAACGTATTCGAGAAATTCCCAACCGTCCATCACAGGCATTTCGACATCGCTCAGAATCAGATCTGGTTCCCACTTGCCCGAGAGCAGCAGTTCGAGCGCCTCGGCCCCGTCCTCGGCGGTGATAGTGCGAAAACCTGCTTCCTCGACAATTTTAGCCGTCATCCGTCGGATGCTGCGGCTGTCGTCGACGATCAGCATTAGGGGTTGGATCTCGTCGGCCGTCATGAGAAGCGTTTCAAGCGTGTCGATTTCTTCTGGCTCTGGGACGGGCTGAGCGGCGTCGCGTTTTGGTAGCGTTAGCGGCATGCGGATGGTAAATTTCGTGCCTTTTTGCTGCTCCGATTCGATCCTGACGGTGCCGCCATGGCCCTCGACGCTTTCCTTTACAATGCTCATGCCAACGCCGCGGCCCGCGTTTAGATTAAGCGATTCGGCGGTCGTCAGGCCCCGGTTGAAGATGAGGTTATAAATCGATTGCTCGTCTAGCGAAGCGGACTGTTCGGCGGCGATGATGCCGGAGGCGATGGCCTTTTCGATCAGCTTCGAGCCTGAGATGCCGCGGCCGTCATCCTCGACGGAAAGATAAACGTCGGTTTTATCAGCGTTTACGGTGATGCAAATATTGCCTTTTTCGGCTTTGCCAAGCAAGCGGCGCGTGTCGGGCGGCTCGATGCCGTGGACGACGGCGTTTTTCAGGAGATGGAGCATCGGCTCGATCAGCGCGTCGATCACCTGCGTATCGATCTCAGTATCGGGGTTTACGATGACGACGGACGCCTTCTTATTTTCTTCCTGACAGGTGACGTGGACGGCGCGGTTTAGCCGCATCTCGAGCGTTCCAAATCTCACCATCCTGATTTGCATCAGCATCTGTAGGATCTCAGCCGAAAGCCGTTCCTGTGTTTCGATCAATTGGCCGAGTTCATTTATCGAATCAACGCCATTTTTGACCTCGGCAAAACGGCCGGCAAGAGCCGCTCGATTTGCGAGCAGGTTGCGAGAAACCGCCAGCAGGTCGTCGATCCGGTCGAGCGAAACGCGGACGATCGGCTTTGGCGCAGCAGGTGGTTCTGCTGGCGTCACGGCCGAAGTCTCGGGGGCCGCGCCGGGCAATTTAGTAGTTTCGGAGGACGACGAAACCGAGGCGATCAGCGTTTCGAAATCGGCATAAAGCGAGGCCATCGAACGGACATCGTCGCCCACGTGCTTGCCGGCCGTCATGTCGTCGAGACGCGTGGTTGAGAGCAATAGCAGTTCGATAACGCGCCCGTCGGCACCACAGCGTGACTCGACCATTTTGTCGAGCAGGTCTTCGATGCGATGGGCGAGATTCGACGCTTCGCTAAAACCGATTATGCCGGCCGCGCCCTTGAATGTGTGAGCGTTGCGCCTGATCTCCCAAAGAGCATTGCTGTCGTCGGGCGAGCTACGAAGCGTGTTGAGATTGCTGGCAATATTGGCGAGCAGGCCCTCGGCCTCGGAGCGAAATATATCGAGCGTCTCGTCATCGACCTCAAAATCCGCGTCGGTCGGCTGCCAGGACAGGACCGTTTCGGGCTCGGCGGCGGCATTGGCGTCGGCGGGGGCGTTGTTCTTAAAATGTTCAAACGACGTGTCGACCAGGTCGCTCACGTCGTTATGAAAATCGTCCGACCCGAGCGGCATTTGCAGGATCTCGGCCTCGAGGCGCGCGAGCAGATCTAGCGAGCGATTTACATGGGCGTCGCGGTTTGGGCTATCGACAGCGGCAAGACGCTCAAGCGAATCGGAGCAATCGACCGCGAGGCGCGAGGCGTCGGCAAAGCCGGACGTTCGTGCCTCGGTCGCGAGTTCGTCGAGACGGCGGTGGGCTTGCAGCAGGTCGCCGGGCGAGAGACGCCCTCGCGCAAACATGAGCAGGCTAGCGCGAATGCCGGCAAGTTTGTCCTCCGCTCTTTCGAGAAAGGATTGTCGTGTTAACGATTGCATCTGAGCGGGGGCTGAGCTGAGACTTGGAGGTCGTGACGCAGCGGCTTACGCCGACGCTACTGACACCCTATTGACCTTCGTTCACGAGATAGGTTTCGAGGGCCTTCATGAGAGTTTCGGGGCCGAACGGCTTGGTGATGTAACCGGTCGTTCCGGCCATGCGGCCGCGGACTTTATCAAAAAAACCGTCCTTGCCCGAGATCATCACGACCGGTATATTGGCTGTCGCCGGGTTGGCACGGATCTGTTTGCAGACCTCGTAACCGTCCATTCGCGGCATTGTGATGTCGAGCAATACGAGATCGGGGATCTGTTCGCCGATCCGCGTCAGGCCGTCGACACCGTCTTCGGCACAGACGACGGCATGGCCGGCCTTTTCGAGCTTGCCGGAGATGAGTTTTCTAACCGTGGGGCTGTCATCGACGACGAGGATCGTCTTGCCCCTGGGCATCGATTCGTGAATTTCACTCTGGCGGCGCATCTCTTCGAGGCGGATCGCGAGGGTATTCATCTGTCCGGCCAAAATAACGTCATTGGGATTGAGTCGCGACGCCTCACCGAGATATCGCATCGCCGTCTCGAAGTTTTGGAGGTTAAAGTGACCAACGGCGAGAGCGGTCATTTCCTTTTGGTCAAACTCGCGAAGGTTCCACTCGGCTTCCATCTGCGTGACGGCATTTTTTATCACATCGTGGTTGCCGGGGTTATTCGAAAGGAGCGACTCGATGTCCGACAAGGTGAGCGTCGCGTTGCACGAAGCGCATTCGAATGCCTGCGGTTCGTTGGGCTCCCAGCAGTAGGGACATGGTGCCGTTGTGGGCGGAGTGATGGCCGGCAACTCGGAAGCAAATTCTTTGGCCGGAGCATTCTGAGTCGCGGGCTGCTCATCTGTTTCTGCGGCGTGAGCGGCCGAACCGCCGACTGTCTCGGCTGCGAATTCGTCCCACGGCGAGAGGCTGTCCTCGGTTTCCCGGTCTGCCTCGATCTGGTCTTCGACCGGGCCATAAAGTTCCTCGACCGAACGCGGCGCCTCGACAGGCTCTTCGGTGACGTGGATCGGATCGGACGGCGAAAATGGAACTGACTCTTCGGTTGTCGCGTCGGCAAAGGCGGCGGCCACTTCTTCATCCTTATCAACGGACTCGACTTCAGGCTCGGCCTGAAAAGTAACGGTCTGCGTGTACGCGTAATCTTCGGCGGTGATGGGGGAGGCGGCAGGCTCTTGGTTTGTTTCGGAGCCGAGTTCGAATTCAGGAGCGGGTTCGATGTCCGAGACTGCCGGGAATTCAGGGGCCGGTTCGGAGAAGGCGGCTTCGACCTGTTCAAAGACGGCCTCGACTTTATCAGGTTCAGGCGCCGGTTCGGATGACTCCTCAAATTCCGCGACGGCTACGGCCGTGTCCGATTCGGGTTCCGGAGCGAAATCGACCGGTTGGGATGCTTCATCGACAGTTTCCTGAACGGCTTCTTCAGGGGCGTGTGCCGGGCTGACGGTCGAAGCCAAAAAATCGTAGCTCGAACGGGCGGCGGCGTTATCCGGGGCGAGATCGAGTGCTTTTGCGAGGGCGTCCAGCTTTTCCTGCATGTTTGTCGCCAGATGCGAACGCAGGACCCATCCGTCGGCGATGTCAGGCGAGACGGACAATGCCTCGTCGAGCATTTCCAGAGCCCGAGCGCTGTCACCTGCGACGGCGGCGGCCTTGGCCTCCTCGACTACCTCGACCGAATGCTGTCGCCGTAATGCCGTGAGCGCCCGCTGAGCGTCGGAGTTCTCGGGGTTGAGGCTCAAAACTTTGTTTAGAAATTCTGCCTGGTGATCTTCATCCTCGGCGAGCGAGGCTTTCCAAAACCATGCCATTTCGCATTCGCTGTCGTGGACGAGGGCCTGTTCGAAGCACTGCGACGCTAGGGCGTCGTTGCCTTCGCTGTGGGCGCTGACGCCTCGGCCGACGAGCGTCGTTGCGAGCAGCGATTTGGTCGCCGCACGCCATTCGAGGGCACGCTCGTTCTCAGGGTTGATGTTGAGAACGTTGTTCAAAAACGCGAGCAGCTCTTCCGGATACTCGCTGATCGAAGCGAGCCACATCCAGGCGTCCTCGCTTCGAGGTTCGTAGGCGGCGGCCTTGACGAGCAGCGTCCGGGCGAGTTCGCGGTCACCGCTTTGGGCGGCGGCGATGCCATTTTTAAGCAGGGTCTGAAAATCGGCGGCGACGGTAACCTCGTCAAGCGTTTCATTTTCGACGAGCGGGAACGCAGTGACATTGGGTTCGAATTGTAATCTCATATTTTTTTAACGGGGCAGGTATGATCGTTTTGAGACTTTCGGGGGCGAGGCGGTGCCGCGCAAGGCAACGCTCAATCCCACGCGTGATACAAAAGCAATACCAGTGCCAGTAAACGCGTCGCGTGTTATGTCTTGTTATTTGCCGGGTAAGTGCCTAAAATAAAGGCGGAAATTGATTTTTTCGTCGGTTGCGAAATTCATTGCGCCGAGTGGATTGGGTTGAAAAGTGACAAAATTTGGCAGAGCGGCCTGACAAAAAATAACAATTCGGGCGTTTCGCGTCGCCTCGTTAACGATGGAAAAAAAGGATTTTGACGTGATAATCATCGGTGGCGGCCCCGGCGGCCTGGCGGCAGCCTACTGGGCCGTCGATCTTGGCCTAACGGCACTCGTCATTGAGCAAGCCGCCGAGCCCGGGGGCCAGCTGCTGAGGACGTTTAATAGGATCGACAACTATCTCGGAGCTGAGGCCGCGAATGGCCGCGAGCTGCGGGATATTTTTCTGCGACAGATTGAGAAAAAGAACGTCGACCTTCGCTGCGGCTCGGTAGTTGAGTCAGTGAATCTTATTGAAAAAACAGTGGTTATGGCGGGCGGAGAGCGCTTTTTGGCCCGAGCGATCGTCATCGCGACCGGCGTGCGGCGGCGGGAGCTGGGGATACCCGGCGAGGCTGAATTTCGCGGCCGAGGCATCCTCGAATCCGGCGAAAAATGTAAAAACGACGTTACCGGAAAACGCGTCCTGATCGTCGGCGGCGGAGACGCCGCGCTCGAAAACGCGCTGATCCTTGCCACAACCGCGGACAAGGTCGTCGTCGTTCACCGCCGAAGCGAGTTTCGCGCGCGATCTGAATTTGTTCAAGGCAGTGTTAATGAAGAGAAAATCGAAATTATCCTTAATACCGCGGCGACGGCAATTATTGGAAACGAAACGGTAGAGGCAGTTGATCTGGAAAATGTTTTAACCGGGGAGCTTTATCGCATTTCGGTGGATGCCATTTTGATCCGTGTCGGCGAGGCGCCGAACACCGACCTGTTTCAAGGCCAGATCGACATAGACGCAGCCGGGTTTGTATGTGTCAATCATGCGTGTTCGACAAGTCTCCCGGAAGTATTCGCCATAGGCGATGTCGCAAACCCGCTCGCCCCCACAATCAGCTCGGCCGTCGGCATGGGGGCCACCGCAGCGAAGATGGCAGCCAATGTTCGCTCCGCAAACCCTGAGGATATTCAATAAAATGAATTACTTACAGTTAGTTGGAAAAAAAACTCCAAGATTCTGAATAAATCTACAAATATTAGTGTCGTTGATAATGATGCAGCTGTCCCACTGACCAATATCTGCCGCCAGCCATGTCAAATATTTCCGTACAAATGCTTGATAAAACTTGGGCTTGGTCGAATTT
>JANYIL010000032.1 GCA_025362075.1 Chloracidobacterium sp.
GAAAAAGCAAATAAACTCATGGGCAAAAGAAAGAAACAAACTCAAGAAAACAATTATTTGGAAATTCACCAAACAAAACGCCGACAAGAAATTATCCAAATACTACGCACCATAATTACTTTGTTGCCACACTAGGGTGAAGCCGCTTCGGCGAAACCCTAGGTTAATTAGAATCGTCACCCGCTCACTGAAAGCGAGCAACAAAATCACCTCGTAATTGTTAGTCGCTTTCAGCGACCCGAACCACTTTCCGTCAGACCTAGGGTTCCATTCGCTTCACTCATTGCACCCTAGGCTTCATTGTATGTCGCCGTTGGCGACCAAAACCACACCCAACGTTGACCTTTACCAAAATCCCATTTCCAAGTATATTGACACTATGCTTAACGGATATTTTGCCCGAACGCTTGGTCGCATCTTTGTATTTTGTTTAGCGGCAGCTTTTGCCGTCCCGGCTTTCGCCGTCGACAAGTCGGTGGAATACGCCCTCTGGGAGAGCCAGGCCGCCAATGTCCAGATCGTCCGCGACGATTGGGGCATCGCTCACGTGACCGGTAAAACCGACGCGGACGCGGTCTTCGGCGCGATCTATGCTCAGGCGGAGGACGATTTTAATCGCATCGAGACAAACTATCTCAACTCGCTCGGCCGCCTCGCCGAGGCCGAAGGTGAACGCGCGATCTGGAGCGATCTGCGGCAGAAAATGTTTATCGACGAGGCCGACCTTAAGGTAAAGTTTGAGGCATCGCCCGCGTGGCTGCGTAAGCTGATGACGGCCTGGTCGTACGGCCTGAATTTTTACCTTGCCAGGCACCCCGAGGTCAAACCGCGTGTCATAACGCGTTTCGAGCCCTGGATGGCACTCAGCTTTTCCGAGGGCAGCATCGGCGGCGACATCGAATCAATCAATCTTAATCAGCTCGCCGCCTTTTACGGCAACACGACCGCCGTCGCCATTAAAGACACGGACGAGGAGCTTTTCAGGGAGCCATCCGGCTCGAACGGCATCGCGATCTCGCCGACAAACACAAAAAACAAACGTGCACTGCTGCTGATCAACCCGCACACATCCTTCTTTTTCCGCTCGGAACTGCAAATGACGAGTGGCGAGGGATTAAATGTCTATGGGGCGTCGACGTGGGGCCAATTCTTTATCTATCAGGGCTTTAACGAATACTGCGGCTGGATGCACACATCGAGCGCGGTTGACGCGATCGATGAGTTTCTCGAAACCGTCACAAAAAAAGGCGACGGCTACACATATAAACACGGCAAAGACGATCTGCCCGTCGTTACCAGCCTCATAAAGGTGCCATACAAAACCAACACGGGTATGTCCGAGCGGTCATTTACCGTTTACCGCACCCGGCACGGCCCCGTGGTCCGCAAAGCTGAGGACGGCCGCTGGATAACGGTCAGCCTGATGAATGAACCGGTTAAGGCCCTCAACCAGTCATACTCCCGGACAAAGGCCACTAATTTCAAAGAGTTTAAGCAGGTGATGGAGCTGCATTCCGATTCGTCAAACAACACGCTATACGCCGACGGCTATGGCAATATCGCCTATTTTCACGGCAATTACATCCCGCGGCGCGACCCAAAATTTGACTGGACAAAACCCGTCGACGGTTCCGACCCGGCGACGGATTACAAGGGCCTGCTTGAGGTCGACGAGTCGCCAAATCTGCTAAATCCCAAAACCGGCTGGGTCTATAACAGCAACAATTGGCCATGGTCTGCGGCCGGGCCGAGCAGCCTGCGGCAATCGAATTTTCCGAAATACGTCGACAGCGGCTTTGAAACGGCCCGCGGTCTGCACGCGATCAAGGTACTAGAGAACAAGACCGATTTTACGCTCGAATCGCTCAATGCTGCCGCATACGATACCTATCTGACGTGGTTCGATAAACGCCTCGCGGTACTTATCAAAGCGTGGGATACGGCCCCGGCCGGCGATCCGCTTAAGGTAAAGACCGCCGACCAGATAGCCGTTCTGCGAAACTGGGACCAACGCTGGGCCGTCGACTCGGTCGCAACCTCCCTCGCCGTTTTCTGGGGCCAGGAACTGGTCCGAAAATTTCCAGGCGAAGCAAACCGCCCGTCAACGATTTCGCTCACTGCGGTCGATGACAAATTCCTGGCGTCGGTGCGTACGGATATGCTCACGGCCCTAGCCAACGCCTCGGACAAGCTCACCGCCGATTTCGGCAAATGGCAGACGTCGTGGGGCGACATCAACCGCTTTCAACGCCTCAACGACGACATCGTCCACCCGTTCACCGACGCGGGGCCGAGCATACCGGTCGGCTTTCCGTCGGCCCTGTGGGGGTCGCTCGCGTCTTTCGGCGCCCGTTCGTACAAAGGCTCGAAAAAGATCTACGGAACCAGCGGCAACAGCTTCGTCGCTGTCGTCGAATTTGGCGAAAAGGTCCGCGCCAAGGCCGTCACCGCCGGCGGCGAAAGCGGCAATCCGTCGTCAAAACACTTCAACGACCAGGCCCAAAGATATTCAACCGGAAATTTGCGAGACGTATATTTCTACCCGAATCAGCTAAAAGGCCACACCGAACGCCAATATCATCCGGGAAACTGAGAAGAACCAAATCGGAAACCAGTATTTTCTGACAACTGACTACTGCCTACTGACAACTGATTTATTTCGCCCACTCGTCGGCGATGTGGACATCAACCCTAATCGGCACCTTTGAGACAAATTCCTCGCCGGCACGGAGCATTGCGGACTCGACCGACTGCGATGTCTTTTCGGCGTCGTCGGCGGCGCATTCGACAATGATCTCGTCGTGGACGATGTTGACGAGCTTAGCCGTCGTCGGGCGAATGTCGTCGTGAAGCAGCCGCAAGGCTCGCTTGAGAATGTCGGCGGACGTGCCCTGAATCGGCATGTTTTTGGCGTAACGCTGTGCCGCCCCGAGGCTTGAGCGGTCGTTTTCGTCAAAGTGAAACCTCGCCATTCGCCCTGAGCCGGAACGCGTCCACCGCTCGGCCGTTACATTTTTCGCGGCGTTTCGCAGCCACTGGTCCATCTTCGGGTAGGTCGCGAAATACCGCCGCAGCGTGTCCTCGGCTTGGGCCGGCGAGAGGCCGGTCATCATCGCGAACCGCGACGCCCCAAGTCCGTAAACGACGCCGAAATTGAGCCTCTTTGCAAACGAACGCTGGTCCGCCGTCACATCTTCGGTCTTAATGCCAAAGACCTGAGCCGCCGTCGTCGCGTGGAAATCCTGCCCCGAGACGAACGCCTCGATAAAATTCTTGTCGTCTGAAAAATCGGCTAATATACGCAATTCGACCTGCGAATAGTCCGCAATTACGAGCTTGCGGCCCTCAGGAGCGAGAAAACATCGGCGATATTCCGTCTCATGCGGTATCTGTTGCAAGTTGGGTTTAGAACAGGCAAACCGCCCCGTAGGAGCACCAATCTGGCGAAAATCCGCGTGGATGCGGCCGGTTTTTGGCTCTATGAATTCGAGGATATTCTCGCCAAAGCTCGATGAGGCCTTCGCCACCGTCCGGTATTCGAGCAACTTGGCAACGACCGGATATTCCTCGGCCAGCGGTTGCAATTGCCAGGCCCGCGTAGTGTCCGGCACCGGCACGCCGAGGCCGAGCAAAGCGTCCGTGACCTGTGCCTGACTATCGAGATTGATCTCTGTCCGGCCAAACAGCGACGCTTGAGCGACACCCGCCGAGAGCATGTCCTGCAGCTCACCCGCAAACTTTTTCTGCGCCGTCTGCATACGCCCAAGCTGCTCACGCCACCGGCCCTGATCGAGATAAAACCCGTTCAGCTCCATCTCGGCGATCGGCATCACGCATTCGTTCTCAAGTTTCAGAACGCGTTTCAGCCCCTCGGTCTCGATCCGCTCGTCGAGTTTTGCCCGAACCTCAGGCATGATCGCCGCGTCACGAGCGGCATACTCGATCTGCGAATGCGTCAGCTCGTCCGCCGCCCAATTGCTGACCTGCTCGCTTTTATCAAGCGTCTGCCCAAGGAAAAACTGCACCACATCCGCGAGCCCGTGCCGCCGGTCGGTGTCGCCCGCCGCGATCAGCAGACTCGCCAAATAGGTGTCGTAAACATTCCCAACCTCAGTACCCAGATGATGCCGGACCCACTTGCAGTCAAATTTCGCGTTATGCGCGATCTTCACCTGCTTCGTCGAAGCCAACAGCTCGCGCAGCGGTGCAAGCTCGGGATTCGTCCTCAGCCCGTTCCTGTCACCTGTTACCTGTCCCCTGTCCCGAAACGGCTTCAGATCAATAACCTTAGTATTCTTACCATTCGAAAGCTGCACAAGCCTGAGATCCCCCTTATACGGATCAAGCTCCGTCGTCTCAACGTCAAAGCCCAAAAAAGGCTCGGTTTTAAGCTCGTCACAAGCCTTCCGTAGCGATTCAGCATCGCTGATAAGCTGAAAATAGATCTCCATAAGAAAGCGAGTGGTCGGTAGTCAGTAGTCAGTAGTCAGAAGTCAGTATTCTGCATTCTGATTGATTGTATCGCGGATGCCACCTCTTGTCAGAACCGGGGGATTTACTCCCCTCCTGCCTGAGGAGGGGTGGCGGCGTTTCGCCGACGGGGTGGTGGTAGGTGACTGGGTTCCGGCACGGCTACGCCGCCGGATCGCCTAGCGTTCAAATGAACGTAGCCGTGGGTTTGAACCCACGGAACATTGATAAAAATAATCGTTGTCGCGTCAGCAACAATTGAATAAGACATGGCGGTTTTCAGCCGTCGCTGACGCGACCGGAATTTATTGTGAAACGACCGTGGGTTGGAACCCACGGCTACATTCGTCTCGTCGCTATGCGACACAGATTACGAGCCTTCAATAAGTTTTATCTCGTCAGCGGTCAGGTTGTAGAGCGATTAGACGGCGGTGTTGATGTCGGTTTCGTACTTTTCGCATTTGTCGGTTAGGTGTCGGATCTCGCCATCGATTCCTGTCGCCGAAGGTGACGAATATAATAGCGTAGGGTGAAACCCTGCGAAAGGAGTTGAAAAATGATCGTGTCCCTGAAAGGGACAAACATGCACGCGGCCTTGTTCGTCCCTTTCAGGGACGGCAACAACGGGGACGATAGACGTAGGGTTGCGGCCAGACGGCCTTACCCTACGCTATTATATTCGTCCCTTTCAGGGACAAGAAGTCAGATTCCCTCAACCAGCCTTATCTCGTCAGCGGTCAGGTTGTAGAGCGATTAGACGGCGTTTCCCGAAGGGCACATAGCCACGACCCTTTAGGGCGTGGACAGCAGTTGAGAGTTTCTCAAAGGGCGTTTTAACGCCCTTACCCAAAAACGGCTTAAGCCAGCAGGAGCAAGGACGTTAAAACGCCCTCTCAAAATATTTGGCACATCCTTACCACGGGCTAAAGCCGCGTGGCTATGCGCCCTTCGGGAAAGACGGATAACCCTCCTGTCAGAACCGCGAACGGTAGTAACGGGGTTCTTTGGATGGGGGCCGGTAAATGTTTCAGGCCGCTCAAAAAACGGCCTGAAAGCTATGTAACTAATATTAGCCGCGTGGCGGGTACGGGTCATTGCCGTGGCTGTCGGACTGTCTGATCACTCCGTGTTTGTCGTGGATGACAAATTCCGAATGTTGATTTCGACTAATCTCTCGGCCTAAGTCAATTGCTTCTTGCTTGGTGTCTGTTAAAACAGATGCCCGCTCAGAACCGCCTCGCCTTATCGCCCAACCACCGTCCCGGTTGGGTACAACATGAGGAGTTTTTCTACTCATTTGTTTGAGCCTCCTTATTACGCGTAGTGTTTTCCGTTGACAGGAGACCGGCAGGCGAGATATTCGTCGAATTGGTTTTAGGCCCGCGTAGCGGGTGTCAGCATAAAGCCACGCGGCGTAAGCCCGTGGAAGCGTTGCAATAATGAACCCAGCCCGCGTAGCGGGCGACAGCGGATCACGTCCATAAATACCTTCGGTCAAATTCGATCTCATGAACCTTTAACAACTCGACAAACTCATCTTCGAACGACTGTTTACCGTGGTGTATTTTTTGGTTGGCAATGTATCTTTTGATCCGCTCGATCTCAGTTGGACCGACGGAAAAACCTCCATAGCCGTTTTGCCATGAAAAATCTTTTGCATCCGGAAAGACATCGTGCATCCAGCCGGAGGCATTAGATTTCAGGTCTCGCAATACATCTGACACTGCTTTGTCTGGCCTCAATTTTACCAAAATATGGACATGGTCTTCGACACCGTTGATCATAAGCAAAATGCCTCCGAGTCCCCGAATTATGCCGCCGATATATTCATATAACCTCTCCTCTCGGTCGGTGGTTATCATCGGAAGCCTGTCCTTAGTCGAGAATACGATATGGTAGATGAAGTTGGTGTACGATCTGGGCATTTTTTCACCTCGGTTATTAGTTTTTGTTTCCGCCGCCGGCGGGTATTATATTTGTCCGGGCAGCGAGGGTCATTTTTGCCCGCGTAGCGGGTATCAGCATAAAGCCACGGGCGTAGCCAGTGGACAGGTTGCGATAAGTATTAAGCCATCGTAGATGGCGACAGATTAATTTCGAAAATGCACGGTTGCATCGAACCGCGAATGCCCCAACCCTCTGTCACCCGCTACGCGGGCTTCGATTTGTTTTGACTCCAGTCCACGGGTTTACACCCGTGGCTTTATGCTTTTCACCCGCTACGCGGGCTCAAACACGACCCACCGCCGTCGCGTCAGCGACGGGTGAATCTAGCTTTGCGGTGCAATGAAATAAACCGGGGTTAATGGGAGCATCGCCTTGTCTTCGTCATTCAGCTTGTCATAAAACTGACGCCAGAGATCAATGAATCGTTCGAGGTCAATCAGTTCAACGTGGACGTGCGATCCACGAGCAGTCGATTTCGCATCTGGTGTGAAACCGCCAGTTGAAAAAAAGATTCCAACATCCCCGTCCTTTTGTAGCAAGCCCATCAACTGACGCACATCTGTTACCGGAGTCGATGTTGACTCACGATGTTTAATCTGGACTTTTATTCTCGGTGACTGCGTGCCCAGTGGATCGCGATAGGCCATAATGTCTACCCCGCCATCTTTGCCTCGCGGGGCGACGAATGGTGTGAAATATCCCATTCCTCTTAATAGAGCCGCTGCCAACTCCTGAAATTCGTATGCGTTTTTTGTTGTTATTGCCTCGATGATGCTATCGAGTGCTTTTGTTTGAATCTGCTCAAAACTCATTTCAAGGTCTCGTGCGCCAACCTCAACATCTTCGCCATCTTCTTTGTCACCATCGTCCGGGACTTCATTCCTGTCTCTTTCTTTCGCCCATTCCCGGTATTTCCGCGAGGCTTCACCCAGTAAGCCTTTGGGACCCAGGCTTATTGCGCTTT
This sequence comes from Chloracidobacterium sp., assembly GCA_025362075.1. Classification (GTDB taxonomy): domain Bacteria; phylum Acidobacteriota; class Blastocatellia; order Pyrinomonadales; family Pyrinomonadaceae; genus OLB17. The sequence goes on from JANYIL010000032.1 coordinate 7,382, forward strand.
CCCCCTCGGGCGTAATAAACCACACACCCCGACGTTTGATTAGGAATCCGGCCTTTACACAGTCAATTGAGAAAAAGTGGAGCATTGAGTGCCAACGAATATAACCGGTCTTTTCGTACACTGTCGTTGCCCAATCATCGAAAATTACCGCCTCACCGATTCTCTTAATTATCTCAGTAAGCCGCATTTCTCCGCCGCTTTGCGACAAAATCTTCATTGCTTCGAAAATTACTTTTGCGGCGAGTTCCCGCGACGGGGCGACCTTCCTTTCATTCATTATATTGACCACCTTCAATTATATTTCTTTCGGTCGGCGTTAGTCCGTAGAGTCTAAAGACTTTGTTGTCGCTGGTTTTTTCCCGAACGACCGGGGCTGACGCGACGCGGATAATTCTACACCAGCTTACCGTGGGTTGAAACCCACTGCTACATTCATACTGCCACTAACGTGGCAAAGAGCGGAGGCGGAGCCTCGGATTAGGTGGGTGGTCTAACGGAAAGGCGGAGCCATTTCCGCACATCGGGCGGCGGAGCCGAATAACCCGGTCCGGGTCTGGCACATAATACTTGCCAGGCGCACAGGAACCAGTCGGTTCTGGCACATAATCCGTGCCAGTGTTGCGGAATGCCGCAACCGTCGCTTTCGGTTCTAACAGGGAGCGGTTTCGGCTACCTTGATCCGGTGCTGACGGCGGTGATCGAGTCTAGCGGGAGCGACATTACGCCGTCTTCGTCGATGTGGGCTTGGTTAAAGATGGCGGTGCGCAGCGGGCGGATGGCGAAATGCACGCAAAATGGGTTTGCGTGGATGACCTTGCCCGTGGACTGCGTTTTGTGCCGGACCGGGAACGAATTTGGCTGCCACGCGTCGACGGGCTTGAGGCCGATGACCCTTCGGCCCTGATCGAACATCAGCTCGACTGCCTCGGGGCACCCGAGGGCCTGCCAGCTTATATTGTTTATGTAAATGCTGCCTCGCGAGTTCACCGTTACCCGCAGACCCTCGCTCCGGACGGCGTTATTCGGCCGGCCGCGAAATGTTGTCCGATGCTTTAGTGTGTACATATCGCACATCCCTCTCTCTCGTGAAAGAATATTGCATAAATGCAACAAAATGTCAAGACGGAATTTTGCCCCATTGACGGCCCGAAGAGGCCGCGGCGTGAAGCGTTGAAGAGACCGCAGCGGCGGCGGACGGTAAAAGTCAGCAAAACATTGAAAAAAGCGGTCGCGTGTTTCGTTTCGATACAGTGGAAATGGTTGACTTTTACTTTTATTGTTTACATATGCAATAAGATTTGTTTATACTAACCGTGGTTTGCCCCGTGGTGGTTATTGAACCGCAAGCGGCGAGAGCAGACGTCAGAGGATTTTACAGAAGACTTTAGGTTTAATGAGATCAAGATTTTAGCGGGTCTGAGCACGATTTCTTACGGGAAATAGGTGCTCCCCGATAGGAAAGGCCGGTGAGGTTTTTCCGAACAGAGATTCCTGCGTGAAAAAAATTCATTACTTGTCCATTTGGAATTTATTTCCAAACTCAAGCTATAAAACCAATCCGCGCACCACGCTCTGCAAGATTGAGCTACATCCCTGAGTTTACCTATACATCCGCATTTCTGACACGCTTTCCGCTGCCCTGACGCGGGGTGATGAGTATTCCAATTTTTAAGGAAGGTTTTATGTCAAAAGAAATGATAGTCAGCGTCAACGGACGCGAAAAAAAGATCGCCATTCTAGATAATGGCAAGGTCACGGAATTTTATATCGAACGCGGCGAGGAAAACTCGGGCGTCGTAGGCAATGTTTACAAAGGCCGCGTCATGCGTGTGCTGCCCGGTATGCAGTCGGCATTTGTCGATATCGGGCTGGAGAGGGATGCGTTTCTATACGTGTCGGACTTCTTCGATGAGGAAGAGGAAATCGAACGCATCGTCATGGAAAAGGCCAAAAAGGGCTCCCATGAGGAAGCAAAACGTGAGGCTAACGACCAGATCGACCGCAGCCGCATTGAGCGTGAAAAACAGATGGAGGCCGTTCAGGATATCGCCGAGCCTCTTGAGGAAAACGGTACTGAATCGGATATCGATGCCGTAATCGCGGCCATTGAGGCACGGCCCCAACGGCTTGAACAGCCCGAACCGGTTGAGCAGAAGCCCGACCGCAACAAACGTTCGCGCGGCGGGCGGGGCCGGAAAGATCGTGACGAAGAGCCTCGCACTGAAGTTGGGGATGATCCAGTGATCGAGTTTGATAACTCGGGATTTGAACGCATCAGTGACGACGAAGACACGGGCGAAATGTTTAAGGATGCCTATGTTCAGGAAGCCATCATCGACCGTGTCCGTGCCGCCGAATTCGACATGGAGACCACTTCGGAAGTTGAAGTTGGCTCACTGTTTGATGATGTCGTAGGCGATGGCGGCGGTTTCGAACGCATAGCCGACGAGGACGATGAAACGCCCGCTCCCGCCAAAGGCAAAGGCCGGGCAAAGGCCGCCAAGGCACCTAAACCAAAGGCTGAAAAAGCCCCGGCAAAGAAAGCCACGGCCAAGTCGAAATCGACCGCCAAGGGCAAGAAACCTAAGACCGACGAGGCTCTGGAAGACGCCGAAGCAAGCGTCAAAGAGTCCGACGGCAACGCGGAAATGGCCGTGCGTCGGGGTGGCCGTGGCCGCAGACGTGGCGGCAGCAAGCCCAAGGGCAAAAATGACTCGGATGCGGATGAGTCAGGAGAATTGACCGATGAATTTGGCGATCCCGATGGCAATGTCGGAGAGCCAGGCGACGAAATCATCGAGGTCGAGGCCGCTCCAGTAGAGTCTGAGCCGGAGACCGAAAGCGAGCCAGAATCACAGCCGGAAGTAGCAGCCGAACCAGCCTCTGATTCCGATGAACCTAACGCCGAAGAACGCCCCGAACGCGGTGAAAACCGTCGTGGCGGACGCACTCGTGGTGGCCGTGGCCGCAACGACCGCCCATCGGCTGACCGCCCGGCGGAAGATCGCCCCACAGGTGACCGCCCGCAAAACGAACGTCCATCTAACGAACGCACATCCAACGATCGTCCTTCGGGCGACCGTCCGTCTAACGACCGCCCATCCAATGACCGTCCGTCCGGAGACCGACCGCCGCGTGACGGGGGGCGTGGCCGTAACGACAGGAATGACAGGGGTCGTGACCGTGCCCCTCAGCCGACGATCTCCGACCTTTTGAAAGAGGGCCAGGAGATCCTCGTCCAGATCGCGAAAGAGCCGATCGCCAAAAAAGGTGCCCGCATCACATCGCACATCGCTATGCCGGGCCGTTTCCTCGTGTACATGCCGACGATCGAGCATCTCGGCGTTTCGCGAAAGATCGAATCCTCGAATGAACGCGCGCGGCTTCGAACATTGATCCAGCGGATCCGCCAGGACGACAGCATTCCGTCGGGCGGCTTTATCGTCCGCACGGCCGGCATCGGCATTTCGGAAGAAGATCTCAAGAACGATGCTTTATTCCTTGTTCGCACATGGATCGACGCCAAGAAAGACTCCGAGAAAAAGCGTTCGCCGGCGATGGTGCATCAGGACCTCGATCTCGTCCAAAGATTGCTGAGAGATCAGCTTTCGGATGACTTTACGGCGATCCGCGTCGACAGCGAAGAGGAATATCTCCGCACCGTCGAGTTCATGAACCGCATGGCCCCGAAAATGGTCAACCGCGTCAAACTCTACACCCGCGAAGAGCCGATCCTCGAAGCATTTGGCGTTCAGGAAGAGGTTGACAAGGCCTTAAAGCCCCGCGTCTGGCTCAAATCCGGCGGCTACCTCGTCATCAATCAGACCGAAGCACTCGTCGCTATTGACGTCAATACCGGCAAATTCGTCGGCAAGGGCAACGCCCGTCTCGAAGACACGATCACCCGCACCAATATGGAAGCGGTCGATGAGATCGCTCGTCAAATACGGCTTCGCGACCTCGGTGGCATCATCGTGCTCGACCTGATCGACATGGACGACCGCCGCAACCGCAACAAGGTTTCACAGGCTCTGCAAGAGGCTCTTGCAAGCGATCGTTCGCCGAATAAGGTGTTGTCGTTCAACGATTTCGGGCTGATCATCATGACCCGCAAACGCGTCAAGCAGTCACTCGAACGCACCATGTGTGCCCCTTGCGACTATTGCGAAGGTGCCGGCTGGGTCAAATCACCGACCACAACGTGCTACGAGATACTCGTCGAGGCCCGCCGCCTGTCGAAACACGTCGATGATGTCCGCCACACCACGCTCCGGGTACATCCCGACGTGGCAAACGCCCTCCGCAATGGTGAACGAGAAGTGTTAGAGGAAATCGAGGCCTATCTCGGCAATGTCGACATCACGTCCGACAAATCCGTCCACCAGGCGCAATTTGATTTTGCGTTTATTTAGGAAAATCGATGGATTTTTGAAAAGTAGCTTTCGAGGAATTGTTTAACCACGAAACGACACAAATAGCACTAAATATAGGAAATCTTTTTTAGTGTGATTTCGTGTTTTTTCGTGGTTACAATTCTTCTGATTTTGATTTTTTAAACAGCCTCGCATCTTCCAATCAAGTTATCAAAGAACAAACGACTCGCACTGCTTTAGTATGTTCGCGTGCACTTCCTCAGGCACCGAGATGTTGATCGTCCGCCTCATCTTAAGCAAATTTCACCCCCGCTCCTGGGACAGCCGCCGCTGGTGGTTTCATGTAAACCCATTATTCTCAGCACTTACACCCGATTCGCCAAAGCGCGTGTCCCACTTGTCCCACCTCTGTCCCACAACCCCGTGGGACAGTCCAAACCACTGAAAATAAACAACTTCCATCTGATTTTTGCCCATTTCCCACGATTTTGAAAAAACCACACCACACGTGTGCCACAAGCGACAAGGTTTTAGCGATGATGCTCGTGCTATCATTGCAACAATGTATCATGTATCTTGCCAAAAGTCAAGGTTTTTTTGTAATTAGCTTAACTACCATAGGCCAATTTCTTATACTTAGATTTTTATGCGGAATATTTTAGTCACCGGCGGTGCCGGGTTTATTGGCTCGCATCTTGTCGACCGGCTGCTGGCGGAAGGGGCGTGGCGTGTCACGGTCGTCGACGATTTTAACGATTTTTACGATCCCGCGATCAAGCGTGCGAATATCGCGGAGCATCTGAGATCGCAGAATTACAAGCTTGTCGAGACCGACATTCGCGACACGGCGGCGATGGCGGCGCTGTTTGGAGCGAATAGCTTTGACGTGATCGTCCATCTCGCTGCGCGGGCCGGTGTCCGGCCGTCACTCGCCGAGCCGCAGCTGTATACCGAGACCAATATAGTCGGTACGCAGAATCTGCTCGAACTCGCCAAACAGCATGGCATCAAGCAGTTCGTTTTTGGCTCGTCGTCAAGTGTTTACGGCATTAATGAAAAGGTGCCGTTTGCCGAGGACGATCCCGTTTTCCAGCCGATCTCGCCCTACGCTGCGACAAAGGCGGCGGGGGAGTTGCTTTGCCATACCTACACGCATCTTTACGGGATTCGCACCGTTTGTCTGAGGTTTTTCACCGTTTACGGAGCGCGTCAGCGGCCCGATCTGGCGATCCATAAGTTTGCAAAACTGATCTCAGCCGGCCAGCCTATTCCCGTTTTTGGCGACGGGACGATGCGGCGCGATTATACCTACATCGACGACATTATCCAGGGCGTCAGGGCAGCGATCGATTACGATGCCACAATGCACGAGATCTTTAATTTAGGCGAATCGCAAACAATTGAATTAAAAGAGCTTATCTCACTGCTCGAACGCAGTCTCGACATGAATGCGATCATCGACCGCCAGCCGTTACAGCCCGGCGACGTTCCGGCGACCTATGCCGATATAACAAAAGCGAGAGAAAAGCTCGGTTACAACCCGACGACAAAGATCGCGGATGGCATTCCAAAATTTGTCGAGTGGTTTAGAAAGACAGAAATTTAGCCCCCGATTACACAGATAACACGGATGGAAGTAAATTCAAATCCCGTTTAATCTGTGGTATCGGTGGCCATTCTTTTATTGATTCAACTCCAACCGAAAACGCGTTTCATGACCGGAAGCAGCCGATGACCGGCGACGACGCTGCGAAAGAAGACCTCGTGTTCGGCCTCAACGCGGGCCATTTCGAGGAGGTCGGCGACGCAGGCGTCCCTGCCAAGCTCTTTGGCAAAGGCAGCGGCGTCTTCGTACTCAACCGAGTTCTGACTTTCAAGCCGGCCCGCAAAGTACATCGGCATAAACCAGCCCGAGACAAAACACGTCAGCCCGAGCGTCCGGCCGATCGCCCAGAAAACGGCCTCTCTTATTTTGCGCGGCTTGGCTCCGAGGTGGTCGAGCCATTTCAGGTTAGTTGCCCGATGGGCCCATTCTTCGTTCTCGATCTTTTCGATCTGCGTCTTTTCAGACGACGGCCTCAGCGATTTCCAGTGCCCGCGATACGCATACGCCGCCGCAAGCTCGCCGGAATAGGCGTTTTGGAGAATGCGGACGAGGTTTGATCTTGAGTCAATCATCTTTGAAGCGACATTGCGCGGTCGTAATAAAAAACTGCTCCTTCTGCCAGCTTTCAAAAAAGGTCAATAAGGCCGACAATAAACATAGAGCCAGAGAAACAGAACAATCGCTAATTCCCATTTTCGCACATCAAATCTATATTGGGAGAAAAGATCGAAACGAACAAAATGAGCGCAGTAAAGAAGTCTACTAAATCAACGGTTCCAGCGAAAAAGGCTGGCGAAAGCAAGGGGATCGATGCACAAGCCGCAAACAATATACAGAAAATCCTCCAAATCGAGCAAACGCAGAAGGACAACCGGATGATCGGTGAAAAGATATCCGAGGGAATCGCAGGCTTTTGCGGAAGCATGGCTTTCGTTTATGTACATATGGCATGGTTCGGCGGCTGGGTCGTGGTTAACCTAATGCCGTCCTTTCAGTTCGATCCGTTTCCGTACACGTTTCTGACGCTGGTGGTTTCTCTCGAGGCAATCTTCCTTTCAACCTTTATTCTCATAAGTCAAAACCATGAAACCCAGGTGACCGAGCGGCGCAATCATCTTGATCTGCAAATAAATATGCTTGCGGAGGAAGAAAGTACCAGGACCCTTGAACTCGTCCAGGCGATAGCTAAAAAGGTCGGCATCGATTGTGAAGACGAATCATTAAAAGCTCTTCTCGAACCTATGGATCCTGAGAAAATGGTAGACGAGATCATGGCAGCCACCGAAGATAACTCCAAAAGTGCTAAACCGCGAAAACGCAAAGTAGCGACGAAATAGAAATCGCCATATTTGACCGTATGTATTCTGACAGACTGTCTGCTCCAGTGCGTTGAGAGATACTTTCCTTCGAGATAAAAGAAAGTTTGGAGGAAAAGAAAATGGTTGGTGGAAAACTTATCGAGGCAGGAGTCTTAACTTGGTTACTAGGTGGCGGCGTGCTGATGTTCATTATTGTTTTTGCTCTTTTGAAAGCGTGCTAACCCTCTGTCGACGGTGTGGTTGACCGATGGGCCTCAAGCAGATCAGAAACGAGGATGCCATTGATCGTCATGCCATCGATATTTGTGTCGTCGATCAACATCCTTAAAGCATGATCCCGATAGGGAAACGTCTGCTCGCTGCTGTTTTGCTCAATCATCACCACCTTTGCAGAAGATAATACGTCTGATTTGGCGTGATTGCGAGGTTGCAGTAAACGATAAGCAAAGTAAAATAACCTGTGATGACGAAGACACATAAAATTATCTACTGGATCGCGACTGTCTGGCTCGCATTGGGGATGACGGCAACCGCCTCGGGACAGTTGTTCAAATGGAAAGAGGGACAAGGAGCAGTCGATAGCATCACCCATCTGGGCTATCCTGTATATCTTTTGACGATACTGGGAATCTGGAAACTGCTGGGAGTTGTCGCAGTTCTTATTCCTAAATTTCCGCTTTTAAAGGAGTGGGCGTATGCCGGATTTTTCTTTGCGATGTCGGGGGCGATATTCTCACATCTCGCGGTCGGAGATTCCATAGTAGAAATGTTGCCCGCGTTGCTGCTGCTCGTGTTGACGGTGGTGTCGTGGTATTTCAGGCCTGAGAGTCGCCGGCTCGGTGTCGAGGATCTGGCCGAAGTAGTCATGGGCCGGAGCCGTCTCAGGCAAGCCGAGCAGCGACTGGTACCACTTAAAACTGGCGGCCACATCATTAACTCCGATTATCGTCCACGTGCGTCTTATTTTTTATTCTTGTTTGATTCGATCTCAGGCAAATTTTTATCAAATTGCTCGATTGCCGCGATGATCGTTTCGATGGCCTGGACGTAGAATTTAGGCGTGATCGTCGGGTAATCGTCGGTCGGTTTGTGAATTTGCTCGTAATCCTCGACGCCAAAATAGATGTAGGGAATATTGTTGTCGCGAAAGGACATTCCGTCCTGCAATGTCGGCCAGTAATCCTCGCCTTTATCACGATTCGGGTCGTCGTGGCCGAGCACCAGCTTTACCGCCGATTTCGAAGCGACCTTTTCCAGGTAAGGGCGGAAAAACGGATAGTCGTAGGTGCCGACAGCGAACAGAGTGTTGTTTTTATCGCGGGCTATCGCGTCGATGTTGACGTCCATTATGAGCAGATCGCGTCTGACGGGGGGCTTTTTGATGAACGTCAGGCCACCAGCGCCGCTGCCCTCTTCGGCGTCGGTTGCAACGAAGATAATTGAGTTAGCCGGGCGATGTTTATTAAAATACTGGGCGATCGCAAACAATGATGCCGTGCCCGAGGCATTGTCGTCCGCCCCGTTGTATATCTCGCCTTTGACAATGCCGAGATGGTCGTAATGAGCCGTGATAACAATGAATTTGTTCGGCTCCTGCCTGCCTTCGACAAATCCGACGACATTTGCACCCGGAACTTTTACATCCGGTTTGCCGGGATAAGAGAATTCAAAAGGCTGTAGATAAGAGTCGAGGAATGGCTTGATGCCGGACTGTTTAAACCGCATCTGCACGAATTCACGAGCCTTGATCCCGCCTCGCGACCCGGCCAGCCGACCCTCCATATCGTCGGCGGAGAGGTCCCTAAGGTCGGTAAACAGTGGGCCGACATCGATCATCTTCGACCG
>JANYIL010000295.1 GCA_025362075.1 Chloracidobacterium sp.
ATTTGGAAAAGGGATGCAGTTGCTTTGACCGACATCGAGGACCGGCCTAACATTCCTTTTAGCAGGCGACTTATCTCAAAGATTACCGGAGGCCACTAATCATGCAATACGATGCCAAAACCCCAGATGAATACATAGCGGGACTTCCCGAAGACCGCAAGCTTGCGATCTCGACTCTGCGAAAAGTCATTAACGACAATCTTCCCGTAGGCTTTAAGGAAGGCATGGCTTACGGCATGATCGGCTGGGTCGTGCCGCACGAAATCTATCCACCCGGCTACCATTGCGACCCGACGCTGCCGCTCGGTTTTATGGGCATCGCGTCGCAAAAAAATCACATTGCCCTTTATTCGATGTGCCTTTATGGAAATGTAAAGCAACTAGATTGGTTTCGAGCGGAATGGCCAAAACATTCTAAGAAAAAACTCAACATGGGCAAATCGTGCATCCGCTTCACTAAGCTCGAAGACATCCCGCTTGATCTCATCGGCGAACTCGCGTCACAGGTCACGCCGCAACAGTGGATCGCCATTTACGAGAAAGCACTCAACCGATAATGCAGTCTAGTATCTTATATTGAGGCGATAAACCGACCGGAAAATGCCCTCCGCGTACTCTGCGAAAAACTCTGCGGTCTCGGCGTTAAAACCGGCTTCAACGCAGAGACGCTGAGAAAGACGCAGAGTTCGCTGAGTGGTTCAGTGTATATAACGCAAAATAAGACACTACCTAATGCAGTCTAAACCTTGACCAAACACCCGATCGGACGTATTATTAAAGATTGCGTTCATTCGCAAGATCACACCGCTTATATACGGCGGAGGGAAGTGACATTATGAAACCTGAAATACATCCGAGTTACACTGAAATGTCGGTGGTTTGTGCCTGCGGCAACACCTTTAAGACCCGGTCGACGATGGGCGACGAGCTGCATATCGAAATCTGCTCCGAATGCCATCCGTTCTTTACCGGCAAACAAAAACTGGTCGATACGGCCGGACGCGTTGACCGCTTTAACAAACGTTATGCCCGCGGTGCCGCCGGTGCAGAAGCCAGCACGTAAGTAAGGGTTTAATGAGTACGCCAGCGAGTTACGCCCTTGTTAACGCGATGAAAACTACGACTGACAGATATTAGCTAGTAAAAACCGACGCCGACCTCTAAGCGCCATCCGCTGAAAGTGTGTTGACCCGCACAAGCGAAAGGTGAAAAAAGGCCGGCGTCTTTCTTTTTTGAAACTTTAAATTTCAAATGAGATTTAGATTTGGCAACCGCGAATTGTTTGAACATCTTATTGACTAAGATAGCTATCTAAGCAAGCGTTATGAAAAACAGATCGACGTTAAGAAAACTTAAATTTATCCATACGATATTCGCCCTCGAACGCGACCTGATCGTCGGCGGCCAGGCCGTGATGGAGGGCGTGATGATGCGCACACCATCGGCCTACGCGATCGCCTGTCGCAAATCGGACGGCACTATCGTCACGACCGCCGAATCGCTGCCCAAATGGAGCGATAAATACAAATGGCTGTCGTGGCCGGTGCTTCGCGGTGGTGCGACGCTGATCCAATCGATGGCGCTTGGCGTTAAAGCCCTGAATTTTTCGGCAAAGGTTTTTGAGGACGACCTCAATGCTCAGGCCGAGCTTGAGAAAGAAAGGGCCGGCGAATTCGAGCCCGCGCTGATCGACGGCACGATGGATGAGAATTTTCTCAAGGCCCCGGTCAAGGTCATCATGCCCGCCGAATCGAAAGTAAAAAATGCCGGACAATCGGCGACAGCGGTCGGTTCGATCATTTTTGGACTGTTGTTCAATATCCTCTTGTTTTTGGCGGCCCCACTGCTGTTGACAAATCTGGCGTTCATCTGGGCCCACTGGGCGGACGCTCCGGTCATTGCCGAAGGTGCCGGCTGGCTGGCAACTGTTAAAGCCTACGTCTGGGAGATCAAGCCGCATTCGTGGATTGCGTTCAATCTGGCCGACGGCCTCCTGCGAATGTTCTTTTTTGTCGTGATGATATTTACAATGTCGCGGTTAAAGGACATCCGGCGCGTTTTCGAGTACCACGGCGCCGAGCACAAGACCGTGTTCACCTGGGAAAAGGGCCTCGAACTCACGCCCGCCAACGCGACAACTATGCGTCGCCAGCATCCGCGCTGCGGCACGTCATTTCTGATGGTTGTCATGCTCGTCGCAATCGTGCTGTTTTCGGTGATCAAGTTCGACGCATTGTGGATGAATCTGCTTGTTCGGATCGCATTAATGCCGCTCGTCGCCGGGCTTTCTTATGAGGTCATTCGATACGCCGCCAAAAAGGAAACGAGCGCAATTTTCAAGGTAATGACGAAACCCGGTCTCTGGCTGCAAAATATCACGACCCAGGAACCCGACGAACAGCAACTCGAAGTTGCGATCAAGGCCCTCGACGAGTCGTTAAAACTGGAGCCCGCTGAGGTCGAAAACGCACCCGTATTTCTGCGAGAATTGGAAGTAGTGGTTTAAGAAATTTGCCACGAATTACACGAACAGCACGAATTAAAAAAATAATTCCTATTCGTGTAATTTGCTGCTAAACATATGTTCGAAAAACTTGCACAGATCGAAAAATCGTACGAGGAGCTGACCGAGCAGATCTCGCAGCCCGAGTTTATGTCCGACATGACGGCCTATGCCCGGCTGATGAAGCAGCATCGCTCGCTTGGTGAGATCGTCGAAAAATACCGCGAAGTTCGCAAAATGCAGGAAGACTTGCAAGGCGCCCGCGACCTTGCCGATCTCGCCGACGACGATGAGATGCGCGAGATGGCCGCGCTCGAAATTGCAGAGATCGAAACGAAACTGCCGACGGCTGAGGATGAGTTAAAATTCCTGCTCATTCCAAAAGACCCGAACGATGAGAAGAACGTAATTCTCGAGATTCGTGCCGGTACGGGCGGTGACGAAGCGACGCTTTTTGCCGCTGAGATCCTGCGAATGTATGCCCGCTACGCCGAACGTCAGGGCTGGAAAATGGACGTTATGGAAGCCTCGGACAACGGCATGGGCGGCATCAAAGACGCCACCGCCGTGATCGAGGGTGACAATGTCTATTCGAAAATGCGTTTTGAAAGCGGCGTCCACCGCGTTCAACGCGTGCCGCAGACCGAGACACAAGGCCGAATTCACACATCGGCGATCACCGTCGCCGTCCTGCCCGAGGCCGAAGAGGTCGATGTCCAGATCAATCAAAACGACCTGCGTATCGACACGTTTTGCAGTAGTGGCCCTGGCGGACAATCGGTAAACACGACGTATTCGGCCGTTCGCATCACGCATATGCCGACCGGCGTCGTAGTCTCGATGCAGGACGAAAAATCACAGATAAAGAACCGCGAAAAAGCGATGCGCGTACTTCGTGCAAGATTGCAGGAGCTCGAAGAGCAGAAACAGCACGACGCTCTGTCAGCCGAGCGAAAATCAATGGTCGGCAGCGGCGACCGCTCCGAGAAAATTCGCACCTATAATTTTAAAGAAAATCGCGTCTCCGACCACCGCATCGGCCTGACCGTTCACCAGCTCGAACTCGTCATGGAAGGCCAAATCGACGAATTCGTCAGTGCCCTGCAGACGCATTACCAGACCGAAAAGCTAAAGGCAGAGTCAGTCGCAGCCTGATAACAAAGATTGTTTTATTTCCGTTTTTGCATTAAATTGTTGAAATGATTAACCGAAGCGACATTTTTGAAATGCTTGAGCGTGAAAAGGAATCGATTCGCAGCTTTGGCGTCAGCGAGCTTGGGATTTTCGGTTCATTTGCTCGCAATGAGCAGAAAGTAACGAGCGATGTGGATGTACTCGTAGAACTTCAGCGGGAAACCTTCCGGGACTACATGGGTTTGCTTGGCTTTCTTGAGCGCCTTTTCGGACGAAAAGTCGACCTGGTTATGAAGGATACAATCAAACCGCTAATTCGAGATCGGATATTAAGAGAGACTATCTATGTCCCGGGATTTTAGACTTTATTTGGCTGACATAACTCAGTGTTGCGATCGGATTATGGAGTACACGGACGGTCATTCATTTGATTCGTTCGCTGACGACTATAAATCGGTTGACGCAGTCGCGAGAAATCTCGAAATAATCGGTGAAGCGGTAAAGAATATTCCCTCCGAAGTACTTGTCCTTCGGCCCGAAATTAACTGGTCGGATGTCGCAAAGTTTCGCGACGTAATTGCACACCAGTATTTTCGCGTCAAGCTGACTGTTGTTTGGGACACGATCCACAATGAAATCAGGGGCATCCGTACCGCGGCGTCGAATTTGTACGTTGCATTCCAGCCTGACGACGACAAATAATGCCGCCACCTACACGTCTATATCTAATTCGCCACGGCCAATCCGCCGGCAATGCCGAGGGGCGTTTCGGTGGGCATGGGCCGACGCCATTGTCCGAACTGGGGCAAAAACAGGCTGAAGCAACGGCGAAGATGTTGGCGAAGGAAGGTATCCACGCGATCTATTCGAGCGATCTGTTGCGGGCGGTGCAGACGGCCGAGCCGCTGGCTAAATTATTGAATCTTGAGGTACATACGTCGCCAGCATTTCGCGAACGCCACGTCGGCGTTCTCGAAGGCCTCACTTTTGACGAATCAAAAGTTCAGTTTCCCAACGACTATTACGCCCTCGTCAACCGCAGCGTCAACCACGTCATTACCGAAGGCGAGAGCTATCGCCACCTGCTCCGCCGCATAACCGCCAAGCTCAGTGACGTTATCCGTGCTCATCCGACCGAGCGTGTCGCGATCTATTCGCACACCGGGGCGATCTGCTTTCTCACGCTCTACCTGCTCGGCGCCATCCATCGCGGCACCAAGACAACCCCGTGGATCATCACGTCAAACTGCGGCATCAACCGCTTCGAGCTCCGCGGCCGCCGCAACATCCGCGTCCTCGCCCTAAACGACACCCGCCACCTCGCCGATATCACCGGCAACGACTCCTTCGCGGCAAGATAGTTCCAAATTTACGCCGTAAAGTGCTAAGATTGCAAAATCAAGACCAAACGGAGCATTCCTATGAAGATCAGACGACTTTCTGTCACGGCGTTTTTTATCGTGGTCGGGGGTACGGCCCGTTCGTTTTCTCAGACGATACCTGACGACCCCAATCATCTGCCTCGCAAAATCGGAGGCGAGCTATCGACGAACAGCGCCGTGTCGTCGATAACCGTCTCGGGAAAGGTAACTCTTGAGGGTTTGCCCGCTGACCAGCCACGACCCGTTATTTATGTCGCCGTTTACGTAAAAGGCCGGTTTGTGGGCCGCCGCCAGGCATCGGCGACGGGCTCGTATTCGATCAACGAGGTCCCGCGTGAGTGGGCGACGATCGTTGTCGAAATCGACCATAACGAGGTCGCCAGCCGTCAGCTCGAAATCATGCCCGGCAACGTAGCCTATCAGGATTTTTCGATAAATTGGATGCAGGTTGGGGCCAAAGATAAACCCGGCATCGTCTCGGTCGCCTACGACCGCAGCAAGGAAAATCAGGACCGGTTTGACAAGGCCGCCGCCGATATTAAAAACGGCAGCAACGATTCGGCAATATCAAACCTCAAGACGGTCGTCGGAGCCGATCAAAAGGACTACTACGCATGGACGATGCTCGGCAACGCGTATTTCTTGAAGA
>JANYIL010000034.1 GCA_025362075.1 Chloracidobacterium sp.
TGTTTTCAGCCCGCCCTTGCGTATTAGGAATCAGATTGGGCGTTACTCCAATCCGGTAAAGTTAACATCTGACAGATTATCAGCAACCTCGATCGTCCGCGAGGCATAACGGAATTGCCTTGACGAAACCGAGATCGTATACGTCGCGGCAGCCACATCGTCGAAGGTATAGTAGCCGAAGGAACTCGTTGTCGCAGTCCTACCGCCGCCTTCGCCATTGATCGTAACCGTAGCCCCTCTGACGCCGCGGCCGTCGAGTGAGGTCACTCGCCCGAAGACTGTAACGCCTTTGGAAGCGCTTACAGCAACGGTGCCGCTCTCGTAATTGGCTGACAGAAGCATTCCGTTAACGTCGGCTGTGACACCATTGATCACCGAGGTATCGAAGTCGACCTTCGATGCACCGATGGCCGCAGAGTTCAGAACATGAAACTTAACTCTTGCGATGCGAGACGCCCCCTCTGGTATGGCCGTTATCGCTGCACTGGCACCGTTGAAGTTTTCGACGCGCCCAAATATGGAACGAAACATATAGAAAGGTCTCCTTGAAATTGTTAATACACATCTGGATCCCGATGAAAAAACCTCAAAAGAGCCGATGTCGGCAGAAGCGAAAATCAGTCCGGAACCATGTGTCAGACGCGAGAGTAGCTTTTTTGCAAGTTACCTGTATGTACGGTGGAAAACCTTGGCGGTGTTATGGTTAGATTTGCAACCCCGCGTAGAGAACTGGTCGGGATAAATCACCGTCCGGGTTTTGAAAGATTGATGCAGGTTGGCAACCGCTTTTAGTTTTTGCCCAAGTCTGCGAAAATTCATACCGTGAAGATATCGGCCAGCGTAATTGTTTACAATGAACAGGATAATATCGTCGAATTGTGCAAAACGCTCGATTGGGCTGACGAGATCGTGATCGTTGATTCGAATTCGTCGGATCGGACGGTTGAGCTGGCACGGGAGTTTACGAACAAGATCTTTCAGCACGAGTTTAATGGCTATAAGGATAAACACGAGTTTGCCGATGCACAGACCACGGGTGACTGGATATTTTGGATAGACGCGGACGAGCGGGTCACGCCGGAGTTACGGGAATCGATCGACCGACTGCGGGCGACTGACGAGGGCGCCCTGCCGGACGGTTTTCGGATCGCCAGGAAGACGTTTTATCTCGGGCGTTGGATCAAGCACTGTGGCTGGTATCCCGATTACCAGATGCGTTTGTACCGCGGATCGGAGAGTTTTTGGGATGGAGTCTCGCCGCATGAGACAGCGAGGGTCAAGGGACGGGTCGAGACGCTGGCGGGCGAGCTGCTCCACTACACAAAACGCGATCTCAGCGACCATCATCGCGTACTGGAACGCTACGCGTCGCTGGCGGCTGAGTATAAGGTCAACAACGGAGCTTCGGCGGGGGCAGCATTGATATTCTTTGGCACGATCGGTGCATTTTTGCGGACGTTTGTGCTGAAACAGGGATTTCGCGATGGTACGCGCGGTCTGATAATCTCAATTTTTACGGCCTACGGCGTGTTTTTGAAAACCGCAAAGGTTTGGGAACGGAACAATAGTACGGAAGGTGGTGGGAAATAGCACCAAAGGTGCAGAGTAATCTAGCCTGCGGCACCGCCGCAGGTAGTTTTCAGTCAATCACAAGCCGCAAAGCGGCGACGTAAAACGTGGTTGTCAATAAATTACCTCGCACCTTCGGTGCTTAGATCTATTTGACGACATTCCTGCGGCGATGCCGCAGGCTAGATTACAATCGCACCTTCGGTGCTAAAGACTTACGGATAATCGTTTTGGACGATATTAAATGAAGACGGTAATTTTATGCGGCGGCCGAGGTACGCGTCTCGGCGAACATGGAAAGTCGGTCCCGAAAGCGCTCGTTCGCATCGGCGACGAGCCGATAATTTGGCATCTTTTGGAGCTTTATTCTCACTTTGGCTTCGATGATTTTGTGATCTGCCTTGGGTTTTTGGCGGCCGAGATCAAGGGGTATTTTGCGGACAGTCCTTTGGCGTCGAATGTTAGTCTTGTCGAGACGGGTCTCGATACCAACACCGGCGCCCGCATCAAAAAGGTCAAGCGATTTTTGCAGAGCGAGGAAAGGTTTTGTGTGACCTATGGTGACGGGTTGGCTGATATCGATCTTGCAAAACTGCTCGATTTTCACCGGGACCATGGCAGGATCGCGACGCTGACGGCGGTCCATCCCGTTTCCAACTTTGGGTTGCTCGATGTCGGAGTTGACGGGCGGGTTGAAAATTTTAGGGAAAAGCCCGTTTTGAAGGAATGGGTCAACGGTGGTTTTTTTATATTTGAACGGGCAATATTTGATTATCTCGAAGATGATTCGATCCTTGAGGGCGAGCCTTTGATGCGTCTGGCGGACGAAGGCGAGCTGATGGCGTATCGGCACGACGGATTTTGGAAATGCATGGACACGTACAAGGACAGCCTCGAATTTAACGAGCTTTGGAAAAAAGGCGCGCCGTGGAAAGCGGCAGAATAGCGATATGGGTTCATTTTGGCAGGGTCGGAATACCTTTGTTACCGGCGGCACCGGATTTGTCGGGGCCAATCTCGTCGGGGGCCTTGTGGGGCTTGGCGCTCGTGTCGTTTGCCTCGAGCGGGATGTCGTTCAGTCCAACAGCCTCGATATTCTCGGACTGCGGGACCGGGTAACAGTGGTTTCGGGGTCGATCGAAGATCTACCGCTTATCGAACGGATATTGAATGAATACGAGATAGATTCCGTTTTTCACCTCGCTGCACAAGCCCTCGTAGGGGCCGCAAACAGATCGCCGCTGTCGACATTCGAAGCAAATATCCGCGGAACCTATCTGGTTTTAGAGGCATGTCGCCGCAGCCCGAAAGTTAGCCGCATTGTCATCGCGTCGAGCGACAAGGCGTATGGCACGCACGAGACGCTCCCCTACCGTGAGGACTTTCCGCTCAATGCCTCGTTCCCCTACGACATCTCGAAAACCTGCTCGGACCTACTCGCCCAATCGTTTGCGCGGACTTACGACCTGCCGGTCTCAATATCGCGTTCGGCCAATATCTACGGGCCGGGCGATCTGAATATGTCGCGGATAATCCCGGGCACGATCGTCTCGGTATTGCGAGGCGAAAACCCGATCATACGCAGCGACGGCACGCCGATACGTGAATTTGTGTATGTAGATGACGTGGTAAACGGCTATTTGCGGCTTGCTGAGGAGATCGACCGGACAAAGGGCGAGGCGTTCAATTTTGGCACCAACGAGCCGACCAACATGCTCGACCTGGTAAACATGATAGTCGCCGTTTCCGGTAAGGGTACTAACATCGTCCCAAACATCCTGCTTAACAGCAAGATAGAGCGTGAGATAGACGCCCAGTATCTCTCCGCCGACAAGATCTTTGACACCGTAGGTTGGAAAACCGAGACCGACCTCAACGCAGGACTCGAAAAGACATTTGCCTGGTATCAAAATAATCTCGAAAAAATTGCGTAAGTTACAACTATCGATTGGCTCGGAACATCAAATGGGTTGGAATTTGCATCGGATGCGCTATATTTATAGCTGGGAGCATTTATATGGTCAGAGCCTTGTCTTTCACAACAATTTCGCTGTTAATTTGCTGTGGGGCAATATTCGCTCAAAAAGGCGTTGACCCTCAGACCCAAACTATCAAGGACGAGGGTAACAAAGTTACCTCTCGGCCGAATGACGCGGGAGGTCGGGCTTTTGACTGGGGGAAAGACAAGACAAAGACCCGGGGCCGGCTACCGAACCCAACCAAGCTCACCGCCAGGCGCGATGCGTTGATCGCTTCGATCATAGACGTGCTTCGTGATCAGAAGATCGTCGTTGATGACGTTTCGTCGCGAAAGAAAGACGGGATCATCGTCACCCAGCCGTATGTTTTTGCAAAGGGATCGGTTATCGCCCAAAACGAACTGACCCGCTATGGAATACTGGAATCCAACGATACGGCGTGGTCGCGAGCCCAATATACGTTGACGATCGAGGTCCAGTCGATTGACGGCATTCAGAATAATGTTTCGGTCAACGCAAAGATCGAAGGCCGTGCGACAAATGGACTTAGGGCCGAGTGGGTCACGGTACGGAGTTCGGGCGTTGCCGAGGATGAGTTCCTGTCAAAACTGATCGAGTCCGTGACCGGAACTTCGCCGGAGCCTATTCAGGATACTGGTCATTAGTAAAAGGGGAGCCGCGGGATTTAGTTATGTGGTCGCCTAGTCGCATCATTACCCTGTTAATTTTTGTTCTCGCATCGTGCGCGTTCGTGCTGGCCCAAAACGTCGAGGAGAGCAAAGTAGGTCTGCCTAAGTCCGAGCAGGAAAAAGAGACCGCTCCGAAGAGCATTCAGGAGACGCTCGAAAAGATGCGGATCGACAAGGATAAGAAAGACCACGAAGAGATGGTCGACCGCGGGGATGAAGCGTTACGCATATCCAGTCAGCTTGAAAAATCGTTCGAACGAAACGGCAGGCTTTCCAATGAAGATATTGGAAGGCTAGACCGGGTCGAGAAACTCGCCAAGAAGATCCGTGATGAGCTTGGCGGCCACGAGGATAACGGTGATGGCGATGACGACGGCGTTGGTGCACCCTCGCTGGATGTGGCGGTCAAGACCCTGCTGACGTCGGCCGGCACGCTCTACGACGAACTAAAAAAGACGAGCCGTTTTACGATCTCCGCTGCCGCGATCCAGAGCAGCAACACCGTACTTAGACTTGCCCGGCTTCTTAGACTTGCAAAATAGGGTTTCGATTTCGTCGTATGACCAAATGGTTTGGCTTCGCTCTGCTGTTAGTCTTTCACCTAAGTTTCTCCGTCTATTTAAACGCCCAGACCAAAGATGACGAAGTTATCAGCGTCGATTCGTCGATCGTCGTGATGAACGCCGCAGTGACTGACGCATCCGGCAAGGGTATACGGGGAATCAATCCAAAACTTTTTCATGTGTTCGAGGACGGACAGGAGCAGGAGATTAAGTCGTTCGACGCCGAGGAAACGCCGTTTGCCGCCGTAATTCTGCTTGACACTTCAGGAAGCATGGAGACACGCGTGTCGCTGGCACGGGCGGCTGCGATACAGTTTCTCGACGGAATGCGGCCTGACGATTTTACGGCGATTTACAAATTTGACTCGAGGATCGAACAGCTTCAGGACTTTTCAAACAGCCGCGATATCACCGACCATATTTTCGACATTAAGGCGGACGGCATGACGTTGCTCAATGATGCGGTGCTCAAAGCCGCCGAACTCTTGTCGAAACGCCCCGAAAAACGCCGCGCGATCATCGTCCTGTCTGACGGGGCGGACACGATGAGCAGGGCGACAGCCGAAAAAGCTCTTAAAGCTGCCCTGTTGGCGAACGCGAACATCTACACTGTCGATATGTCGGCGCTCGATACCGGCGGAAAAGAACGGATGCAAACGCAGGGGATACTCAAAAATTTTGCGGAAAAGACGGGCGGGCGTTTTGTTGCGACATCCGGCGGACCGGCCATGCGAAATGAATTCAAACGCATAGTCGAGGAGCTGGGCGGCCAGTACACAATCGCCTATCAGCCCACAAACACCAATAAAGACGGCAAATGGCGGGCTATCGAACTACGAATTTCCCGGCCCAATCTTACCATTCGCACCCGCAAAGGCTATAATGCCCCGAACGCCAAACTGCGGTAAATCGAATGAGCCTAAACTGAGTTCAATTACAATTACCCAGAAAATCTGCTGATACCCAACCGCTTAGACGTCCGCCACCAGTGTCTTTTCCAGAGACATTTGCCCATTTATCCAGGACCTTAACCTTAGTGCCATTAGGCAGTTTGCCGATGACGCTTCCGTTCAGCGGGGCGGTTCGCACATTAAGATTGTCCTCTTCGGTGGCGACGTAACCCTCGGCATCCAGAAATCTGTCGGCGACCCATCCGGTTACGCTTCTGCGGTTTACGCTTGCCGAAATCCTGGTCCATCTGTCATTGACGTTAACCTTGCCGCCCTTCGGCAGTCTTCCGATGATCGCTCCGGTCAGCGGGGCTTTTCGGACGTTCAGATTAGTCTCGTCGGTGATAACTTCACAAGCGTCAGAATAGGTTATTCGGTGATAGGAATAATCGACCGCGGCTGAATCCGCCGCCAACGTATTCGCGAACAATCGATCGGTCCCAAATGCCGTTGCGAGTACGGCAAAACCGGTCGGCACCAAAATAGACAACAGAGCTAACTGTAGTTTCATTATTTTATCTCCATGTGGTTTCTGAACCGGGACACAAATCTCCGTAAAACACTCAGAACGGCTCAGGGCCGTGCGGGTCAAAGATCTTACCGGGATACTGTGATTTTCAAACGATAGATCGAACTGCGGGAATTTGCAAGCGCGGCAGATGCCGATATTTGCTGAGTCGATTTCGGAGGGTGTGAACTCCGGCGAAAGTAGGCAAAAACCGAGAAAAAATGATTTAACCAAAGCTGGTTTTATTTTTTTTCTTATCGGTATGCCTTTCTATTGCGAATTCTATAAGTTCGTCTATGACCTGCGAAAAGGCTTTCCCCGTTCCGGCCCACATCTTTGGAAAGCCTGATGCATCGGTCAGGCCCGGCATCGTGTTGATCTCATTGACGAGCAGGGCACCGTTGTCATTTCGCAAAAAGAAGTCGACGCGGGCGAGGCCCGAGCCGTCAATTGCCTTAAATGCCGTGACCGCCATCTGCCGAATTTTGGCCGAAAGCTCGTCCGAGACCGGGGCCGGAACGACGAACTCGTTATTGCCCGTGCCCGAGTATTTCTCGGAGTAATCGAGAAATGCCTTTGATGAGTCGCGGATGATGTATTCGCCGGGCAGGCTGGCGGCCGGTTGGTCGTTGCCCATCACGGCACATTCGATCTCACGCATCTCGAGGCCTTCTTCGACCATGATCTTGCGATCGTATTCGGCGGCGAGGGCGATAGCGTCGGCTAGCGACTCCCTATCCACGGCTTTCGAGACGCCGACCGACGAACCGAGATTCGCCGGCTTTACAAAGCACGGAAAGCCGAGCTTATCCTCGACAAGGCCGAGCGTCGCCTCGCGATGCTCTTGCCACTCATCGCGGAGAAACCAAACGTAATCGCAGATCGGCAGGCCCGCATCGCGAAAGAGCGTCTTCATAAACGCCTTGTCCATCCCCGTCGAACTGGCCAGCATCCCGCACCCGACATACGGTAAATCGGCCATCTCAAACAGCCCCTGTATCGTGCCGTCCTCGCCAAACGTCCCATGCAGAACTGGAAAAACGACGTCAACGGTAACAGGTGACAGGTAACGAGGAACAAGTTCGAGCAGATTTGTCTTGTCACCCGTCACATGTAACTCGTCACTAAGAGGACCGAACCGTTCCCGAAACACTTCCTGCGTCCTCTCCGTAAAAAGCCCGAGTGATTCCGCGGCGTCTAACCATACTCCTTCATTCGTGATCCCGATCGGCACCACATCGTATTTCTCATGATCAATCTGCTCAATAACGGTCGTCGCCGACCGGATCGAGATCTCATGCTCGCCCGAGCGGCCGCCAAAAATCACTCCAACGCGTGTTTTCATATACCCCATTTATCGATCTGGCGGCGGTGGCGGAGGATGTGGACGATGGCGTGTTCGAGGAGCTGTTCGAGATCGTATGTCGGCCCCCAACGGACTGTCATGGAAACTGCCGTGATATCGTCTTCGGGCATCTCCCACTTGTCGTCCAATGTCGCGACGGTGTACGCGAGCATCGAATCAAATTCCTCGAGCGACTCCGCGTGCTCAAGCAGCCGCCTCTGCGGTGAGTCTTTCTCAAGCGAGAACGCCTTGCGAATGTAATCGGCGTAACCGTAACCCGCCGCGACAACATGCGACATTATCGTCTGCGCCGAACGGCAGCAATCATCCGTCGTTTCCGCATCGGCGACACCCCTGTACTGCTCTTCCGTCAGCCCGGCAATAACCGAGCGAAACTCCGCCGCGGCCCGCTCATATTCGTCCATCATCGCCCCGACCGCGCCCTTTCGAAATGTTTTATTCATACTGTTTGCATAAACTTAGCGCAATATTTCCAACTGAAAACAGAGAGCTTCGGTGATTTCTTCCTGAATAACCGGATCATCCAACTTGCCGATCAGTTTGAGGAGCCTTTGTTTATCGAGTGTACGAATTTGATAGCAGAGCACAATCGATTCATTCGGGAGATTCGCGATTTGAGCGGCAAGCAGCGTTTCGTTTGGATAGACGCGACGGTTCGGTTTTCGCGACGTTATCGGAAGGACGTTGATAACCGGCAAAGTTTGATTGAGAGCGGTCTGGCTGACAACCAGCACCGGACGGGTCTTGCCCTGTTCCGATCCGACAATAGGATCGAGGCTTGCAAGCCAGACGCTTGGGCGCTCGATTTTCATCCGTTCACCTCGTCAAAATCGGCGTAGCGAAAATCTTCGCGGATTTCTTCGAGGTCGGCGACGAACAACGGGTCGGACATTGCTCCCTGCATCAAAGCCAACTTTTCACCATTGGTAGAAACCGGAGAAAATAAAATAATAACCTCCGCCTGCTGATTAAGAGCCGCCGTTTTTGGCAGTTTTATCAATAGCTCGCGGTTAGCGGAAACGGTAACGGTTTGTTTAACGACTTCCATAAGTTCCTATGCTGAAATATTATAACCCAACGAATGACTCAGTTCATGCAGCAATTCGATCGCTTGATCTCGTGTCACCGTCGGAAAATCGTCAAGGAATTCGTCGAGCGTATGGCCGCCGGCCAGGTAGTCAAGCAGACTCTGCACCGGAACGCGGGCTCCGGCAAATACGGCAGCACCGCTCATTACTTCAGGCGAACGCGAAATAACGCTTGTTTCAATCGTGGCGTTCATAATGCCTATTCTACCTCAATTACCTGCGAAACTCCGCCGTCGCCCGCTCATGCTCGTCCATCATCGCCCCAACCGCGCCCTTGCGATACGTTTTGTTCATACTATTCGATCCAAAAAATACAGTCCCCAGCGGGGACAAACAATATAGCGTAGGGTGAAACCCTACGTCTAGGTTTCAAATTGTATTTCGTCGCCGAAGGTGACGAACACGTTACGTTGCATTGTTCGTCCCTTTCAGGGACGGGTAATTTTACGCATTGTTTCGTAGTGTTGCGGCCTGCGGCCTTACCCTACGCTATATTGTCAGTCTCCTTCGGAGACAAAAACCTATCGTCAAAGCCGGTATATGCCCGTCTATCATCACCCCTACCGCCCCCTTGCGATACGTTTTGTTCATACTCTCACTCCAGGAAAGGATTTTATTATCTCACGGCGGGTCATGCAAAAGGACGGGCTCTTCACCGCGTAGCGGTGCGGTGATTGTAGCCGTGGGTTTCAACCCACGGATAATGAATAAAAAGCGTTTTTGCCGCGTCAGCGGCAATTGAATCGAAAGAGGAAACATCAGTCGTCGCTGACGCGACGAGGTTCTTTGTTCATGTTCACCGTGGGTTGAAACCCACGGCTAAATTCATTTTATCGCTACGCGACAAAAACGTGCCCTCTTCAGGGTGAGTATTATTTTTTGAATATCAAGACACTGTCAATTGAGCCGGCATACTCCCAACCCTGAGCACTTTACTGATTTAACGCTACTTGTACGCCGTTCGCGTCATTTACAGAATTACCCGTCCCGACGACGGCCCTGTACTGCGTCGGTGCAGCCTCGACTTTATTCTCAATCAGTGGCGTTCTGGAACTTCCGGGAGTTCTTGTACTAGAACTTCCAGGAACGTTGCCGGAATTTCCTTGAGAATCAGAGGAGTTGCGGAAATTGCTAACACAGTTGAGAGCCAAAAGCAGGGCAATCAACACGAGCATTATTTTTACAAATCTATCTATTTTCATTTTGTATCTCCTTTTTTGCGGCTTACAGCCCCTTCTTCAAGGCGTCGGTTCTTTCTTCTTCGACGCTTTTTCGACGTGCGATGCGTTCAACCAACCGGCGAGTTTGCCGGGGTCGTTGTTGTATTTGTTCTGGACAACGCCGTTGCTCCCACCACCCCGTCCGCGAAACGCGTCCACCCCTCCTCCGGCAGGACGGGGCTAAAACCGGCGATCATACATTCGCGAACCATTGCAGATGTGTCGGCTGTTGCCGCGACATGCTCGGCGGTTATTCCCTCATGCCAGGCTTACAATACCAGCGCCGTTTGCCAATAATGTTTCTTCAACATTGGATGGCAGTTCGAGAATGTGGAAACGGTTCGAGACGAAGGCGTAATCTTCGCCACTTTCGTCAACAACACGTATGAGGCTTTCCGCCGTGGCTTGCTCGTCCTCAATGACGCGGTACAGTTTGCCGACTTCGAGCGACGCCGGATAGCCATCGTTGTTCAGGCAAAGAGCAAAATGTATTATTTCATTTTTCATCCTAGTCTGAGAATAGACAACAATTTAAATCAACCTATATCCATCGACGCTTTGAGGCCGCGTTCAATCTCTAATAATTTTGCTGATGACAATTCACCGAGTCGTTGTTTGAGTTTGCTTCGGTCTAGGGTCGTCACTTGATGGCAGACTGCAACGCTGTCCCGCGAAAGTCCTCCTTCCCCAGATGGAATAAGTATAGTGGTGCGAATGCGGCGTGCCTGATTCATTGAAGTGGATAGCGGAACCACAATTGTAGTCTGCCAATTTGGTGTCAGATTGAAGCCGTCGTTGGAGATAACAACTACCGGACGACGACCCGTTTGTTCCGAGCCGGATCGCGGGAATAGCTCGGCGATATAAACGTCGCCGCGTTTCATTTCAGAGCCTCGTCCATAGACAGCAAGCATTCGACGCCGGCAGCTTCCAATTCCTCGTCCAAATCGAATTCAGTGCGGCCAAATTCAGCCGCAAAGGCGGCTATTTCGGCGGTTCGTTCAGCTCTCAAAGATGCGGCGTCACGGCCTGCCAAAAAATCTACAAAATCGATCACCTCATCGATCTTATTCGGCGGCAGAGCGTTGATCTTTTGTATGAGTTTGTCTTCAGCGATCATGACTGCAAAATACCAAATTTATCCTTATTTGGCAATATACAACGATCAAAGAATCGTCTTCCCCAACGCCGACAGGATCAGCTCGCAGGCGAGTTCGACGGTGATGTTGCTTTGGTCGAGGAGGGGGTTGACTTCGACGATCTCGAAGGAGCGCATGCCGCCGCGTTCGGCGATCATTTCGAGGGCGAGGTGGGCTTCGCGGTAGGTGGCGCCGCCTCGGACGAGGGTGCCGGAGCCGGGGGCGAAGCGGGGGTCTATCATGTCGATGTCAAATGTGACGGCGTAGCCGCCGGGGGCTTGGGAAACGATGTCGAGAGCATCGTTAACACAGGCGCCCATACCGCGGCTGTCGATGTCGCTCATTGTAAAGAAACTGTCCCGCAGCCTGAGTTTTTCGATCTGTGAGCGTTCGCCGCTATCGACATCGCGCGCACCGATGTGGGCGAAATACTTGCTGTTGAGTTTTGGTGCAAAGCCGCAAAGATTAACAAGGTCGGGATGGCCGTGGCCGAGGATCGCGGCGAGCGGCATGCCGTGGATGTTGCCGGATGGCGACGTTTCGGGAGTGTTGATGTCGGCGTGGGCGTCAAACCAGATGAGGCCGACCTCCGTTCCCGAATTGCGATAGTGGGACGCGATGGCTGAAAATGTCGGTATCGCAATGGCGTGGTCGCCGCCGAGGATTATCGGTAGCTCTCCGCTTTCCAGTATTTTTGAGATGGCGGAAACAATGTGCTCGCTTGATGCAAGCATTTCGGCAAGGTGCTTGGGGTTTTCGACGACTGCCGTGTCATCGGGTTGGACGATCTGTGCGTCGCCGTGGTCGGTTACGTCATATCCGAGCGCACGAATGTGACCGGCCAGGTTGATCCCACGAATCCTGGAGAGCCGCATGGCGCCCGCGCCAAGTTCGCTGCCCGTTTGCCCGGCACCGAAACCGAGAGGGACGCCGATGATGCCTACTTTTTTTGTACTCATAACGTTGAGAAAGAACCACCCCGTCAGCCGAAACGGCTGCCACCCCTCCTTCGTAAGGAGGGGAGCTTAAGAAAATCATTCCTCACCGAATTTATCGGTAAATAATTTTTCAATCTGAGCTATCGCCTCGGCCTCGTCGTCACCATCAGCTATCACCTGAAGTTCGACGCCGAAACTCGCGGCGATGCTGAGAACGCTGAGGATCGATTTGGCGTTGGCGGTGACGGCGTTGTCATGGCGTTTGAGAATGATGCTGCTCTTAAAACGGTTGGCGAGCCGTACAAGCTGTGCGGCGGCCCGTGCATGAAGCCCGAGTGTGTTCGTGAGGCGGACCGTGGCTTCAAGCATCTTTCTTCATTTTATGCGGTACGAGCAGCGTCGTTGCCCGCAGAATCGCCTCTTTCCCCTGGGCCTCTACCTCGACAGCTAATTCATGTAGCGAAACTTCACTGTTAACCGACGCTAGTTTGATGACCATTGGCAGATTGACGCCGGTGACGATCTCGATGTCGTTTTTGTCCAGGAACATCGCCGAGATATTGGTTGGCGTGCCGCCAAACATGTCGGTCAACAGCAGAACGCCCACCCCTTCTGACACCTCATTGATCGCACGCTCGATCTCGGCCTTTGCCATTTCGACGTCGTCGTGCCAGCCGATAGAGACGGCGGTAATGTGGCTGAGATTGCCGACGACGGCCTCGGCCGCCGCAACAAGTTCGTTGGCTACCTGGCCGTGCGAAACGATGACTCCGCCGATCCGTTTTGTTTCATTTGTTTCCATTTGATCCACCTGCAATTAAATGTGTCATCCTGCCACAGCCTATTTCAACATATCGCGATGCGTTACGGAAGCATCGAAATCGTGTTCTTTGAGTACCGTTTTGAGCCTGTTCGCGACCATTACCGAGCGGTGCCGCCCGCCGGTGCAGCCGACGCCTATCGTTAAATAAGATTTGCCTTCGCGTTGATACTTCGGCAGTAAATACAACAGCAGGTCTGAAAAACGTTCAACGGTCTCGGCGACCTCGGGCTGTTTCGACAGAAAGGCAATGATCTCGGGGTCTTCGCCGCTGAGATGTTTTAAGTCCTTGTGAAAATACGGGTTTGGCAGATGCCGTACGTCAAAAAGCAGATCGACGCTGCGCGGGCCGCCGTATTTGTGGCCAAAACTCATCACCTCGACCTTTAACGGCACGCCCTCGTCCGAACCGCTAAATTTCTGGATCAGCAGATGCCGCAGCGTGTGGACCGTATGGTCCGACGTGTCAATTATAAGATCCGCGAGCTTTCGTACCTCTTTCAGAGCGCGGCGTTCGGCCTGGATCGCCGCGAGCAGGCCTTTGCCATTGTCAGCCGGATGGGGACGGCGGGTTTCGGAAAAACGGCGTTGCAGCACCTCGTCCGAGGCCTCGAAAAATACAACGTAGGGCGCCAAATTGCGTTTGGTCAGCTTGAGCAATTCGCCCGGAAACTCGGACAAAAAGTGGCGCTCGCGAATGTTGATGACCAGCGCCGCCTTGCCGATCGCTGGATGCTCGTCACCGGCCCCGACGAGCAAGCGGCCAAATGTCGAAAGCATCGTCAGCGGCAGATTATCGACGCAGAAATAACCTAGATCCTCGAAAGAATCAGTCGCCGAACTCATTCCCGAGCCGCTGAGTCCCGTGACGATCACAAACCCCGGAAGTTTTTCGTCCTCGTTTTTCTTTGCCGGCATAAGGTTTCCGCGATGTATTCGCCACTATCAGCCTGCGGCGGCCCTGTCGTGATCTTGGATCAGTGTTGCTGCGGCGCTCGATCCGACGGTTTTGACGATAGCCTCGATGATCAACGGCAACGGTCGGGCGGCGGAATTAGAGATCTCGAAGTGGGGCAGAGATACATCGATAAAGTCAACAAAAGATCGGTTTTCAGAAATACGATCCGTTTCCTCGCTTGCCGTTCGCCGCAGGGCTAGGCTGATGCCGATCTCACATCGATCAACCACCGAGCCGTTACCAAAAATTTCTTGAACGTCGCAAATGCCAACGTCGCGAATCTTCAACAGCCCTCTAAACTTCTGAGGAGCAGAACCGTAAAGCGTTGATTCTACACGTGTTAGCTCGACAACGTCGTCAGCAACCAAAACATGGCCACGGGAAATCAGCTCAAGTGAGCATTCAGATTTTCCGCTACCGGACTCGCCGGTGATCAATACACCGACAGCAAAAACCTGGACCAGCGTCGCATGTATCGTTTCTGTCAAATTCCCAGTCAAGCCGCCTCGTCCTGCGGCTCCAGCCCGGCCGCGATTTCTGACGCTTTGGTTGCTTTGTGCGATTTGTCGATCACCTTATCCTTTAGCCGCCGGGCCTGTATTTCGATCTTGTCAATAGTCTGTGTCAGCGACTGATACATGTCCGGAATGGACGAATTGGCCGTAAGTACCTCGTTTCGCCAATTTATGATCACCTCTGAGCGGCTCAGGCCGCGTTCGACCTCGATGATGACGTGTGCGTTCGACGCTTTGCCGTCGAAAATGGGTTCGATCTTTTTGAAATGGTCTTCGAAATGAGATTTTAATGCGGGTGTCACTTCGATGTGGCGGCCGGTAAATTCAATATTCATATTTATCCCCTTAGTAAAAAAACGCCGGATCGCTCAAATTACGGTCTTTCTTTCTCTGGATCCAGCTATGTTCATCTGGTCGCGGTACTTTGCGACTGTTCTTCTCGACAATTTAACTCCTTCCTTGCTCAAAACCTTGGCTATCTGGTCGTCGGTCAGAGGTTTTTTTGAATCTTCGTTTTCAACCATTTTCTTAATCCGGAGTTTTAGAATGCGCGTCGAAACTTCTTCGCCCTCTTCATTTAGCATGCCTTCACTAAAGAAACGCCTTAACTCGATCACGCCCTGCGGCGTGTGCGCGTATTTGCGATTTACCACGCGCGAGATCGTCGAGAGGTGCATGCCGATATCTTCGGCAACGTCCTTTAGCATCATCGGTTTGATATGCTCGACGCCATAGTCGAGGAAATCGGTCTGGCGTTTTACGATGCATTCGACGACGCGATAGATAGTCTGGCGCCGATGCTCGATATTGCGAAGCAGATCGACGGCGGAGCGTACCTTATCCTTGATAAAATCCTTGGTTTCCTTGGTTGTTTCGTTTTGGTCGAGCAGCTTGTGGTAAGTCGGGCTGATCCGCAGCCTCGGACTGCCGTCGTCAACGAAAAAGATCACGTAATCTTCGTCCAGCTTTTCGATATATACCTCGGGCGAAACGAAAATCGGATCTTCCGAGGAGTAACGGCGGCCCGGAAACGGGTCCAACTCGCGTACCTTTTCGAGTTCTTTATCGAGAGTATGGATATCAACGCCGGTCGCTTTGGCAAGATGCTGCAAGCGATGCGGCACGAGATCTTCCAGATGATCGGTTACGAGCCTGGCCGCAAGGCTGTCACCCTCGCCCTTCGCCTTAAGCTGTGCAAGCAGACACTCGTTGACATTCCAGGCGCCGCAGCCGACCGGGTCAAGCTGCATTACAGTCTGCCGGGCTTCCTCGGCG
>JANYIL010000053.1 GCA_025362075.1 Chloracidobacterium sp.
GCCTGAGCCACAAACCGGACCCCCGCAGTTAGCGATATAGGTTTTGTTCGTCACCGGATTGACCGCAACGGAAATCGGATCGGAGCCAGTCGGAATATTCGCGCTGTTCGAATCGGCACTGACCGCTTGCCAGCCCGACCAGCAAAAAAACGCCAACACCAAAGACGCGCATACCACCGCCCCTGATTGACGCCAGGCTTTATTAAAGCCGTTCCTTGCACTGCGTCCGAAAAAACTAGAATTGTAATCTGCTCGTTTCATTTCGTTTCTCCCTGCCTCCCGGCAAAATGACAAATTTTCCTTTTCGCCCTACAAAGCGTAAAAACTGTGCGAATGGGCTCAAAAAACTTCAGCCTTTTTTCCGTTCGTCGTATATCCTATGTAAATCGTGTTGATTTAATGCTTTATGTCCGACGTATCTGACGTAACAATTTTGCTGGAGCGAATTAATAGCGGCGACGGTCAGGCGCCTGACGAGCTGCTGCCGCTCGTCTATGGTGAGCTGCGTAAACTCGCTCAGGGCTATATGCAAAACGAGCGGGGCGATCACACGCTACAGGCAACGGCTCTCGTTCACGAGGCGTATATCCGGATGGTCAATTGGGAAACCGTCTCGTGGCAAAACCGGGCACATTTCTTTGCCGTTGCCGCACAGGTAATGCGGCGAATACTGGTCGATCATGCCCGCGAAAAGAAAGCGGAAAAACGCGGTTACGGCCACAAACTTTCCCTCGACGAGGCAATCAGCATTCCGTCTCAGGAACCGCGCGAGATCGATCTGATCGGACTCGACGATGCTCTTAACGAATTGGCAACATTCGACAACCAGCAATCTAAGATCGTCGAGCTAAGATTTTTTGGCGGTTTGACGATCGAGGAAACGGCACACTACATGGAAATCTCGCCGGCCACGGTCAAACGCGAGTGGTTGATCGCCAAGGCGTGGCTCTTCCGTAATCTGAAAGATGGATGAAAAACCTGACTGGCAGCGAATAAAAGATATCATGGGAGCCGCACTGAACCTCGATGAGGTGGCGCGTCCGGCTTATCTCGATGAGGCGTGCGGTGGCGACATGGAACTCCGCCGCGAGGTCGAGTCGCTGCTGGCGTCGTCATCTGAGTCAGGCGATTTTATCGAGACGCCGGTTTTCTCGGCGAGCACAGTCATCGACCAGCCTTCGCCGATGTCGGGCCGGCATTTTGGCAACTATGAGATCATCCGCGAGATCGGCTCCGGCGGCATGGGAGCCGTTTACCTCGCAAAACGCAGCGACGGCGAGTTTGAACAGGAAGTCGCGCTAAAGATAGTTCGCCAGTCGATCGCCGAAAGCCAGATGATCGAACGTTTTCGCCGCGAACGCCAGATCCTCGCCTCGCTCAATCATCCAAACATCGCAAAACTCCTCGACGGCGGCGTTTCCGACACCGGCGAGCCTTTTCTCGCCATGGAATATGTCGAGGGCGAGACGATCACCGATTTTGTAAAACGTGCAAAACCGACATTGGATGAAACTCTGCAGCTTTTTATAAAGATATGCGCTGCCGTTGCATACGCCCACCAAAATCTCGTCGTCCACCGCGACATCAAGCCGGGCAATATCCTCGTCACCGCCGGCGGTGAGCCAAAATTACTCGATTTTGGGCTTGCTAAAATTGATGACGTCACATCGCTGGATAACAATCAAACCGAGACCGCTTTTCGGGCGCTGACACCCGCCTATGCCTCGCCCGAACAACTGCGCGGCGAAACGGTTACCACGGCAAGTGACATATATTCGCTTGGCGTCGTCCTGTATGAGCTGCTGACAAATGAGCGTCCGTTTCATTTCGAAGGCAAGAGTCTGGACGAGATCATCAAAACCGTAACCGGATTCGACCCGCCGCCGCCCTCCTCAAATTCGCACTCCGCACTCCGCAATTAAAAGGCGATCTCGACAATATCGCGTTGATGGCTCTCCGAAAAGAGCCGGCGAGACGCTATCAGTCGGCCGAGGCATTTGCGAATGATATCGAACGGCATTTGAAAGGCTTACCGGTTTCGGCCAGACCGAATACGCGCCAATACCGCGCATCGAAATTCGTCAAACGACACAAGGTCGGGGTTTTGGCGGCAAGTTTGATTTTCCTGAGTTTGATCGGCGGCATCACCGTCAGCCTGTGGCAGACGCGGCAAGCAAGGCTCGAAAAGGCAAAGGCCGTGGCCGTCAGCACGTTTATGCAGACGATGTTAAATGCCTCGTCGCCCAGCAGCAACCTACAGACTGGCGGTCACGAGTTGACGGTCAAGGACGTTTTGGACGACGCATCAAAACGCCTGGCCGCCGAAGATCTGTCCGGCCAGCCGGAGGTCAGGGCCGAACTTCAAAAAATAATCGGGTCAAGTTATTACAATTTGGGGCAATATGATTTGGCCGAGCAAAATTTAAACGCCGCTCTCGAAGCTCAAACCCGGATTTACGGAGAGGACCATCCGGAAACTCTGCAAACAATGGTGATTCTGGCCGGAATCTGGGTTGGCAAAGGCGATAATGCAAAAGCGAATAACTTCTATCGCCGGAGCCTGCCAAGTCTTCGCTTGGCGTCGAAAAATGGAACGATCCAGGCTGATTACTTATTAACCTCATTTTGCGATTTCGCCATTTTGAGACGCGCTCAGGGCGATTCAAAAGAAGCCGAAATACTTTTGCGTGAATCCCTATCCTTAACATCGCAATTGGCGGACGCATCCCATAGCCTACTTAATAATTCCAGGATTGTTCTGGCTCTTACTCTGGCCGACCAGGGAAAATTTGACGATGCCTTAGAAATCATTCGTGAGGAATCCGAATCGATCCGGCATAGAGACGATAGTCTGCCTATCGAACGCGGTGTAAACCTGATCTTTCTTGGCAGATTTCAAATGGAGCAGGGTAATCTGTCCGAAGCAGAGAAAAATCTACGCGACGGCGAAATGATCTACCGTAAAATATTCAGTCAATCCAAGCTGGAATTGGGCGACGATCTTCGTCTGGAGGCACAGACCTTATATTTGGAAAATAAATATCCCGACGCGGAAAACAAAATCATTGAAACACTGCAAATTTACCGGGCTGGAACGAGTACTGGATACATCAACTATCCAACGGCCCTGATGGTTCAGGGTTTGATCTACAGCCGGACAAACCGGATCGAAGAAGCCGAAAAATTGCTGCGCGAAGCGATCAGGATTCGGGGGGAACATATGCCCGAAACGCACTTCACGCGGGCGATGGAGGATGGAGCGTTAGGCGAATTTCTGACCTCGCAAAAACGTTTTGCCGAGGCCGAGCCGATACTGCTAAAGAGCTTCGAATCTCTAAACGCCTCACAGGCACCCGGCAGCCCGAGCATCCAAACCGCGACGCGACGCCTTCGTGAACTCTATGCAACCTGGGGCAAACCAGAAATGGCCGCAGTGTACGGAGGATAGGCTGGATCGCCGCCGGTTTGTGACACTGAGTCTTCCGAGGCCGATTTACCTGTCAGAACTCTTTAGAAATGTCCTCTATTGTAACTCATTAGAAATGTCCTCTTTTAGATAGTTTTCGCTTCTGCGGGCGGTACGCCCGGAGAAGGGAAAACTATGGATGCCGTGGCTCTGGGCGACTTGGGATGAAC
>JANYIL010000068.1 GCA_025362075.1 Chloracidobacterium sp.
TAACTGCGGGCAGCACAAACACCTATTATTGAATGCCGCCTAACTTCAACCACCCGCTACCGCAGGTGGTTCTGACCCCGTGCTCGACCATAGAGTCAATCCGGAACCAATTTAGAATTTTTAAGATCGGCTGTTTAAAATGAGGAGGAACCCCCATGAACACTTCCAAGCTGTGTTCACTTAACGGGGATCCCTGGTATGGTATGAATAGTGTCCTCAGGTGAATAAGGACGGTGTGTAAAAAAGTCTGAGAACTTTACATTCCTGCGGCCATTTCCAGATAGCACCCACAGGCTGAGCTTTCCAGCTTGGCGCGGTTGCGAATTGACAGGCCGCCGCGCGAATAATTGATGAGCTTGTTTTTACGCATCTCGAGTGCGATGCACGTCACGCTCGGGCGGTAAACGCCGAGGATGCGGGCGATCTGCTCATGCGTCAATTTGAGCGTTTCTTTGCCGCAGCGGTCTTGTACCATGAGCAGCCATGTGCATAAGCGTTCCTTGACCGAATGGTACATGTTACAGATCGCGCGCTGCGAGATCTGACGGATATAATGGTCAATGAGCGGCGAAAATTGACTTGCGAGATCCGGATTTAGCCTCAACATTCTTTCAAACGTCCGGCTGTCGATCCTGATGGCCGACCCGGCCTGTGAAACCTGCGTGCAATTGGCCACACGGGTAGAACAAAACATTGCCGAAAAACCGATCGCGCCCTCGTTGCCGGTTATCGCGATCTCGACCATCCGGCCGTCTTCGAGCGTCCGCAGCTCAGAAAGTACCGCCGTCTCAGGAAAATAAAGATAGTCCAAACGGCCATCCTGTAAATACAAATACTGGTTTTCTTCGAGAAATACCGACCGCAGCGACGGCCGGAGCACCTCGAAAAGATGTGCGGGCATAGCACCTAGAAGATGATTGCTTGATGACGTCACGGCGCCCGAGGCCGTGCGTGACTTTTGCGGTCTAAGAGAATTATCACTGGAATTATGACTGTAGTATTCCAGATCGTCCGAAAATGAATGAGAATAAATGTTAGAGCGTTCCATGCTTCCCCCCTTTCCTTACTGTTTTTATAAATCTTCGATCTCGAACCTGACTAGAGCGGTGAAGGTCTGTTTACCGGTCTGAAAGCGTCAGGGCCCGGGTCTTTTTACCCGGGAGTTAAGTTTGTGAGGAACCCCGCGGCAGATTCCTCACTTTCCCCTTGATTTTCTCCCTCGCCCATCACTAGCGAAGCCGCGTTCCCCCTTGATGTTTATGATTATGCGTGGAATGGGAGGACAGGAATATAGGGAAGACGGACAAAATTTATAGGGAAAAACCCTAATGGACGAGGGGAGCGGAGAATCTATGTATCCTGCATCCATTCCTGCAGGATGGCGTAGCGGACAATGTCTATGCGGCTCGATATGCCGAGCTTTCGCATCGCATTTGCCTTATGGGCCTCAATTGTCTTGACGCTCAAATCGAGATTGACACCGATCTCCTTGTTGCTGTAGCCGAGGGCGATGAGGCGCAGCACCTCGGATTCACGGTCGGTGAGCTGCTGCTTGTTTTCGCCCCGGAGTGAGGCCGAGCGGGTGGCGTAACCGCCCATAACGCGGTTTGTCAGGGCCGGGTCCATATAGGCGTTGCCGTCGGCCACGGTACGTATAGCTTTGATCAGCTCGCTGGGGGCGCTCTGTTTCAATACATAGCCATTGGCCCCCGCCGCTATCAGCTGCTGCAGGTATCCGTCGTCGGTGTGGCGGGTTAGCGTGAGGATCTTGATCCGCGGGCACGACGCGCGGATCCTTTTTGCCGCCTGCAGGCCGTTTACGTGCGGCATTGAGATATCCATGATAATAACGTCCGGATCGAGCCGCTTGGCATCGGCGATTGCATCCTCGCCGTTATCAGCTTCGCCGATGACCTCCATATCCGGCTGCGCGTTTACTAGCAGTTTGACGCCCTCGCGGACGGTCTTATGATCTTCGGCAATCAATATCTTTAGTTTCTTTTCCATAAGCTATTTTTCTAGACGAGCGGAACGCGGACGAATATGCTCGTCCCCTTTTTCGGCGATGACTCGATCTCGATCGTTCCCGAAACAAGTGACGCTCGCTCGCGCATCCCGAATAAACCGAATCCTCCCTTTTTTCCAGGTTCGGGGTCAACATTACCGGGCTCAAATCCGGCCCCGTTATCCTCGATGATCAGCATCAGGTGCTCACCCCGCTTTTCCAGCACGACATTGATCCTGTCCGCTTTGGCGTGCTTAGCGGCATTATTTAGCGCTTCCTGGGTGATGCGGTAGAGGTTATTCTCGATGTCCTCGTCTAGCGTGACGCCCGACAAACCGATCGCGTCAAATTCGGTAAAAATGTCCGACCGACGCGACCATTCGGACACATAATTTTCGAGGGCTTTGACAAACTCGACGTCGTCGAGAACGCTTGGCCTCAAGTCCCACGCGACAAAGCTGACCTCGCTGTCCAGGTGTTCGGCGATCTCCTGCAATAGGCTGATACGCTCTGTTACTGCCGGATCATCGGGGCATAGGTCACCTAATGACGCGATCTTGAGCCGCAGGGCCGTGAGGCTCTGGCCGAGCTGATCGTGAATATCCCGGGCGATGCGGCCCCGCTCGTCCTCCTGCATCGTGAATAACCGCCTCAGAAGGCGCGTGCGTTGTTCCGCGACAAGGGCCCGCTCGTCCATCTGGTGCAGCAGCAGCACATTTGCCTCGGCCAGCTCCTGCGTGCGGTCCACAACTCGTGCCTCAAGCTCGTCATTTGCCCGTTGGAGTTCTTCCTCATACTGCATCTTTTCTGTCAGGTCGCTGACCAGTGCGTAAAACCCCGGCACATCGCCGTCGCCGGAAAAGTCGGGAACGTAAGAAAATTGCATAAACCGTCTACCGGCAAACTTGTAATCTACCTGCACCTCGATCGAGCACCGTTCGCCCGCGAGCACCTTTTTAACGTTTGGTTCGAGCGTCCGGAAAACGTTCTCGCCGAGCAGTTCCGATATCGTCTTGCCGATAATTTCGTCCGTCGCCATTCCGAAAAATTCGGAGTATCTCCTGTTAACGAAACGGTAGCGCCCGTCCCTATCGATGTACGAGATGAGGGCCGGGACTGAGTCCGTGATTACCCGCAATTCGTTTTCGCTGCGGAGGATCCTATCCTCAGTTGCCTTCTTGTCGGTAATGTCGAGATTTACACCATACATTCGCACCGGCCGTCCGGCGGCATCGCGCTCGACGGTTCCGATGGATTCGATCCAGCGAACTGCCCCATCGATGGGAACGGTCCGAAATTCATCACGATACTCTTCGGCCCCCGACTCAAAAGTTGACCGAAGACGAGCAATGACCCGTTCCCGGTCGCGCTCGTCTATCCGTTTTGACCAAAAGGCCTCGTCTGGATTGACCTCACGCCTTTTTTCGCCGTACAGGTCCCACATGGTTTCGGACCAATACGTTTTCCCAGTGGTCTTATCCCAGTCCCAGACGCCGACCTTGCCGGCCATCTGCGCCCGCCGAAAACGCTCATCCGCCGCCTTCAGGTTTTCCTCGGCGCGTTTTTGTTCCGTTATGTCGGAATGTACTCCTACCCATTCGCGGATGGTCCCATCGGTCTCTAAGATCGGAACGGCGCGAATCGAACAAAGCCGCCATTCCCCGTCGCGTCGACGGACGCGATGCTCGAATATAAACGTGGTTTTTTCCGCTACCGCTTGATTCCATGCCTTGAGGGTCGCCGGGGCGTCGTCCGCGTGGACGGCTTGTGCCCAGCCGTATCCTTGATATTCATCGTAGGTTTGGCCCGTGAAACTCTCCCAGCCCGGCTGTTCCCCTTCCATCAACCCATCAGGGCTGTTCGTCCAGATCAGATCGCTTACAGCCGCTACCGCCGTGCGGAACCGTTCCTCACTATAGCGAATCGCTTTTTCGGCCTCCTTGCGATTGCTGATGTCACGTATTACGGCCGCGAAATTAACCGTATTCCCGGTGACGGGATCATTTACGCTGAATACGTCGCTAAGAACCGGAATGGGAGCACCAGTTTTAAAGTGCTGAAAAGTAAGTTCACCCGACCATTTTCCATCCCGTAACGCCGTCGGAATCACCACGTCGCTAATTAATGGCTGCTCGTCCGGAATAAAGTAGTCTGGTATTGCGGACTCGCGAACCTGGTCGAGATCATCGAGACCGACGAGTTTCATACCGGCGGGATTGACGTACACCGGATTGCCTACGGCGTCCGCGATTCCGATGTAGTCGATCGAATTTTCGACTATCGAGGCCAGTAGCTGACGCTCACATTCCGCGTTTTTTCGTTCGATCGCGAGTGCGGCTGTCCGCGTCGTTATCTCGATCAGGCTTAGATACTGTGCATTCGGTTTGCGAACTTGTGAGTAATAGAGAGCCAGCGTACCCAGTACGCTGCCCGTGGCCGACGAGATCGGCGTTGACCAGCAGGCCCTGAGATTATGCTCCGCGGCAAGACCCGCAAAATCTTTCCAACGCGGATCGCTGCCGATGTCCGAGACGTAAACGGGCTCTTTCAGGTAAGCTGCCGTTCCGCACGAGCCGACTTGAGATCCGATAGTTATACCGTCGATCGCGGCATTGTATGCGGGCGGGAGACTCGGCGCCGAGCCGTGCACAAGTCTTTTTCCGTCCTCGCTAATTAATAAAACCGATGCCATGCACCCGGGTAATTGCTGCTCGAGTGTAAGCGTGATCGCATCCAGAATATCAGGGAGAGATTTGCCGAGAGCCAGCGTCGTCAGAATTTCATTCTGTCCGGCGATCTGCATCTCGGCAAATCGACGCTCGGTTATATTTTGTATTACTGCAAGAACAC
This sequence comes from Chloracidobacterium sp., assembly GCA_025362075.1. Lineage (GTDB taxonomy): Bacteria > Acidobacteriota > Blastocatellia > Pyrinomonadales > Pyrinomonadaceae > OLB17. The sequence continues at coordinate 4,856 of JANYIL010000068.1, forward strand.
AGATCTCTCCGCCTGCCTCGATGCGGTCGGCGGACAGCAGGCCGATTATTTCCTCGCCGGACCGGGTGCGAAAACGGTGTTCGGCGTTGCGGATCTGTCCGGTATCGAGATATGACTGCGTTGCGGCCGTTCGTTCGTCAGGGTTGACCCATAGTCCAAAGTCCGCAGTTGTCTTCCCTACAACTTGTTCTTGCAAATAGCCGAACATCTCGACAAACGTATCGTTTACCTCGATGAGCTTTCCAGTTTCGACAGAGGCGATCATTAACGCCATCGGGCTTGCGTTAAAGGCTTTTTCAAAACGCTCTTCCGATTCGCGGAGTGCGGCCAGAGTCCGGTTCTGCTCCGACACGTCGCGAAAGACGACGACCAGGCCGTTGATCGCGCCGTCTTCACGGATCGGCGACGAACTGTAGATCACGTCAAAGAATGTGCCGTCCTTTCTGATAAAGACGTCCTCGTAATTTTTCACCGTCTTTCCGTTGCGGAGCACACCAAACTCCGCGCATTCCTTGGCCGGAAACGCGGTGCCGTCGCGCTTGGCATAGTGGGTGAGGTCGTGCATCTTGCGCCCGATCGCCTCGTCAAATGTTCGCTGAAACAGGATCTCGGCGGTATGGTTCATCGACGTGACGCATCCGTTGACATCGACGGTGTACATGCCCTCGCCCATGTTCATCAACACCGTGTTGTCAAAATCGATCGAGCGGCCGCGTGAATCGCTGGTTCGGCTGCTCATCATGCGTTCGACGGTCGGCCTTATGACAGGTTTGTCCGTTGAGGGCAGGTCGGAATCGGGACGCGGAATTTTACGAAGTTTGGTCTGTTCCATTTTCGGTTTCGGGGACAATTCTATCTTAAGGAAATTTTATACCCCAGACGGGAAAAAGCGAACCGGAAGCGATTCACCGAACAGTCCCGGAAAAAAAAGGTGTGTCGCCATGTGGCAACACACCTAACACGTTCTTAACGTCAGTATTGATTAAGCCTTACAGCGAATTCAGTATTACGCGGTCGTTATCCGAGGGTCTGTATGCGGGAATACGTAACGCGAAAATATTTTGATCGGCCTCCTCCTATGCTTTTGGAGACGTATGTAAACGACCAGTATTGTCGGACGGGGCGCGAGTTTTTTCTTTTGCGATATTACGCGTAAATATCCTAAACTTAACGAGATATGGCGCGACCGCTGATATTAAGCCTGGATGGCGAAGAATTTTCCGTCCAGATCCGCAAGATCGACCGCGAACAACTCTATGGCTCGGTCGCGGTCGAGGCGTTTGACGAAAAGGGGAATCCGGCAAGCCTGATGGTGCTCGCGGCGGATGGCAAGACACTGCTCGACAAGGGCGGTACGGCGCTCGCGACGCTCGATGAAAAGGGAAACTCAGTCGAACGGCCGAGCTTAAAAACCGTCGATATCGAGGGCCGTGAGATCGAGCCCGTGCCATCGTCATTCGGCACGCCAAACGAACTTCGGCCCGCGTCCATCGAAGATTACTTTTCGCAGATAATAAAATCCGTCTACCTGCTTTCAGCCGTCGAGGATGGCAGCATCAATCTGCTGCTCGATAACCTTTCGGCGGGGCGGATCTTTTCGTTCCCCTTCAGCTATCGCGGCGGGACGGAATACGACAGCGCCTTTGTCCTCGGCAACGGCACGGACGCCTTTATGGTCATCGGCAAGCAGGCGACGTTTCAGTTTGCCAAGCTAAACCAGGCGGCCGTGCTCGATGCCATCGAGGAAGAGGAAATTTCGGGCGACGATATCGATTTCGATCTGTTTTAGATTGCGGAAGCCCGCGCGTTAGCAAGGGCTTAACACGCATGTTGAATGTTACGCCCTTGCGTACGCGCGGGCTTCTGCATCGGAATGCGTCAGGCTGGTAGATTATGGCTATCAACATCAGCAACCAGAAAAATCGCGATGCCGTCGTGGCGTTTGAGGCGGTAATACCGAAACGCGAGGTGCAATTTGTCGACCCCAAGGGCCTTCCCGTTCACACGCAAAAGATACTCAAGACGGACATTGAGCACGACCTCTCGCAACTCTTAAAAAAGAGAAAAACGCTGGCGGCGGTTGGCAAGGCCCTCGTCAAAGACGACCCCGAGATCGACATGGAAGAATTTGGCATGTTCCTCGTCGACACATCGCGGGTTTACGTTTCGAAGAAGGGAATCATCCATCTGGTCGATGAATTCGAGGTGCTGTCGCACCCGGACGGGACCCTACGCGAGCGGCGGCCGCGAAAGAAAGAGCTGCAAAATATCAATACCGACATCCCGCTCAGGTGGAGCGGCAAGTTTATCAAAAAGGAAGAGGCGGCGCGTAAATTTATCTTTACGCACAAACGCCAGTTGATCCATGTTAATGGCCTGACCTTCGATTTCCTTTACGACATGGCAAAGGAACTGCACGAACGCGATTCGTTGCTGCTTGTGCGCGGCGGCGAAAAAAACAACGAGCCGATCGTTATGCATCGCGGCGGCCGACCGTACAACACCTTTCTCGAGGGCCGGATAAAGGGTGATTCGTACTGCCTGATCCTGCAAATGTCTAACATGGAACTAAAGCGGCCAAAGGAGATAGCGGACTAATGTTTATAGTTTCGTTCTTATTTGTGGATGTGAATTAAGGAGCAATAGTCTTCTCCGCGTACTCTGCGCAAATCTCAGCGGCTTCTGCGTCAGGTCGGTTTTTACGCATCTCTAAAGACGATGTCGATGTCAAGGCGGAGCTATGCTTTGCGGCGGTTTGGCCGCTGATGAGAAGGAATTTTGACGCGTGCAACCGCCTTGATACCCAACTACACCACTTTAATAGGCCCGCCGGAATGCCGCAAAAACCACGATTCTCGTCTATAATGGAATTCTTTGAGCGCGCATGGCGAAAAACCCGCACATATTAATAGTCGATGACGAACCGTCGATCCGGCTGACGCTGGAGACGGGGTTGTCGCTAAAAGGGTTTCGGACCACGACCGCCAGCAATGGCCGCGAAGCGGTTTCGCTTATCGAAAAGGAAAAATTCGACCTCGTTATTTGCGATGTCGTGATGCAGGATGGCGACGGGCTGTGGCTCGTGGGAAAGGTTCGCGAATTTGACGCCGATCTGCCGATAATTCTGATGACGGCTCAGGGAACGGTCGAGCGGGCCTTTGACTCGTTCGAGATCGGGGCGTCGGATTTTATTGCCAAGCCCTTCGAAATCGGCGCGCTCGCGGCTTCGGTCACCCGCTTGCTCGATGCCCGCGGCCAGGCGAAGGGTATTTCGGCAGCCGACGATCAACTGCCCGATGAGTTTTCGCGGTCGGGGATGGTGGGCCGGAGCAACGCGATCGTCGTCGTTTACAAGCTCGTCGCTTTTGCCGCCCGCACCGGGGCAACTGTCCTGATCACGGGCGAATCGGGTACCGGCAAAGAGCTGGTGGCACATGCGATCCACGACCTCAGCAGCCGTGCGGGGAAAGGGTTTGTTTCGGTAAATTGCTCGGGCCTGACCGATACGCTGCTCGAAGCCGAGCTATTTGGCTATGAAAAGGGAGCGTTTACGGGTGCCAATTCGACGCGGGCCGGGCTGTTCGAAAAGGCTAACGGCGGGACGATCTTTCTTGATGAGCTGGCGTCGACGAGCCCCAGTTTTCAGGCTAGTCTGCTGCGGGTTTTGCAGTCCGGCGAGATCCGCCGCGTCGGCTCGACCGAAACGCGGCATGTTGACGTCCGCGTCCTGGGTTCAAGCAACGAAGATCTGCAGGCACTCGTCAAAGAAGGTAGATTTCGCGCCGACCTTTACTACCGGTTGAGCGTTTTGACGATCAAGCTGCCGCCGCTTCGCGAACGAATCGGCGATGTACCGTTGCTCGCCCGGCATTTTCTTCGCAAGATCATAGGCCCGGGACCGCTGCCGCATTTGACCCGCGAAGTTTCGGATGTTCTTAACAGCTATGAGTTTCCGGGCAATGTCCGCGAGCTTGAAAACGCGCTGGCTCGGGCCGTAGCCCTTTCGACGGGAAATGTGATTACCCTGGAATGTTTGCCATCTGCTATTGTAGAGGCAGGCCAGACCGGAGACGCCGCAGCAACGGGCAGCGATCCGCTGCGTGACATTGCCATCGACCGGCCCACAATGGAAGAATTAGAGCGGAGATATCTCAGCCTGACGCTGGCCGAGACCGGCGGAAATCGGCGCAGGACAGCGGAAAAATTGCAGTTGGACCGCAGAACGGTCCAGCGCCTTATCGCGAGGTATAAATTGTCGGCTGCGGCTGACGACGATGACGAAAACGCCGAAGCGGCGGGGTCACATTAGGGCGAGTCAGAACCACCCGCTACCGCAGGTGGTTCTGACTCGATCAGAAACTTTTACTCGATGCTTAGGAGTCCGACCAGAGCAGCACATTACCTTTTGCTATGCCTTACCATAGCGATGGCTAGCTGCGCGCTCAACTCCCAGGCATTCGCGCAGAGCGCGGTCGAGGCGCGGGCCACCAGTGTCCGCGGACGGGCGTCGATCTCGGGCAACGGCCGAAACAGCGTCGTTTTGTTGCAGGGCACGGTCCTCGGCCCCGGCGATGTTGTCGATACGGGTGCCGACGGGCGGATCGTGATCGACTTGTCCGATGGCAGCCAGGTGGTTGTGTTTCCGAATTCGAGACTTGTTTTTGGCGATTACCGCAACGCCAGCTCACTCCGCGAATTGCTCCAGATCGTCGTCGGCCGCATCAGGGTCAAGATCAATCATTTTCAGGGAAAACCCAACCCATACCGCATCAAAAGCCCGACAGCATCGATAGCCGTCCGCGGCACAAAATTTGAGGTCGCCGTCAAACAGCGCGGCGAGACGCGCGTGACGGTGACAGAGGGGGCCGTCGAGGTGTCGTCGCTTCGAGATCCGTCACATCCATTACTGGCCGAACCAAAACGCGGTGTCATGGTCAGGCCCGACTCGACTGTCGATTTTTTTATTTCCGAGACCTTAAGCCCCGGTGGCGGCGAGCCGAGCGACAAGGCAAATGCCGCCAAAGGCAGGACCGACGACGAAGACATCGCTTCCCGTTCGGCCGGCAACATTTACGAACAGGCGATCGGAAATGTGTTTGGCGGCGGGCGGCGGCCACAGGCATCGCGATTCGTTGCGTTTCCCGATGCATATCTCGACAGTGTCGACAATCCGGCCTACGCCGCGGGATTTACTAACGCCGAGGGCAGATTGTATTTCCTGCCGTCTTTTGGTTTTTCAAGTACAGTCGGCAGCAACGCACGAGGTAGATTAGGCCTCAGCGACCCGCGATCTCTAGATTACGCCCTGATCCCCGAAGCGACTGTTTTTGTCCCCATACAGAAATTGCGCCTTGTCTTCGGCGTAAAGATCGCCCGGCTCAACACGAGCGTCCGATCGTTGACGGTACAGGAAGACGCATCGTTGTCGTCCACGCTGTTTCCGGACGACACGACCGGATTGAGTGTCAGGAATGGCTCGGCTGCCGGGAGGGTCACCGATAGCTCGCTGTTTTTCGCCCGCCGTTTCGGCGCGCGCGATCAGACGAGCATCGGATTTAGCATCGAACATTTCTCCCTGCGCGGCTCGCTCGACGAGACCGCTACGCAGCGTGATATTACGAACTTTTCAATTACCGAAAGCCGATCTTCCCGCTCCGAGGCTAACCGGACGCGGCTGA
>JANYIL010000095.1 GCA_025362075.1 Chloracidobacterium sp.
AACCACCCGCTACCGCAGGTGGTTCTGACAGGCTGCGGTAAATGTTTTCCGTTGCATCGACCATTTTGCCGAGGCTATAGTTTTCATGGGCAGCGATCTGCAGTTTTTCGCCCAGCGAACGCCGAAGCTCGGCGTCCTCTAAAAGGCTGCTGATCTTGGCCGCGAGCGTGATCGGGTCTTTTATCGGAACGAGGGCGTTATCGTCGCGGATCAATTCTCTGGCTCCATCCGTGTCGGTCGCGACCACGGCGGTTCCGGCGGCCATTGCATCGAGTATCGCGAGGCCGAAACTTTCGGAATGCGACGGCGACACAAAAACGTCGGCAGCCGCGAGTAGCGGTGCCGTATCGTCGAGCCAGTCGAGCCAGAGGAATTGCTCCTCCATCCCGAAAACCCGAACGAGACGCTTTAGTTCGCGGCGAAATTTCTTGTCGAGCGTATTGTCCTTGCCCGCGATGACGAACATCGCTTCGGGAATGCGTTTTACGATCTCGTTTGCCGCCAGCACGAAATCACGCTGCCCTTTGAGCACTTTCAGCTCGCCGAGGGTCGCAACCAGCGGCGCGTTGAGGGGGATGGCGTGAAGCTGGCGAAACCCCATGGCCATCTCGTTTCTTACATCCTCTGGTGTCGCGGCGAAGCCGATACCGTTCGAGATGACCCGAACCTTTTGAACCGGAAATATTCGTTCGAGCTGGACGCGAACCGCTGGCGACACTGCTATGGCGGCGTCGACGTTTCGCAGGGCAAAGCGATGAAACGGCTTCATCGGAAATACGACGTGCCGCGTCAGCACGAGCCGTACGTTTTTAGCGGAGCGGGCTGCGATGCTGGCAGCCAGATAGTCGCGGGCGACATGGGCATGGATAATGTCGATCTTGTTCGCTTCGACAAAACGGGCAATGCGTTTTGCGCTGAACATGCCGAACGAATTACGTATAGAGACGTGCAAAAAATTTTCGAGCGGCAAGAAATCAAGCCGGTCCTGCCACTCGCTTGTGGGCCTGAGGGCAACGAAGACCTCGTGTCCGTGATTCGTCAGTTCACGAGCCAGGTCGACGACATGGCGTTCGCCGCCGCCGAATGTTTTTGCCGATGATATCTGTAGGATTCGCACTTGCCGCAATTCTATACCGAACGCGTAAACAAAAAAAGGCACGCTTCTCGTAAGAAGCGTGCCGGATGTCCCGAATGGGAGCGAAACCCTAGAACTGGAAGCGAGCGGCAAACTGGATCTGACGTTCGCGATAGAGGGTGCTGTCCGTCGTGGTGACTGAGCCGAACTGAGTGTTGTAGGTGAGAGGTGTCGGCAGTCCGGATCCAGCAGGCGGAGTGGTGCCACGGGCATACAAAGTGCTGTTTTCACCGAAAACCTGAGTGCGGTTAAAGACGTTAAAGCCTTCGGCCAACAATTCCAGATTTGTCGATTCGGAAAGCTTGAAACGCTTCGACAGGCGGGCGTCCATATTCCATAACTTAGGCAAGCGATATGCGTTACGCGCGTTGAGCGGAAAACGATTGTCGCCGTTTGAACCGTTCAAGCTCGTTCCCGAAACGGCCCCGTCAAAAGCACGGCCCGAATAAAGAACAAAGATCGGCGAGAACGACCAGCCGTTTGCGATGTAATTGCCAAACGAGGTTGAGCTGCCCTTATAGAGCGTCGGCGAATAAACCGCACTGCCCACGATCTTATGTCGAACGTCGTTTGAGCTCGGACCGTTGTCATAGTTGCGGTTAAACAGGTCGTATGGGGCGTTCGTCAGCGTAAAGGTGGCCGAGTTTTGGTTAGTGTCGGTTGCCTTTGCAAGCGTATAGCTCGCATTCCAGCTCAGTCCGTGAGCAAAGCGGCTCTTGGCCTGAAAGACCAGACCGTCATACTGCGACGACACCGTACTTTCGATTTGGGTCATCGCCTGGGTACCGGTTACGCGGGTGTAAAGCGGCAGCGTAAAGGAGCGTCCGTCGGCGGGACCGCCGATTACCGAGTAGGTGGTTGTTGCCCCATTCACCTGCTGGAAGTTGTAATCGACAAAGGTCGGCAGCGAACGGCCGAGGCTGCCAATGTAAGAAACAGAGGCGACGATATTGTTACCGAACTGATGTTCGAGGATAAAATCGTACTGATTGATGAGCGGTGCCTGGAAGTTCTTGGCAAAGAACTGAATCGCGGCACCGGCGAACGGGATCGAGGCCGGAGCGACGATCTGAGGGAAGACCGGAGCACAGGGCGTCGTCGCCGTCGGGACGAGCGGCGTACAGTTTGTAGTAGTCGTTGCGGTGATCTGAACCTGAGACTGGCCGCCCGTGTTACCCGTGTTTACGAGGGCATTGTAGATCGTCGAGTTTTGAATGCGTCCGTAATAAATGCCGTATCCACCGCGGAAACTCGTCTTGCCGTCGCCAAATACGTCATAGGCGAAACCAAAACGGGGTCCGAAGTTATTTTTGTCGTTTGGCAGGAAGTTAGTCGCATCGGCAACAGTCCGGTTGACGGTCGGGATAACGGTCGTGTTGGTCGAGTTCGACAGTGTTGGCGTCGGCATCTTGATATATTCCCAACGCAGGCCCATGTTGAGGGTCAAACGGGGCGTGATGCGAAAATCATCCTGACCGAAGAAATTGTAGTCAGTTGTTTTGACTAAATAGCCCGGATTTCCGATGCCCTGCTGATAGTTGCTGGTGTAGCAACGGCCGGCGAACCGTGCACTGGAGTTCTGACATTGAGTCGTTGCCGCGAGCGGCGTGACAAAATTTACGTAGTCAATGATGAAGTCATTGATATTGTTATAGGAGTAGGATCCCGCCTCAAAACGGAGATTGGCGATTGTATCGGTAACGCGGTTAATATCTCCACCGAATTTGAACGTATGCCTGCCTTTGATAACTGTCAACGTATCGGCATACTGCTTGCGACGCTCGTCGGGGAATGCAGACCTTTCGAGGAAGGTCGGTGTGCCGAACTCGAGACCGTTGGTCAGGAAGACGTCTGGGGCACGCGTGCCGCCAAGGGCGGTTCTAGATGTCGCGGGTTCGCCCGGTAAGGGTGGTGTGCTGGACTGGCTCTCAAAATCTTTGCCGTACTGAAATCTGGCTTCATTCAGGACACTTGGGCTGAAGGTCGAGGATAGGCGAGCGTTTACCGAGTCGACAACGACAAAGTCATCGCCAAAGCTCGATCGGCCCCGGGTGTTGACAGCCTGAGTCTGAATGCCGTTTGGCGATTTCCAACGCAGACGGTTGTAGCTGATCGAAAATGCGTTCGATTTGTTGATGTTCCAGTCGATCTTCGGCAAATACAATGTCTGGTCACCCTTTCGCGGGGTCTCTCCGGTCAGGGAGTTGATAAAGGTCAACGTGTTATTGAGCTGCGTAGTTGTTAAACCTTTACCAGTACAATTTGGTACCGTAGGAGGGTTTCGGACAATAATAACGCCTAGTGCACCAGTTAAACATTGGGTATCCGCCGTATTAAGATAACCGGGATTGGTGAATACCGAGAGGCCGGGGAAGTTACGTTTTTGCTGATCGTAGCTAAAGAAAAAGAACAGTTTGTCCTTGACGATTGGGCCGCCGATCGTACCGCCGTATTGCTGGCGAAGATCGATGGGTTTGGCCGCGACCGGTGTCGCGACGCCGCCGATTAACTGCGACGCAAACGCGCGGGGGTTGCGGGCGCCATTACGGTTGTTGCGGTTGTAGTAAAAGACGTCGCCGTGAAACTTGTTGGTACCGCTCTTGGTGACAGCGTTTGTCACGCCGCCGGCCGAGCGTCCGTATTCAGCCGAATAGTTCGACGTGTTGATCTGAAATTCGCGGATCGCCGACTGGCTGATCACGTAGTTAATACGCGTACGACCCCGTTCTTCCGAAAAGAAGGCCTGGTTGTTGTCGCCGCCGTCGACCGTGTTGTTATTGAGCAGGCCCGAGATGCCGCGGAAACTGATCAGGCCAAACGTTCCGTCCGGCACCGCGCTCGGGCTGAGGATCGCGAAATTGGACCAGCGGCGTCCGTTGATGGGACGTTCGTTGATCTGCCGTTGATCTTCGTTCTGGGCGTTCGAGTTGTCGGAGGTATTGATTACCGGGGCTTCGGCTGTGACCTCGACGACAGCCGTGGCCGTTCCGACGGCCAGCTTGAAATCGACGGGTGTTAAACGTCCGACTTCGACGGTTACGTTATCCGCCTTGGCGGCCGAAAAGCCGCTCACCGCAGCAGTCTCAACTTTATAGGTGCCGGGCTGTAGACCGGTGACCCGGTATGTGCCCTCGTCACCGGATGTGGTGGTCGCCTTGCTGTTCGTGCCCGTATTGGTCACGGTGATGCTGGCGTTTGGAATAAGGGCCCCTTGCGGATCGGTAACCTTACCGCTGATACCGCCCGTAACCTGATTCTGAGCAAAAATGTGTCCAACGAACATCATTAGACAAAGGCTCAGGCCGGATAAAAATTTAATTGAAAAGTTTTTAGTCATGTGTTTTTTTGACCTCATTATTAGAATTTACAAAAACTTAATACCGCCCGTGCGGCGCAAAATAAAACGGCTAAATCTCGGTTTTTGGATTTTTGTTTTATTTTTCGGATTTCTAGCATTAAAATTACTACTTTTTGATCTCTCGCACAAGGCGTACCGATCAGCGTTATTATAGATAACGCCTTATCTTATAGCGGTTTCCGTGCTCTTTAGTTTCGGCGGCGTAACGCTCATACTTAATTCATAAATCGCCGACACTTTGTACTCTTACTACAATGCAAATTGAGTTCCGCTCGAACCGCATTTTCGCTTTAAAACGATGATAGGTAATCAGGGTTACATTAAAGTCAAGAGCGGTGTGAAATAATAAAGATTGTTGAAGCGAGGGGCGGGTTCGGCGTCTCGATAACGCGGAGCTGGAAAATAGAGTGCAATTTGTAATGTTTTTTGTTACAATCGTCATCAAGGATTCGAAGATATTGAGAAAATGCCTTAAAAATAGGGTTTCAGGAGATTTTTGGAAACTTGACTTTTTTGTAAATATAGACTAAGTTGGTCGTGCGTCGATTCGAAACGCGACGAAAAAGGTTAGATCGATGCGTAAATTAGGAACTGGAAAGGGGAAAATAATGGCACAACAAGTAGAGCATTCTACATCATCATACAAAACGCCATTGCATCATCGCATTATTGCAAGCATGCCGGTACAGGCTAGCTGGATCGATGCAGAGACGGGCGAAACTATAAATGTCGAAGGCTTGACCGAAAATGTTGGCGAAACCAGCACATTGGTCAATCTGGACACTTTACCGCCCGTCGGCTGCGAAGTTCGTCTAAGAATTATGGACGAAAGCAAGCCGATCATCGAAGTTACGACGCGGGTGATCAGGGTTGAACGCGATCCCGGCAAGCCTATGGCTGCTCTTACCATTTTGGAAAATATGAAGAAATGGAAGAACACGGCCATGGCCGCTGCGGAAAAATGGGTGACGAGGCATTGGCAGCTTAACTACGAAGAAGAATGGGTTAATTAAACCTTTTCTTTATTTGTTATCATACCGGGGCGGGGAATTTTCTTTCGAGATCTCCCCGCTTTCGCATTTTAAAAAAGCCCCACCGATCCAAAGGAGCGGTGGGGCTTGCTGTCTAACCGAGTATTAGAGCGACATCATTCGAGGCCGACAAAATCCGGGAGCGTCAAATTATCATTAATTTGTAACGTCCGAGTAGCGAAACGATACAGCCGCGATAATACCCGTATTGTGTACGTATCGCCCGCAGCCACGTTTGGAAATGAGAAAAAGCCGAACGAGCTTGTCGTGGCGGTACGCACGACACCGAGCGAATCGGTGATAGAGACGGTCGCATTTCTTAACCCTCGGCCATCGGAAGTGAGTACTCGGCCGTCAACGGTTGCGGGCGGTCCCTGTACTATCGTTAGATTAACGTTTACGATCTGCGGGTTATTCGCAGCTCCCGGCGCGGTGACCGTAACTTTTCCGGAGTACGTTCCAAACGCGAGACCCGCCGGGTTAACTATTACGCCCAAATCCGTTGGAGCGTTTCCAGTTGGGGATGAAAGTTGTATCCAGGATTGATCAGCGGTCGCCAACCACGTCATGTCTCCGTCACCGGTGTTGCGTATCCCGATTGATTGCGATGGCGATAGGGCGGTGCCCCGGTTAGCTTGCATGTAAATATTTGCGGAGCCTAGCGACAACGTGACTGGCAATACCGGCCTTACGCGAAATACGCGGATGCTCACGGTTTTGATCGTCACCTGGTTGTCACTATCTCGCACTGAAAGGGTAATTACGTGAGTAGCTTCCTGTAAGGTCGAGGCCTTGACAGCCAGGGAACGTCCGGTTCCCAAAGATCCGTTAAGGTTAGAACTCCACGTGAAAGCAGCGTCTGGCAACTGACCGTCTTCCAGATCGAAGCCATCGGCCGTGAAAATTATCATTTGATCGCCTACATACAGCTGATTGTTATCAGGTGATTGCACCGATACATCGGGCCCTCGCTTAGCGACACTAAAGACAGCCGCCGACTGGGCTTGGGTACTGCGAAGACCGTCCGTTGCTACTATTCTTATCATGGCTCGCGAGCTACCGGGAACTGAGTTTAGGGCCAAATCATAAGTCGTCGTTGTCAGGTCGGCGACGATGGTCTGCCACGTCGTCCCCGCGTCGGTACTGTACTGCACCATATAGCTAAGAGCATCGCCGTCAAGATCACTGGCTGACCAACGGAGCGTGGCGGTTGTTCCGGTCAGCGACTCGCCGCCATTTGGAGAAACTACGTTAAGGACCGGAGCGTTATTTGTTCCCTGTTTCGAGGCAATGGGTTGGCCGTTATGAAGCAGCACAAGGCGGGTTATATCGGAACTCCACGGCAATAACAGGTAGAAACCCCTCCGAGTACTTTCGCCTCCGGTATTTCTTGGCTCGAAGCTGTAGGTTCCAAGAATCTGACCCTGACTATTTTCGACGCGAATCGCGTAAGTTCCAGCCGGGGGCAAATTCAAAGCGCCCGGAGAATTGAAGGCATATACCGGGGAAATCTCGGGGCTTCCGTCCTCCGGATCGGGAATAGCTCCGCTGACAAGGGCTACCATCTCGGCCTGGATACTTTCCGGCTCCGGAGTCTGGGGTGATGTTGGCGGCTTGAGGATGTTTAATATTCGCGAATAAGTGGCGGGCGAAACCCACGGCGGACCGCCAGCGTAGCTCATGAAATCCGGGGTGCTTGGGCCATAGACTTTTAGACTATTAGTATCAAATCCGTAAACAGTGGTGGGTTCGTACGGCCCTTTTGTGGTGCTTAGGGTACCGTCCGCGGGAATATGTGCGTCAAGAGGAAGCGGCTCCTTACCGGTGCATGTCGCCGGAGCGGGAGGACATCGCTGCGTGACGTAATCGACATGCTGCAAACCAAAGCTGTGACCCAACTCCTGTGCCTGGGGTATGTTATTTTGGTCAATAAATGCTCCGGAGGCATTTCCGGGAGTATTGGAGAGTCCGCCGATAGCTTGATTCGTACTGGTAGGATTTACCAGCAGTCCCATGTAGAACTGGGGACACGAACCTGTCCTACAGTCAATCGCTCTGAACTGATCCAGCGGCTTGAGTATTTTCTTATCAAAATCATCTATCGCAGTTTTAACGGGAGTGCCCGTCCCGGGGACGCCGGTTAGTACCGGGAGTCTGGTGCCATAAGAAACCGAACTGATGCTCGAAGTCGGAAATAGCACTTTGAGCAAATTGACCGCATTATCACGATCGGCAGTTGTCGGTTGATATGTACTACCATTGGCCGTAAAGGCTACGCGATGCAGCTGCATGGTGATCGCCGGCACATTCTGGAAAGTCACTTGCGTCGCACAATTCGGCGTGCCGTCCGGCTCCCTACAGGCGAAATCAGAATTGCTTTCGAATCTGAATTGCAGATTTCCGGCTGCTATCCACTCCTTGGGTAACACAAAGTAAAAACTATCGTCACGTTGCATGCGGTCCGGTGTTTGCCAAACCCTGATTCGCCCTCCAGTATTGCTGGGAACGCTCAAAGTGCGGCTGATGCCGTCAGCCGAGTTGGTGCCTGTCAGGGTCGCCGTTGCGAATGCACCTGATGAGCCGGCCGTAGTTGCCCCAATATGCGCCCGCACTACAGTCTGCTTCCCGGCCATCAAGGGAACGCTGTTGTTTAAATCCTGGATTGCCTGCGTAACTTCCAGTCCTTTCAATTCAAAGGTTGGACCGCCAATTGTCGTATTCGCCAAAACGGCATTATTGCCGTTATTGGTCTCAAAGGTTCGCGTGCCGTCAATCACGACCTGCATGAAATTTGTTGCCGTGCCGGACTCGGCTGCGGTTGCCGTAAATCTAACGCTCCGGTTACTGCCATTTTCCACATCGCCGATGTTACAAGTTATCGAATTTCCTGCCGAGCTACAGCCGATTCCATTTATTGCACCGACAATCTTAAACTTGGAATCCACAGAGCCGTTGAGCACAACGCCGTGAGCTACCTCAGGGCCGTTGTTGGTAATGTTGAGGGAAAAGGAAGCGGTATCACCATAAGCAACCGAGGCCGGGGCCGCCGGAGAAAATGCAATCGCAACATCGGCTGCGGTTATGTTAATCGTCGTAGAAGCGGTCGCGGTTGATCCATCTGAAAACTTGACAGTCACGGTGAACGACTTTCCACTAGAAAAGGACGTAGGGGTCGAATCTGGCACAAATAGCTTAAATGTTCCAGGATTGCCAACGGTATAAGCGAGATGCGGGATTGAGCCATTAGATGAATTAAACAGAACGCCGTCCAGCGTGTCGGAAATTCCTACGACCCATTTGATATTACTGCTCTGAGGAATCGTATCCCACTCGTTGCCGTTCGGACCCAGGAGATCAACCGATTCTATGAATTTGGTCGATGTGGCCGCAGGCAGCGTAAGGCTGAATGTGCCGTCCGACTCGCCATCGATGGGGATGCCCGAATCGCTTTTACCCACGCGATCACGAAATCGTCCATCAAAGCTGAGAGTAGCATTGAATTGCGAAGGCGTCGGTGTCGGTGTTGGGCTGCCGGTGCCGGGGGCCCAGCTGGGGAATAGGTCATTTGCGGAAGCTGCGGTGTTGCTGACTTGCGATACCTGACCCGTAGTGACATTGACCTGAAATATCTGGTTGCTGTCGGAGAAAGCGATACTGTCATCAGTCGGTGACCATACCGGATGGTGGGCGTACCGATTTCCGCTGTTTGGGAAGGTGACAATGGCCGTAGAACCTGAGCCGTTGGCGTTCATTACATTGAGGGTGTTGTTGCCGGCAGTGGTTGCAAAGTTGATAAAAGCGATTTTCGTCCCGTCGTGCGAATAGGTCGGAAAGGCGTATTCGGCGGGGCTGTTGGTCAGGGGTACGCGATTGCCCTCGGTAATCGTGCCGTCCGATGCGATTGTAATTGCTTCACTAAAAATATCGCCGTTGTAATTGCCCTGGTCGACGTCTGACCGTGCCGCGGACGTCCGCACAAAAACGAGTTGAGCGGTGACCGGCGCCAGGGGGCGCGGGTTCCATGACGGGTAAAGATAATTGGTAGTACCCGTCGGATTTAGTTCATGCGTTTGAATGGTGGTGTCACAGACTGTGCAGTTGCCGCTTATGACCTTGACGTGATACGCGGGCGTGCCGTTTACCGTCGTGCCGGTATTATATGAGATATTGGCTCCATCGGGGGACCATTTTGGATAAAAGCCGAGTAGTCTCGATCCGCCGCCGATAACTAACAAGTTCGGGGTGGGGCTCGGAACGGGATTCACCGCCGGCATTGTCGCGAGTTGGGCATTGATAGTAAAGACGAGTCGCGACCCGTCTGGGGAATAATTTGGCTGGCTGCCGTCGATAAAAAATGTTTCCGCTCTGCTAACGGGATCGACCTTAAAGAGCTGCCCTCCGCGGCTGTATGGAAAATCGATGGCGGCGGCAAACCCCCGTTGAAAGATGATCGGGCCATTGAAAACCGACACTAAGTCGTCCGGCACGTTCTTGGGGTTTGATGACGATGACGCAGCCCCGAAAAACTCCTGAATCGACCCGAAAAAATTGCCGCTCCAGGAGCTTTCCGCGGCGACCGATAAAACCAGAATCGCAATTATAGCGAAACTTGAAACGATGAAATAACCCGATGACCGTTTTGCCGACATAAATATTTCCCTCTGCTGATGTTTTTTTAATCTAAAGGACGTGGGACCATCGAGACGACCGTGGCGAACAAGCCAAAAGTTTACTTTTGAAGTATCCGCAGTCTCTAAAAAAGAATCCCTTACAACTAAATGCGACAACGAGTAAAAAAAGGGCTCAATATTTTTTTGTATTAAAATAAAGATCTTATTACGCCAGGTTTGAGAACGGGAAGAAGTGCAAAAAAAAAGCTCCGTCGATTGATATGATCGACGGAGCTTATCAATAAACCCCCATGGATTAGGGTCAGAGCGTTCTCATTCGAGACCTACAAAATCCGGCAGCGTCAGGTTATCAGTGACGGTCACCGTCCTGGCGCCAAATCGAAAGAGCCTTGACGCCACTCTGAATGTATAGGCCTGCCCGCCCGCAACATCGGCAAAAGAGAAAAACCCAAACGAGCTGGTCGTAGCGGTTCGAACAACGCCATTCGAATCGGTCATTGAGACGGACGCGTTTCGCAGTCCGCGAAGATCGGAGGTCAGGACGCGTCCCGAAACCGTTACGGGACCGACCGTAGGCGTCGCCGTTGTCGAGGATCCAAATCTCGCACGATATTCAGCGGAAGTAATAAAGAATTTAACCATTCCGGACGTTATGGCATCGCCGCCGGACGTGTTCAGCCTGCTTTGATGAAACATCTTTTCGTTCGGAATTTCCGAACGAGTTTATCAAGCCGCCTATACGCCAAAACGCTTGACATACTTTATTAAGTTTAATGGCAAATATTATGTGCCGCTTGTTTGGAGATTGCAATTAAGCGATGTCAGGATTCGGTGGAAATAAACGCAGACCGGGCGGCGGCGAGGAGGCCGGCGAGAGTAGTTTCGATTTTCTGGCCCGCCGCAAGTTTTAACGGGATACAAATGAAAAAGGCCATCTTTTCAGACGGCCTTGGTCAAAATAGATTTGTGCAAGCACTATTCCAAACCGACGAAATCTACGTTGACGAGGTTGTCAATTGGCGTGACCGTTCGCGAGTTGAATCGGTACGACCGAGATGACACAGTTATAACGTAGGTTATAGACGTGTCAACGGCGTCGAACTGGTAGAAGCCGAAGGAACTGGTCGTTGCGGTTCGCGAAACGCCATTCGAGTCGGTTAGCGTCACTCTTACATTTCTGAGCCCGCTTCCGGACGGGGTAGAAATGCGACCGCTGATCGACACCTGCGCCGGTATCGGTGCGAGAACGGTGACTGCTCCGGGTACCTTTTCGACGGCGAGTGTGTTGCCGACGGCATCGCCGATCTCCGTATTTATGGGCGTATTGCCGAAGGTAACGGGAACTAGCGTCCCAACTGCGGCACCCGCCTTAACGCTGAATTTGAGCTTGAGTATCTCATCGGTACCCGCTGGGATGCCGCTCTGGCATCCGATCCCGATACCGAGCCGTCCTTGCGTCACGCCCACGCTATTGATCGTCGTAAGGCAGCCGGGTGGCAGGGCGGTCAACCCTGGGAGCACGTCGGCACCGGCAACGCCCGTGATGCTGAGCAGCGCCGGATCCCAGTTTGCCGTAAAGCTAACTCCAAACTCTGCTCCGTTGGCGACCAACGTAACGGGAACGGTCGCGGTCCCAAACTGTGCACCCGATGCGGTACCGATAGTAAGTGTGCGACCGGCGGGCGTCGGTGTCGGTGTTGGATTTGGTGTTGGTGTCGCCGTTGGCGTCGGAGTTGGTGTCGGCGTCGGCGTTGGAGTTGGTGTTGCGGTCGGCGTCGGTGTCGGTCCTCCGGCGGTTACCGTTATGCTCCCATCGGTGAAGGGCGGATTTGGTATCAAAATGCCGTTTGAATCGAACAGTAAGCGGCTGATTGGGTTGCTCGTAAAAATCACCGGGGATACCGCTCCTACAGAGGCCGATACAAGGATGTGGAATTTTAACCGGGCGATGCGCCTGGTACCTGAGGCAACGACGCTCGGCGGGTTTGTATTTGCGCCGTTAAAGTTTTGGCCGATGCCGACGTTGCCGTTGGCGGCGTCCGAGGCATTGACGTTGAGGAGAGTTCCCGCCGGGGCACCGGAACCCGCCGTAATGTCGGGATTTGCATTTACGCCGTTGACGCTGCTGATTCTGAGGACCGCCGGGTCGAAATGGACGCTGTACTGTATCCCCGCCTCATTGCCCTGGGCCTCAAGCTCGACCTCGACAAATACATCCGAGCCAGCCGCTCCGGTCACGGCCACTAGCTTGACTGTGCGTGCCGCCGTCGCCGATTCCCGCTCCTGAATGTATTCGTTTAGAAAACCCGTTCCGTCGGCCTGAGCAAATGCCGGGGCCAATGCCCCAAACAGGCTAACAGACGCCAAAAGCAGGCAAAAACGTGAAAAGACCGGGACGGAAAACTGAAACGAGCGATAAAAATGTGCCATACAGTTCAAAAACCTCTCAAAAAATGTGTTTGTGGAGCGATAACATAGAGCCAAAATGCCGAAAAACTCAATCTGACCGATACCGATGCTTTAGGGTTTTGGTAGGAGTGCAAGCATCGTTAAACAAAGTATATCATAGACAAACACATAACTGGCAATTTTTTTTCAAGCCCGCTCTTGATAAGGGGGGCCGCAGCGAGGCGTTGGAGAGATTCCTAAACACGAAAAAGGCGGCCCGAGAGGCCGCCCATTTGGCCGATATATCGCAGCTACGAGCGGCGGGCAGGCAAATAAGTAATTACTTCGTCGGGTAAAATATCGCGATATGCGGCGACGCGGTTGCGGCCCTCGCGTTTGGCCCGGTAAAGGGCCGAATCAGCCATCTCGACCAGCTCGATTGGGTCGCTGGAGTCGGTTGGAAAAGATGCTACTCCTATACTTACAGTGATGTGATGGGTTTCTTTGGTCTTGCCCTGACGCAGAACACTAAATGGATAGCTTTCTATGCTTTCACGCATACGCTCGGCTGCGACGAGGGCTTGCGGCAGCTCGGCGTCGAGCAGAAAGGCGGCAAACTCATCGCAGCCAAACCGTGCCGCTGCATCGCCGCTTCGCAGATTGGTCATTATCGAATATCCGATCTCCTCAATGGTCTTGCTGCCGGTCAGGTGGCCGTATTTATCGTTGACGCCCTTAAAAGTGTCGCCATCCATCATCAATACGCAAAACGGCCGGTTTTCCGCCGTTGCACGTCCTGCTTCGCGCCGTAATTCCGAGAAAAACGAACGGCTTGAAAGCAGTCCGGTGAGGTCGTCGTGCGAGATCAAACGGTGGATCTGACGCTGGTATTCCCGGTCGATCTCGTCCAGGAGATCAAAGCGGAGTATCGTCTCGCCGATCGAGATCTTGTCGCCGTTTTCGAGCGTTTCGCGCCGGACACGGCGACCATTGAGAAATGTGCCATTTCGCGAATCGAGGTCAGTGAGGACGTAGTCGGTCGCATGTTTATCGGCATTCGCCGTGGCCGTGATCTTAGCGTGCTGTCGCGACACCTGCGTGTCGTTGACGCGAACGTCAGCCTCGAGGGCACGGCCCATTATCACCTCTTCCCGGTCAAGCGGTATCGGCACGGCGATCAACTCGCCGCTCAAAAACACAAGCGCCGGTCTTAGATCGCGTCGGGCTATTTGGGCATCATTCATATGCGGGGACCGGAACTGGACGAGGGAGGATGAGTCAAGTAATAGGATAACCTAATCTTTGCAATAATTTCCAGAGTTTTTTCGGAGTCGCTTAAGTTCGCGGGGTCCTGCAAAGAGCCGCGATTATGTCAGTGGCAGAAAAAAAGGCGGCCATGCGGCCGCCGATAAGCGTTTGTGATGGGCTGTGTGGAACTTACGAACTGACAAAGTCGAAGTTTGTGACGTTGTCCGTTAGCGGCAGCGTCCTTGAGGTAAAGGTAAAGAGACGTGAGCCGACCGTCAGGGTGTAGGTCTGGCCGGTGGCGACGCTGTCGAACTGGTAAAAGCCAAAGGTGCTGGTCGTTACCGTCTGAGTGCCGCCAGGTCCCGTCAACGTGACCGAGGCATTACGCAGGCCCCGGCCGTCGGATGTGGTCACGCGGCCCGATATCGAAACATTGCCGGACGCCGCCGTACACGGGGCGACAGCGATACCCTCGACAGTCGCGGCACCGACAACCGGACCCACCGACGTCGCCGCGCCAGTCGTCAAATTGATCGTAAAAAGCGTAGATACGCCCGCAACCCTCATAACGGCATACGCCGTTCCGGAGCCGCCCTGAATGACCATGTCGCCCGCACGCGTAACGTCAAATCCTAACGGACCGATAGTCGTTACCTGGCCGCCGTTCGGCGACGGGTTACCATCAACCCCTCCGATTCGTACCAATGTGTCCTTAACGTAATCGACGCCATACAACGTTGTCAGGGTCGCACCTGCCGCGTTGCGGTCATAACCGATATGGACTACACTTGGCGTGCTTCCCGCACTCGGGTCACCGGCAACATAGCCAAGCGTCGTGTCTGCGGCCGTCAATGCACCCGTTGTGGGGTCGTAGCGGCGGTTGGATCCAGCATCGCCAATTACCCGAAGACGGTCGACGACGGGGTTGAAAGCGACGCCGCGAAAAACATCTGCGGTTGCCGTAAGGGGCGTACCTACGGCGGTGGCAACGCCGGTCGTCGTATTTATCGTCAGGATTCGGGTGGTAATGCTGTCTGAGGCCAAGCCGTACAGTTGGCCGGTTGCAGGCCGAAACGACATGCCGCTAAGCGTCTCGCCTGAGTTAAGGCCGGTGATTTGAACGTCCGATATTATCGTCCCCGGATTATTTGCCGCATAGCCGCGAAGATGATCGTCAGTAAAGTCATATGTCAAAATAGTCGGCGTCGTCGAACACGACTGGGCGACGATCGGGGCCATGGCGCCCGTCAACAAAAGAAAAGCAGCCAGGACACCCGCCCGGGTGAAAACGATGTACGACAAAAAAGGTTTTAGCATTGAAAATACCTCCCAAAAGGTTTAATCGGCCCTAGGCCCAGAACATAAACTTGAGGAATTTGCCGCATGAAAATACACCATAATTCCTGAAAAAAGCGCGTTCGGATTGAAACGACTCAAGTATAAGCTGTTTCAAACCTTATTTCAAGCAAATTCAGTTTAGCCAGTGGGATGACTGAGGCCACAGAGAATTTTTAATTCCCTTACCTCGGCGCTCTCACTGGTTAATTCATCCAGGAAAGTTTCTCATTCCTGGCCGATCAAGACGATATTCGTGATATTGCCGTTAACCGTTACGGTTTGAGAGGCAAACCGGAAAAGCCGTGACGCCACCCGGATCGTATATGTTCCGCCGCCGGCAACATTGTCGAATGAGAAAAAGCCAAACGAGCTTGTCGTCGCTGTTCGGACTACACCGTTTGCGTCGGTGAGCGAAACACTGGCATTTCGCAGTCCGGTTGTTCCGTCCGATCTCAAAACCTGGCCCGAAACTGTTGCGGTATTGGACACTCCGTTGATATCAAACGGGAAGTCCTGCGGCACCGACGGAGGCGTCACGGGCGAACCGGCGTCGACAATGTCGACCCACGCACCGGAGGTAACATCCAATTGTCGGGAATTGTCACCCGCCGCACCGCGTGAGCCCGCGATGGTTTTGGC
>JANYIL010000115.1 GCA_025362075.1 Chloracidobacterium sp.
CACCACCAGGTGATGCCGTTTTTGGCGACCTGCTCACCCTTTTCAGTCTTGAGCCGGCCCACCGCATCAATCGTCGGCTGGATCATTTTTTTATCCCTTTTGATGCGGTAAATATCGATATAGGTCTGGCTAATAGCTATGTCGTCCGCGTGGTCAAATCGGGGCCCTGGCTTCCAGCCGTTCTTTTCACCCATATCCATTAGCGCCGCCATTATTTCAGGTGACTTGGTCGTTTCGTAGGCCGAAAAAAGCCCCGCGAAGAATGCGCTGTTGGTCCAGTCGTAGAGAGGGTGATTCGGATTGGCAAGCTGCCATTTTGCGACCGAGAGCATGCGCATTTCGATGTTTTTGCGGTTGAAAATGTCGTTGCTTTGAGCTACAGCATTAATGGCAAAGCCTGCCATAACAACCCAAAGTACAAGAAAACGTAATTTCATTTATCTAAGCTGGCAGATGTCCAGCACATTCATGTCTGTGTAATCGAGATTTTCGCCGCCCATCGCCCAGATGAAGGCATAATTCGTCGTCCCGACGCCCATGTGGATCGACCACGGGGGCGACACGACCGATTGACCGTCGGCCAGGACGATGTGCCGCATGTTGTCGGGCTCGCCCATGAAATGCATGATCCGGGCTTTTTCGGCGAGGTCGAAATAGAAATAGACCTCGGACCGGCGGTCGTGCAGATGCGGCGGGCAGGTGTTCCAGACGCTGCCGTGTTTCATCACAGTCAGGCCGAGCAGAAGCTGCGACGATTTGCAGACTGCGGGCACGACGTACTGATAAACGGTGCGTTCATTTGCAGTCTCGGTTGAGCCGAGTTCGAGCGGAACGGCCTGACCAATTGAAATGTGCTTTAGCTCGAAACGAGTGTGGGCTGGCGTCGAGGCAATGTAAAACCGCGTCGGCTCCGAGGCGTTTGCCGATTCAAATGTGACGTCGCCTGAGCCCATCGGAATATACAGTCCGTCCTTTGGTGCGAGCTCAAATCGTTCGCCGTCGACCGTCACAGCTCCGCCCGCGATGCCGACATTGACGACGCCCATTTCGCGGCGTTCGAGAAACGGCTTGCCGTTTGCCGAGGCTGGCTCCTGTTGCAGCGGCAGCGAAACGGGCGCGTCCACGGGAGCCGCTCCGCCGATAACGAAACGCTCGTAATGCAGATAATTAAGGCGGATCTCGCCCGCGACAAACAGGCCGTCGATCTTATATCTTTCAAGCAGGTCTTCGTTCGAGGTCCCGGCCATCGAGCGAGGATCGGTTGCGTAGTAGGTTTTATTGAACATGGTTATGTCAGAACCACCTGCGGTAGCGGGTGGTTGAAGCTATAAATTACTCGCTCCCGGTAAGACACGGCTCCCTTCGTTCCTCTTAAATTGCACGTTGCGAGCGTTAAACCACCCGCTACCGCAGGTGGTTCTGACTTAAGAAATCCTCGCGGATCGGCGAAAAGATGTCGATCAGGACGACCTCTTCGTCAAGCATCGTGGCCCCATGGCGATTATGCGGCGGGAAATGCAGCACGTCGCCGGCCGAGACGATTCGCTCCTCGCCGCTGATGATAAATTTAATGCGTCCCTTTAAGACCAGCGTCATCTGCTCATGCGGGTGGGTATGTTCGGCCGTTACGAGAAACGGTTCGAACGTAAACCTTACCATCATCACATTTTGTCCGACGACCATCTGCCGTTTGATGCCAGGCGCCGGATTGTCGGTCTCAATTTTCGACCAATCGGTGACCAGCGCGGCTTGTGTTTGTTCAGCAATCATAAAATTATTTTGCGATCAAAAGACGAGCGTTTTCTCCGTGTCCTCTGCGAACATCTCTGTGCTCTCTGCGTTGAAAACCGTTTGCACCGCAATCAACGCAGAGACCGCCGAGCAAGACGCCGAGATCGCGGAGGACTTACAGAAATTTCAAATTTGTCCACCAATCATTACTTCGGTTCGACGCTTATCTCCCAGCTAAGTTTTTGCCCGGCGGCGAGCTTGATATTATCGGCCTCTGCTACGAGATGGAACGGTATCGCACCAAGCACGCCTTTGCTAAGCTTGCTGTCACCGGCGGCCAGCACACGGATATTGGTGCCGTCGGGAACCTTAAATGCGACGGTCGATTTACCTTCGCGGCCGTTCATATAAAAGGCCGTTCGCCCGTTCTGAAACGCCTCGTAGGCTGACGAAGCGGTTGACGGAAATACGAATTTCCACTTCACGATCTCTACGTCTTTCACCGCCGTCACCGTCTCGCGGCGGACGAGCTTTCCATTCTCGACGGCAAACTCGACATCGCTCCGCAACCCGTTTTCAAATCGTTCACCCGACGTGCTCTTGATCCTCGCCCACTTGGTATTCGTAAATTTCAACGACCGCCCGTCCGCTCCCGGAGTTATTATATCCGCGCCGTCGCTTGCGGCATATTCCTGTCCGTCGGCGAGCGTTAAAAATGGCACAAATGAAGGATAAACCTCCTCGACCGGAGCCTCAAATCCCGCCAAACCGAATGGAGCTGGCAGATAGTCGGCGATCGCCGGTTTTGTCCCGACGGTTATGGGCAAGGCAAAGCGTAGATTCCCCTGGCGAAACAGCCAGATGCCCTCCTGCTTGTCCCTGCGTTTGTTAAAATACTCAAATCTTGCAACATCGGGCAATGTCGGCTTGGCAGGAAATTCCGTCACGTTTTCTTTTTCGAGAACCTTGATAAATTCGTCATTGGCGATGATCGTTTTGCCAAACCCGACGGCGGACTGCTGCCATTCGCGGCTGACGGTTATATATGAGTAGTTTCCGCGGCCATAGCCAAATACCGAAAACAGATGCGTTTGGTCGTTGTAATCGGCTCTGAGCCAACGCCATGCCTGGTTGTAAAGTGCCGCAAGTTCCGGGAGCGGCGCGGGCCGGAATTCAGGATTTTTCGCGAGCCACGCCAGAATTTCCGGTGTGTCAAGATAACTCACAAGACCCTGGCTGCGGCCCCAGTTATAGCCATAGCCCTCAGGCGAGACGAGGTTCCACCAGAGTTTCATCTGCGCTTTCAGGGAAGGCTTGAGCTTTTCCTTGATATCCTCTCGTCCGGCAATATCGGCGGCATCCCAGCAAAAACGTGCATATTCATTGGAATATCGGTCGTAACGGCCGGTTGGAATATTGTCGTCGGCGTACAATGCTCCGCTGGTAAATTGCCGGGCCGCACGCTCGACGACCGAATCGAGAAAGGCCCGATCCTTGAGCACGCCCATTCGGTAGCTCATCGCCGATACGCGGGCGGCAACGCCAAGATAATTCTCAGGCAGATTGATCACCTGCCGCTTGACCGGATCGTAAAACCGTGTTGGATCGAGCAGCGAATACCATTGTTTTCGCTCGCCTTCATTCATGCTCTGCCAGACGGCGTTTTTTGGGAGGTCTGTCCCGAAACGCTGTAGAGCGAGAGTGGAATAAAGCTGCGCAAACGTCTTGCCGCCCTGCCGCGCCTCGATGAGGCCGATCTCGGCGATGGCCCGGGCCGTGTCCTTGCCCGCGATCGTGCGTGTACCGGCAACACTCACCTGTGCGGCGAGTGCCCCGGCAAAGCTGCCCCACGAAAAATCTCCCGTGGTCAATGCCCCGAACACCCGCTCCTGAGGTGGATTTAGCAACTTGATGTCCGCGAAATGTGCGGCGATCTCACGGGCAAAAAACTCCTGCGTCTCTTTTTTGAGTTCGGTGGTGGAAACGGTTGTTTTCTCCACGGTAGCCTGAGCAAGAACTCTACTTGGAGAAATAACTGTAAATGCTCCGATCAAAACCGTCAGTAACTGACACCGGATGAGAATTGGTCTCGTGGAAATTATCATTGTTTCTTATAAATGGTCAGATCGTGTTGACACATTGTTTCAGTTCGTAGTCATAATACGCTCTTTTTTTATTCGTCAAGTATATTTTTAGAAAAATATTCACTATTGTAAAAACGTATAGCAATTCGGGTTGAATTATTGACGTTGCTTTTGCTTTTGCGGACTTTGCGTCTTAGCTTTGTGGTCGTGGTGATAAGGTTTTTTTCCTAAAGACCCCGGGAAAACACCCTTCTGCGGCTCTTCCTATCGAGTCCGAAAACCCGGGTAAAATCTGGGAAATTTTTGAGCGATGCGTTTGTATTCGCGGGCAAATGCGGTTACAAAGTAGTGGGATGTTAACAAAATGTTACCGCTGTGTTACACACATTCAGGGTCGTGCGGGTCGAGCATGGCTTCTTTTTTGTGTAGCCGCTTTGTTCTCAGCGGGCTTCGCAACGGCGAAGGCACAGCAGCCGGCATCAACGTCAAACACAGTAAAAAAAAGCGATCCGACAACGGGATATAAGATCAAACGCTGGTTTGAGTTTGACGCCCTCTCAATTTCAACGCGCTATCGTCTGATCCAAAATGCGGGTGGAATAACCACAAACGACCAGGTACAATACCAGTTCGCCGGACGGGGACATTTTAAGTTCGATAAAGATGGGAAATACAGCGTTTATGCTGGACTTTTTACCGGAAATACGTTTACTGCGGGGTGGAATTCGACGGGTTGGGGCACCGGCAACCTGCAAACAAATCTTTACCTAAAACAGCTCTATTTTGATGCCAAGCCGGTCAAAGGCCTTGAATTCCAGTTTGGCGGGATTCCTTTTAACAACGGCGAAAATACCGAGATCACGACCTATGACAACGACGCCTATTTAACCGGCGAACGTATTGCGGTCCGCATGCCGAAGAAGTACTACTTTGACGAAATATCGGCGGCTAACGGCTATATTGGCGACCTGACGCAGCCCGGCATTTTTCACCGGTTCAAGCACCTGGGTAAATCAAATTACCATCAGTTTTTGGTTCGAAAACAGGTGAATAAGCACGTGTCGTTCTCGGCGGACTACACCTTCGAATCGGGGCGCGACACGCTGCACCAGGCGGTAAAATTCAAGGTACCGGAATCGCATATTCTTGATACTGTGCTTTTCGAAAATTACCAGCGCGTCGATCCCACGACTGGCTATGGAATGAACCTTTATGGGGAAAAGGTCCTAAAGAAAAAGGTGACGTTAGGCGGCGGATTTGCCCGAATAGATCGTCCGATGAACAATGCCGACCGCTTCTCACCCGGCAAGCGCCTGTACATAAACGGTTCGGTAAAGCTCACCCGTGAATTGACGCTCAGCAGTATATTGATCGAGGGCGTCGGGAAAATGCCGTCATCGGCGTCGGTCCGCAGACGATTCGAGATCATTTTTAGCTACAACATTCTCGAGACCCTTCACAAGCTAAAGCTCAACTGAGTACCGTTTCAATCTCGCGGCGAAGAGAATCCCCGTCGCCAGCCGTGATGGTGGTGATGCCGCTAACATTTTCGACTCCGCAGGCCGACGAAGCGATCACGCGGATGCCGGCAGCGGCGGCACGAAACAGACGGCGGGGGCGATGTTCGACAAATGCAGGCAACACGATGAGATCGGCCAGAGCTAGCCAGTCGTCACCGCCGCGTGATACGTCAAAACCCTGCCAAAAATATGCATCCTCGATGTAAGGCCCCAACGTAATCAGGCGAACATCCATACCCCGGATCGCCTCGCGAAGCTCATAACACCCCTTTCGTCCGACCGTCGAAGCCGGAAATACGATCACGGGTTTACCACCCTTTTGTTTTTCAAATTGCTCGGCCACAGGCATAAGCCACGGCAAAACCTCAGCCTTATCCGGAAAGAGCGACGCGATGCCCGTATGCGATGTGATGATGCGGCGGGCCCTAAGCAGTGCTTCGGATTCGTCGGAGATCAATTTGGGATCGGCGCGAAAATCGCCAAGCGTCTTGCTTTGGGGATTGAGTTGATGAGCGGCATCCAATCGCGATTGTAACTCCTTGATCGGCAATGCCGTCATCAGCACATCGAACGTCCGACCACGAAGCTGACCGCTCCGCCACAGGAACGGCAGCAGATTTTGCTGGACGACCACGTGAAGAACGTCAAAACACAAATTTCGCGCGTAGCTGGCGGCAAGCCTCTCGTACATCGCGAGCAGATTTTTTTGACGAGCTGCTCCCTGTGCCGCGAGCCGCCGCGAACGAAACGACCTGACGGCGGTCACATAACTGCTTTGACTAACACGGCCGAACCCGCCGGTCGTCCAGGCGTAATTTGCCTTGCCGTAACGCTTGCCGTCGAGCGGCAGAAAAAGATCGTCCTTTGCCGTCCGAGTCGAGCGGATGTGCTCGTCAAACTCAGGCACAAATTCATCTACGAGAAACGCCGTTTTGCCAAAATCAAGATTCGCCGCCGGCATGACCGAGCGAAAGCAATCGTCCATGCCGCACGACGCACAGGAATTGGTGTCGCCGTTTTTTGCGGCTATCGCTCGCGTGATCTGATGCAGGGCCGGAGTTAGGATACGGGTACCGCGAAATTTGACGGCCAGATGTTCGCCGGTCAGGTCGGTTTCGATGCGAAAGGCTCCCGGCGAGCGAAACCGCAGATCGACGTAATTCCAAAAAACGGTCGCGTCGCGGCCCTGCTCGGCCAATGAGCCAGCGATAACGCGGGTGTGGGCGTGGCGTTCGACGATCTCAAAATTTGCCTTGAGCGCTGCATCGTAGAGGGCGTTGGAAAGCTGACACAGGCCGCCGCCGATATTGGGTATGATGCAGCCCTCGCGGAGTTCGCGACCCGGGACAAAACCACGTCCGCGTGTAGTCCGTCCGACATTTTTCCAAAAACTAAAAACCTCGCCCGCCGGTATCTCGACGCCATCGATCTCGGATACTGCCAGCCGCAGATTCTGGATCTTTCCGGCGACAAGAAATTTCTCTTCTGGCTCGGTTTCGGTCCAAAGCAATGTTTTTGATTCGGCGATAATCGGACGCTCAACAAGCTCGCCCCCGGGCGGGTGTTTCCGCACTTTTTGACCCGTAGCGTTATTAAATCGCCTTTGAATTTGAAGCAGAAAGCTTTTGAAACGAAAGAGAAGCGCCTCACGGGGCGATTGCTTGGTTTGATTTTCGCCGCCGTCGTGAGAAATGCTCATACCGTTAAACTAATTAACCATAGGAACACCCCATTTGCAATTAGTTTGCAGCGTTGGATGTTATAATCCAGCCCAAAAGATGCGATTTGTTTTTTCACGCACGTTTTATATCCTCGTCGCGTTAGCGGTGGTGCCGCTCATCCTGGCGTGGACATTTCCGGCGTTGAAATATGTGGTGTTCGGTTATGACATTTTGCTGGTCGCAGCAGCAATTGTTGATATCGTTATTAGCCACAAACTGCCTGCGGAATTCAGCATTACGCGCGAGTTTGAAAAGCGGTTCGCGATCGGCGATGCGGCGCGGGTCAGCCTGATCGTAGATAATCCGACTGACCGCGATCTGAGAATAAAGATCAAAGACGAGTATCCGCCGGACATGAAGCTCGACGAGACGCGCGAGGCTGATTTTACGGTCAACGCTCAGACCACGGCCGAATTCTTTTACCATCTGACTCCGCCCAAACGTGGCCGATACGAATTTGGCCAAACTGCAATCCGGTATCTGTCGCGGCTCGGTCTCGTCTGGTGCCAGACATCTCTCGGCGAGCCGCAATCCGTCAAGGTCTACCCGAATATGCGGCGTGCCCGCGAAATGGAGCTGAAAGCGCTCGGAGCTCGTTCGTTTTTGGCGATCCAACGCCGCGCCGTTAGACGGGGAGAGGGGCGTGAGTTCGAATCGATGCGCGATTACGTTCGCGGCGACGAACTGCGGCATATCTCGTGGACGGCGACCGCCCGGCGGCACAAGCTTACCACCCGACAATACCAGATAGAGCGTGACCAAACCGTTATTATCGCCCTCGACGCCGGCCGCCTGATGACCGGACGGATCGGCGACGAGACTAAATTTGATACTGCAATTCACGCATCGCTGGCGTTGATGTCCGCGTGTGCACGAGCGGGAGACAACTGCGGCCTGGTCGTATTTGGCCGCCGTATTCGAAAATACCTTCCGCCAAAGCGGGGCCTCGAACACATCGACGCCGTCCTCGAAGCCCTCCACGATCTCGAACCCGAGCTGATCGAACCATCGTACGCACGCGGTTTCCAGTTCATCGCGTCCAATTCAAAAAAGCGCTCGTT
>JANYIL010000139.1 GCA_025362075.1 Chloracidobacterium sp.
TTTTGCGGGCGATAGCCGAGATCGCCCAGGCCGGTAAAACGATCCGTGAGTTTCACTTCGTCGGGCACTCGGGAATGTATGGACCGATGTTTGGCACGGTCGCGTTTCCGGAGCAATTTTCGCCCTACGAATGGGAGCAGATGGAGATACCCTTCGCCGAAAATGCCTCGGCGTATTTTCTCTGCTGCCGCTCGGCGCGTTGGTTCGCACCGTTCTTTGCACGAACATTCAACGTCAGGGCTCACGGATTTTTTTGGTACACGACATTCTCGCAGAGCAAGGAAAAATACCGCTCCGCCGGTGACCGGATCGACTGCGATCTCTACACCATCGGCTGCAAAGGGCGTAAATCACACGGTGTTTTGGCGTCCGTGCAAAAGCGTGCCGGGCTGATGCCGGCTGAGGAGATGAAGGCGTTTGAGCCGCGTCCGCCTGACGGCGACACATCGTACGATCACGTCGCGGAGTTGTATGACGCGGCATTCATTGATATTCGGGTTCGCAAGGACGAATGGCGATGGCTGGGCGAACATCTGCCAGAGGGCAGGTTTTCGATGGTCGACATCGGCTGTGGAAACGGCGCGTTGCTAAATGCTCTGAGCGACCGCCTAACCACGGGGCGCGGGGTTGACGAATCCGCCGGAATAATTGAGCGGGCAAAGATCAAGAACGCTGACAAGGAGGAGCTTTCGTTCCAAAAGATCACCGGCCCGGTACTGCCCTTCGAGGACGCGACATTTGATATTGTCACATCGCTGATGTCGTTTCGCTATCTCGATTGGGACCCGCTTCTTCTTGAGATCAAACGCGTAATGAAGCCCGGCGGTAAATTTCTAATTATTGATATGGTTACGGTTCCGGTCGCGGTCGGTGAGTATCCACGACTATTGAAAGACAAGCTGCGGACGATGCGCGAGCAAAAGAAAAACGCAACATTCAACGCCGCCCTGCAACGGCTCGTCTCGCACCCCGATTGGAAAAAGATGGTCGAGTACAACCCGATCCGGTCCGAGCACGAGATGAAATGGTATCTCGAAAGCCGCTTTCCCGGACAAAAAATGGTGACGCTAAACATGGCGTGGAATTCGCGGATCGTCGCCTTTGACAGTGGCCCGGTCGAGCATGGTGTCGAATGGAAGTTATCCTATCCGTAGTTGGCAATGGGCAACCATAGCCAATTTAGGCAATCAGCAGACTGACACGTTTTCCCAAGCCATCCTCGAATATTCGATAAAGCGTCGATAGCTGAATATCGCAACTTCCATTTTCGAGACGGGAAATATAACTCTTCTTGGTTCCTACTTTCTCAGCCAGTTGTTGCTGAGTCATATTAGCCTCAGCCCTTGCATCCTTAAGCATCTCGCTTATCACAAAATATTGAGCTTTCTTGTCGAACTCGTCCCGCTTTTTGCTGCCGACCTTGCCGTATTGAACATCAAGCAGTTCATCGAAATTTTTTGTTTTTTTGATCGACTCGTTCTTTGTCATTTACGCCTCCTTTTTGATGCAACATATTCGCTTTTTAATTTCTCAGCAAGCTCAATTTCCTGTTTTGGGGTTCTGTGAGATTTCTTTTGAAACGCATTAAAAAGCACCACCAAATTTCCCTTGTCAAAACAGCAGAATATCCTAAAGACGTCACTGCCAACTTCAACTCTGATCTCGTAAAGCCCGTCTGTGCCTTCCAGATGCTTGAGGAACTTTTCCGGAATCTTACTTGCCGTCCTGACAAGTTGGAATACATAGCCGATCTTTTCGCGAACTTTCTCATTCTGTCTGACAAAAAATTCCTGGAAATAATGTCCATGAAATATTATCTGTCTCCCCGAACGCACAGGTTTATGATAACTTATAAGTTAACTCGTAACAAGAAATATGTTAGGAATTCTAGATTGGGGCATCGGCGGTGTCAGTATTTATAAGCTCATCAAGGAGCAGCTCGGGCCGGTTGCTGTCACCTATTTTTCAGACACGGGTGTCACGCCGTACGGCAAAATGTCGCGGCCGGAACTCGTCGCTCGGCTCGACGCAGTGATCGAATATCTCAAATCTCATGGCGTGACGCACCTCATCATCGGCTGTAACGCGGCGAGCACGGCGATTTCGCTGCTGGCAGATCACGGTATTCCTGTCGAAGGCGTGATCGAAAGCGCGGTCGAAGCCGCTGCGAAGCTAAAGCCTACTCGGCTGGGGCTCATCGGCGGACGGCGGACCGTCGTTTCCGGCGTTTACCGGCGGGCGTTTGCCGCGAGAGGAATCGCGGTCGAGCAACGTATCGCCCAGCCGCTGTCAGGCCTGATCGAGAGCGGCGATACCTCATCTGAGAAGGTTCACGACGAAGCAAAACGTATCCTCGCGCCGATAAAAAAATGCTCTCATATTCTGCTGGCGTGTACTCATTATCCGGCTATCGTTCCGGTTTTGAAGGATCATGTTTCCTCGAAAACTATATTCATTGATCCGGCCTCGCACCTGATTAGTAAGATTGCTAAATGGAAGCTCAAACCCGGCGGTGGCGAAGACTTTTTAACAACCGGTGACGCCGAGGCAATGAAAAAAGCGGCAAAGGCCGCCTTTGGCATAAAGATCGAAAAGGTAAAAAGGGTAGTCGTTTAAGACGCCTCGACAGGCTCCTCGCTCCCGGCAAAAAACAGATAAGAATACATCGCAATGCCAGTGCCGACACCCGTGCCGATCTTAACGAGCGGCGGCAGATCGGATGGCGAGAGAAAGCCCTCGATCGTGCCGGCGACTACTAAGAAACACGCACAACCAATGACGATGCGGGCGGCCTCGATTCCCTTCTTTTTTAAAGCCTGAGCGCGGGTCAGGTCGCCGGGATTTATCATTGCGTAGCCGATCATCATCCCGGCCCCGCCGCAGAAAAATATGGTTGACAGCTCGATCACGCCATGGCCGACAACAAAACTTGCGAGTGAGTTGCCGAAGGGCGGATTTAGTTTATAGCAGGCGGCAAAAACGCTGCCCAAACGAGCACCCTCAAATGCCAGATCGTAAAAAGCCCCAATGCCGAAAAATGCACCCATCGCAAACACTTTGAAAGTGACCAAAATGTTATTCGAAAGTATCTGCGACGCCCCGACCTGATTGGCATCATTCAGCCCTTTCCACCACTCGTGATTCGAGTTTATCTCCTGCGTAATGCCCGACAGCATAACGAAATGCGTAAAGTCCGTATCAACCCACGTCGCAATAAACCCAAATAACGCGAATCCCGCAAAGACGCCAAACGCGATAGCCATGTATCGCCAATTTTTGCGAAATGTACGCGGAAAATCCTCAGCGAAAAATTTGCCGATCAGATTGACGCCCTGGCTCTCGGCCCGGTAGATCTTGCCGTGTGCGCGGATGACGAGGCTGTTTAGATAATTGATCAGCTTAGGATCGCGCGTCTCGGCCCGTGCCGTGGCGAGGTCCGACGCGGCGCGGCGGTAAAGATCGCCAAATTCGCGAACCTCCATCCGCGACAACCCGCGAAGCCCGACCCCCTGCTGCATCGCCAGCAGGTCCTCGAGCCGATGCCAGTTGTCTTTTCTTTTTTCGAGAAATGGATTCACGCGTTGATTGGATTTTAATTTTTGGATCCTATATTTGCAATGTCCTCTTCGGTTCGACGACTCGCCGAATCAGCCGCTAGAAAATTTCGCGGGCAGACGTTAAACTATCCGTTCATGTCCGAAGCAGTAAACAAATATCACGAAGAAGAGTCGATTGGGACAACATACGATTTACGTATTGCCCGGCGCTTGTTCCGCTATCTCAGGCCGTATTGGCTTCTTGCCGTCGCAGCGCTTACCCTGACCCTTTTTACAAATCTGCTGATTGCCACGCAGCCGTATTTTACGAAAATGGCGGTGGACGATTTCATCACGCCAAAAAAGACGGATGGCATTTGGCTCTTCGCACTCGCATTTTTTGGCGTGTTTCTGTTCCGGTTTATCTTTTCCTACGCACAGGAAGTTTTACTCAATAATGTTGGACAAAAAGTCATGTTCGACATCCGGACCGAGCTTTTTACGAAACTTCAGCGGCAGGAGATCGCCTATTTCGATCAATATCCGGTTGGCCGGACGATGACGCGCCTGACCGGCGATGTGGACGCTCTGAACGAGCTTTTCACCTCCGGCGTGATCGACGTGCTTGGCGACCTGGTCATAATTTTCGCGATCATCGGGATAATGTTCTGGCTCGACTGGAAACTTGCGGTCGTCTCACTCATTACGGTCCCGATGCTTTTTGCGGCGACAAACTGGTTTCGCAAGCACGCCCGCAACGGTTTTGACCGGGTTCGCACTCGGAACGCCAAGCTAAGTGCGTTTTTACAGGAGTATATTTCGGGTGCCCAGACCGTCCAGCTTTTTAATGCTGAACACAAGGCTACGGGGCGGTTTCGAGACATCAACGACGATTACCGCAATGCGAATATCGAGACGATATTCTATTACTCGATCTTTTTCCCGCTTGTGGATTTTATCGGGGCGGTCGGCATAGCGGTGGTTATTTTTGCGTTTGGTTATGAGACTCTTGGCGGATTTTCGGCGGCCGGTGCCGGATTGACGGTGGGTGTCCTTGCTTCGTTTATCCAATATTCGCTCCAGCTTTTTCAGCCGATCCGCGACCTTTCGGACAAATTTAACGTTCTCCAGGCTGCGATCGTTGCGTCGCACCGGATCTTTATTTTGCTCGACCGCGAGGTCGAGGTGACAACGCCTGCCGAACCGAAAAAATCCGGCAAGGCGACGGGCCGCATCGAGTTTCAGAATGTCTGGTTCGCGTACAAGGACGAGGATTGGGTCCTGAAAGACGTGTCGTTTTCCGTTAACCTCGGCGAAAGCATCGCTCTTGTCGGTCATACAGGCTCCGGCAAAACAACCGTGACCAATCTGCTGATGCGGTTTTACGACATTCAGAAGGGCAGTATTTTGCTCGACGGCGTCGATGTCCGCGACTGGGACCTGCACGATCTGCGATCAAATTTTGCTGTGGTTCTCCAAGACGTTTTTCTTTTTAGCGGATCAATCGAGAACAACATCAGGCTCGGAAATACGGGTATCGATCGCGAACGGGTAGAATGGGCGGCCCGCGAGGTACACGCGGATGAGTTTGTCCAAAAGATTGATGGAACGTATGAGTCTCTCGTGAAAGAACGCGGTGCGGGCCTCTCGGTGGGGCAAAAGCAGCTTATATCGTTCGCCCGTGCTCTTGCTTTCGACCCGACGATCCTCATCCTCGACGAAGCTACCAGCTCGATCGACACCGAGACCGAGCAGCTAATCCAACAGGCCGTCGAATGTGTGATGACGGGCCGCACATCGCTGGTCGTCGCCCACCGGCTATCGACGATCCAAAAATGCGACCGCATCATCGTGCTCCACCACGGCGAGCTGCGTGAGAGCGGCACGCACAACGAGCTGCTTGCGATGCGCGGCCTCTATTGGCGGCTGTACCAGCTCCAATACTCAGACGAAAAGCTGCACCTGACCGCCGACCCCGGGTTGCAAAATAAAAGTCTTGAATCGGGGTTAGCGGGTTGAACACCTCGGCTTGATCCCTTATCGATAATAGGAAAGACAACGCTCTAAGCGGCGGAGCGGAACCTCGGGTTACCAGCCAAAAAGATTTGAGCCTGTGAAACAGGCGGCATAAATTGTTATTCAATGCGATGTCGTCTGTTCCGCAGGCTACGAAGGATCTTCGATTTCTGACTACACGTTTCGCCTATGGCTCCACATATAGCTAGAGCTATTTCGCCTGCTCCGCAGGCTTGTGATATTCAGCGAATACAAACCGACTGCCGGGCAAGAAAGCCAACCTTACAATTTTTATGCGTTTAAGAGTATAATCCGAGTTATAGGTGATCAGATGTTAGAAAAACCGGAAGTTCAGGAAGCGGTGAGCGATTGCCCATGGTCGAGCCGCGCTGTGACCGTCGAAAAGGTCGCGACGGCAAAGCTGCCCACAAAACGCGGTGATTT
>JANYIL010000184.1 GCA_025362075.1 Chloracidobacterium sp.
AGTCGCTATCGCTCCCGGTTCTGACACGACCACCGCATTCAGAACGCTCTCGACCTCGGGCCGGATCCTCGCGTAAAGCTCCGACGCCTCCATTTCAGGCGTTGATTCAAATTTCAGCAGTTCAGGAAAATACTGGTTTAGGTCGTGATCCAGGATCGTCGTCGGGCCCGTTTCTGATTTCGCGTGCGGCTTCATAAAAAGATTTAGGATACGACAGCCGCGAGAGAAATGGAAAATCGTCTAGTCGTCGTAACGCTCTTTGACCGGTGCGACGGCCAGAAAATCGTTGGTAATACGCTCGGTGTATGTGCCGATCAGTTCGTCGATCCGAGTTTGATTTGAAGAGTGAAAGATCATCCCGACGTGCTTTGGCTTAGTGATCTTGTAAACGATCTCTTCGTCGGTGTAATGCGAGGTGTCTGGCTCATCGACATTAGCGAGGGCGAGCGTAATGCCGGCGAAATCCTTTCTGAGCTTTGGCAGTTTGTAGGGATTTTCGGCAGTGGCGGTTTCGAGTTTTGCCCATTCTCGCCAGAGGTTAAATCCGCAGGCGTGTTCGAGAACGTTGGCAATATAGGCTCCGCCAACGCGGCACGCGACCTCAAGCAAATAAAATTGGCCGTCGGCGTCGCTCTGCAAAAACTCGGCGTGCGACACGCCTCGGTCGTATTTGAACGCCATCAGCAGAGCGCGGTTGAGCAGTTCCAACTGTTTTCGCTCGTCCGATTTGTACGGGACAATTGACGAAGTGAAAACGCCGCCGTAATGCGACACTTTGAATGGAGTCGTGCCGTACTGGCTGACGCCGCAGGCCCGCACTTTGCCGCCCTCGACGACTGAATCGACGTGATAAACGCGGCCTTCGATAAAGCGTTCGATCAGGAATTGCGACGGATGATCGCGCCAATTATTGCGGCCATCGAGATCGGTTAACACGTCCCACACCTCGCCCGCCGTCTCGCATTTTCTAATACCGAACGCCGAAACCTCGTGCCGCGGTTTTACGATAAACGGCGCCGGCGTTGCATCCAAAAATTGATTGATGTGAGCCGCATTAAAAACCCCGGTAAATTCCGGGCACGGAATTCCGGCATCGGACGCGATTCCGCGCATCGTCAATTTGTCACGAAAACGAAGAGCGTGTGAGCGGCTCAAGCCCGGCAGATTTAGATGTTCGCGCGTCATCGCGGCGGTTATTACGTCAAATTCGTCGAGGCCGACGACTCGGTCGATGTGCCGCGAACCGGCGACATTTGTCGCCGCACGCACGTAATCGAGCACCCCTGCATCGTCCTCGACCGTCCTGACATCATTTATCGAGGGCCAAGGCCAGAGCGAATCGAGCAGTTTCTTTCTGGTGACAAGTGTCACGTGCCAGCCCGCGTTTTGGCACTCCTCGATAAACTCCGTGCCCTTGTAATCGCTTGCGATGATGACGATGTGATTCTTCATGATGTACGACAGGCTGTTAGTCTGCCGGATCGACAGGCTAACAGCCTGTCGTACTTAACGATTTTATTTTGAATAAAAAGAATGGCACAATTTAGGCCTAAAGACAATAAAATACTTGTCTTATCAGTGTGACGGCAGCACGTATAGAGGTGTAATTATGGGCGGCATCGATCCGATCAGTTTAGTCAGCAATTTAGTTATCTACATGGTGGTTTTGCTTCTGGCGATCTCCGCTCACGAGGCCGGCCATGCGTGGATGTCGTACAAATTTGGCGATGATACGGCGTATATGCTCGGCCGCGTCACCCTAAATCCGGTAAAACACACCGATCCGATCGGAACGCTGCTCATACCGATTCTTAGTTTTATTTTTGGTGCGATGGGTGGCGGCCTTGGCCGTATTCCATTGATAGGTTGGGGAATACCGACGCCGGTCAACCCGCGAAAATGGAGCAATTACAAGCTGGCAAACGTCATGGTGTCGATCGCCGGAGTGCTTGCCAATTTGATCTTGCTGACGATAGGCATCGTGGCGGCAAAGATATTGATGGCGACACAGGGCTTTCAGATAGGCGATTTTTTTGGTCAGAGCATGAACCCGTTTGCAATACTCGTCGGCAATGTGATGCGGTTAAATTTGTCGTTGTTCGTGTTCAATCTCCTGCCGTTTCCGCCGCTCGATGGCAGCAAGATATTGTCGACGTTTCTGCCGCAAAGCTTTCAGCCAATATTTGCTTTGCTCGAACAGTACGGTTTTATTATCCTGATGGCCCTGATTTATATGGGTGTGATCAGTTTTGTCATTACGCCGTTTTATTACGCTTTAATCTTTATTCTCAATCTTTAGTTAATGAAAAAACGCATTTTCAGCGGCGCTCAGCCGACCGGACATCTCCACATCGGCAACTACCTCGGTGCACTCAAAAACTGGGTCGCGCTGCAGGATGAGTACGAGAGCTTTTACTGCATCGTAAATCTCCACGCCATCACGCTGCCCCAGGACCCAGCGATTTTACGCCAAAAGACGCTCGATCTAGCCCGCATCTATCTCGCCGCCGGTATTGACCCGGAAAAATCGACAGTGTTTATTCAGTCAGACGTTCCGGCACATGCCGAATTGACGTGGGTTTTATCAACTCAGTCGCGAATGGGCGAGTT
>JANYIL010000188.1 GCA_025362075.1 Chloracidobacterium sp.
ACGGCTCGGGTATCTGCGGGCGTTGTTTGCCGACATCGAGCATCCGTCGGGCACGTTTCGGGCGGTTACGGTCCACCTGGATGCACATTGCTCTCGTGCGCACCGCCAGATGCAGATGAAGATCATTCTCGATCATCTCGAGACGCTGCCGGAATTGCCGTCGTTGATCGGAGGCGATTGGAATACGACAGGTTTTAACGCGCAGAGTTCGACGCGGGCGATCATGGGATATTTTCGGCGTGTGGCGATGGGACCAAAAAATGTGGCTCTGAATCATTTGCCCCACCCGGAACGCTATTTCGATAAACCGCTTTTCGATCAACTCGAATCTCGTGGCTATGACTTCCGATCCTTCAACCAGATAGGTCAGGGAACGCTGCATTACGATGTCGGGAGCATCGAGAAAAACACAAATCTTCGCGACTGGGTGCCTGCATGGTGTTTTCCATTCATTTTCTGGGCCGCCGGCCGCGTCGGTGGAAAGGTCTCCGCCCGGCTCGACTGGTTTACCGGAAAGGGCATCAAGATCGCCCCCGGCACATCACCCAAAACTATCGGGAATCTGGTTGATTCTGACAGCAATCCTCTTTCGGACCATGACGCAATTACTTTGGACTTTAGATTGGCTAAGCCCTGAGATTTAGCCACGAATTACACGAATCTCACGAATAATAATGAATTCTTCATTCGTGCCATTCGTGTAATTTGTGGCAAAATCATCTTATGGAAGTAGCCTTTTGTCAGACGCTCAGCTTTAACGCCGATACTTTTGAATACGAACCGGTCGCCTCCGACAACGGTAACGCGACGATCATAAAATTTCCGGTTGATCAGAAATTGTACAGCCCTGGTGATGTCGTAGTGGTGCTCGGCGGAGACGAGATCACCTTTCACGGCATAATCGGCAAGATCGAGGACGGCTACGCATTTGCGTCCGACCCGAAAGGATCGCTGCTGCCGGCGGGGATACAATAAAAATTCTCTCTCAAGGTGATTACAATTCTTGTGAGACGAACTACTGAATGCTGAACATAACAACGTCTCGTATCATATTCTGCCGAAGAAACGAAAATTGTTTCATATTACGCGCTCCGGAAAAATAATAAGGGAAGTCATATTTGAGATCGGTTAATTGTCGCGGCTCAGATTCACTGATCTGCTGTAGCCAGTAATTGGCAGTGTTATTTCGTGAGCAGCGATAGGTCACGCCCTGGCCGTTGGGTGCCCAACGCATCGAATCAAGGAGTGTATTGGAGGGAACCTCCCAAGATTTAATCACCTCATCGCCTTCCATGGGGACGATGCTTATCATCCTCTTTCCTGTATTCTTATCATCTTCGATATAGGCGATCAATTTCGTATCTGGTGAAATATTTGGCGTAAAGGTTGATTCGTCGTGAAGCATTACCGAAACGCCACCATCGACCGAGATCTTCCAAATCTGCGCCGTTTTCTTGTCTTTGTCCCATGTCGTATATATTATCCATTTTCCATCCGGTGAGAACTGCGGATATCGAGAGACTTTGTCCGATCCGATCTGCCGTTGGTTTTGTCCATTGATCTCCATGATCCAGAGCCGTTCCTGATCTCTTTGACTTGAGACAAAAACAATCTGTCGGCCGTCCGGCGATACCGACGGTGATCGTTTTTCGTAGGCGTCCGTCGTAAGCTGGGTCTGGTTCGAGCCGTCAGCGTTCATGATATAGATATTTGTGTCACCGGCGGCATTTGACGTATAGACAATACGGCCTTCAGGTGTCCACGACATTTCAATTCGGCCGCCGCCCTTGATAGAAAGTATTTGTTTTGGCGGTTCCGCGATGTTATTAGAACCGATCCAAATGTCGGTTAATGCTTCGGTTTGCGTCGTGATGATCGACCCCGAATCCGCAGTCATTCCCAGACCGACGTAGGCTCTCAATTCGGGCGTGATCTTTACCGCTGCTCCGCCGCCGGAGATGGATGTCGACCAGATCTGTGACGGGCCGTACTTGATGTCATCCTGGGCGGTTACCAGGAGCCGGTCCGAATCCGGCATCCAGATAACGTCCTGCAATGACGACCAGTTTTCGGATGTCAGGTTTCGGACCGTTCCATCGGCGTTGTTTACAATCAGGACACGAAGGAATTTCTCGCCGGAATTTATTCCGATGCAGGCAATCGTTTTGCCATCCGGTGAATATGCCGGTCGACTCCCGACAGAAAAAACATCGGGCGATTTCCGGACGGCGACTGTTTGTTCGTTTGAGCCGTCCGCATTCGCGATCATCACGGCTGTTTCATGCGCTTCAAGATTTTGTCGGATAAAGGCAAAACGCTTACCGTCCGCAGAAAATCCTATCGGACTATTCACGGGCGCGAGAATTTTTTTCGCATCGCCTCCGAATCGCGGCATTTGGTAAACGCTGGAACCCGTATTTGGCGGATCGTTAGCTGCCAGATAATAAATTGAATCGTCACCAGTGGAAAATGTTAGTCCGCTAAACACCGTTACACCTGGCGGTACGATCTGAACGCTACTTTTCGATCCGAGATCCATCAACCAAATGCTGTATTTTCCATCGTTTTGGCTTTGATAAACAGCATATTTTCCGTCCGGAGAAATTGCGGCCGCAAAAGCCGCTCCGGAATCAGTCAGTTTCGACAATTTCATTCTTTGTGAAAGATTGTCGAAGCTTTTTAGGGACGACCGTTGTTTCAAAAAACCAAAGACAATTAGAGTCGAGCTCGCGATTAGAATCGCTGCAAAGATGGCCGCCGTTTTCAGGCGGGAGCGTTTTGGTGAAAATATTGAGGAAGCAGGATCATTATCATTCGATTTAAGCCCTTGATGAACCGCAGGGTCCGAAGGGACCGGTGGTTCCTCGCTCCGGCTTCCATTTTCGGTTTGTTTCAACTTGGCTATAAATCTGTAACCAACCTTTGGAACAGTTTCCACAAAGTGTCGATTTCCGTTTTCACCCAAAGCCTTCCGTATAGAAGACATTTGGACCTGAATATTCGCTTCTTCGACGAAGCTATCAGGCCAAACCAGCTCCAGCATTCGTTTGTTATCAACCAACTCACCGGTGTTTTCTACCAATACGACGAGAATGTCGAATGCCTTAGGTGGGAGCTGAATCGGGCTTCCGTCTTTCAAAAGCAAACGCTCCGCCGGGATTAACCGGTATTCGCCGAATTCAAATGAGGCCTTGGGACGTCCGTTCATTGTATTTAACAAGTTTTAGGGAAACTTTAGGGTTCCTTAAGGACACCGGTCTATTACTGTTTGTATTCTTGTAAGCATTGTAAGCCTAAAAGAGAATTTATTTCAAATGTTTTCGGTTGCGGGCTTCTACTGCCGGTCATGGATCATGACGCGATTCTGATCTGGTATTTCCAATAGCGTTAATTTTGACAGGAGATAATTATGACGACAATTTTAAGATTATTAATGGCCATGATTTTTGCATTTACGGTTTCTGCGGCCGCTTACACTCAGAAACCCGGCAGCCAGCCGGCACAGGTAAATCTCGATGTCGTGATCGATGACACGGCGAGCCAGGGGCTCTACGGATTCGGTTCGGATGGCGGCGGCAGTTACCTTAATGGAATCCAGGGCGTAGCGGCCTCATTTCTCTCGACGGGTGTGTTGAGTTTTAAGACTGGCAATCGGACCTCGACTGTATTCTACACTTCGCCCATCGAGCCGGTCGGAGCGTTGCTAACCGGGTCGACCAGCGGCAGTTCGTATTTTTTGACGTTCGTGAAAACCGGCCTGTATTTGCAAACCATGGCTATTGGATCATCCCGATGCGAAGGGTTGGTCGGAAGTATGCCGATTTCATCAAGTTATAACCGGTATATCGGATATCGTGCCGGCCACGGTACGCTCACCGATCTTGGATATATGCTGGTAACCCATCCTGATACGAATACGTGGGTAATGGATTCGAATTCGGTGGGTATATGTGGTTCGACCTCATATGACAATGTCGCGCGAATAAATGACGCCCAAAACAAAGGGCCGTCAAACGACATTTTCCACGGCCGTTACTATATGCCGCTAAGACTTGTGTTTACACGGCACTAATATTTGGTTATCGGCATCTCCCACAATGACAGCTTGACAGTCCCCACACAGCTTTTTATTATCAAGGTTCGTGTGGGGATGTAGCTCAGTTTGGCAGAGCGCTGCGTTCGCAATGCAGAGGCCAGGAGTTCGAACCTCCTCATCTCCACCATATTAATTGCAGCAGCCCGCGTGTTAGCAAGGGCGTAACATCCAACAGTAGTGTTACGCCCTCGACTCAACGTGCGGGCTTCTGCATACGGAGAATCACAAGCGTTGATATGAACGCCAACGCCGCGACGACCGTCACGCCGTAAAATGCACTTGTGTAATCACCCCCAGCTTGATCGGCGAGATATCCGGTAATACGGCCTCCGATGGCGGCTCCGGCGACCTCGATCAGCGTGATCGCGCCGAGTATCTTGCCGATCTCACGTTTTCCGAAGAAATCTGCCGATAGCCGCTGCAGCAATACCCATGTTCCACCATAGCCCAGTGCAAAGGGCAGCAGGAACAGCAACGCGTTTCGTGCCGTCAGGTCGAGCAAGACGAGCGACGAGAGAAACATCAGAAACGCGAAAAATACCATTACCGTTACAGCACGGAACTTGTCACTCAGAAAGCCCGCGAGAAATTTGCCCCCGACGCTGATCGCAAGCAGTGCTGACTGGCCAAACGCCGCAGATTCGGCGGAGATGCCTATCTTCGGCGTTTGAACGTAGAGAATAAATTGCTGGAGCGTAACGAAGATAGGATAAAAAACAAGTGCGGCACACGCGGCAAAAGCCCAAAACACGGGTGTGCGAACCGCCTGAACAAAAGTCATCCCGTCGGAGCCAGTATCAGGAACAGCGGCAGCGGCAGGCTCCTGTTCCGGTCTATCTTTGACTAAAAAGATAATCGCGGGTAGCAAGACAATCCAGACAAGCATGCTGAGAGCGAACATCGCGGTTCGCCAACCGTAATTCGCGATCATTGGCCCCGCCAGCAACGAAACGACTGACCCGCCAAGGCTTGTGCCGGTAAGTACGATGCCCAGGGCCGTGCCGCGACCGAGGCTGAACCAATTTGAGACGAGTACGACATTTGGAGCAACGCCGACAAAGCCGAGCGAGGCTCCCATCAGAAAACGGGCGAGATAAACAAGTTCGGCAGTAGTTGCCTGCGAGTGGAGTACAAGCCCGACGCCCAGCATTACACAGCCCGTCAGCATCAGCCCCTTTAGCCGGATGCGGGTCAGCAGCCAGCCGCCGAGCAGCGAAAAAACGCCGGACATCAGGAATACGATATTCGCGCCATTGGCGATAAAGGTCTCGGCGTGGGCTTGTTCGATCGCACCGATCACGACAAACTCCTCGCGGATCGACTTATAAAATGGCGGAAACCCGCCGATCGTCAGGCCGTTGCTGATTATTAGCGCGGTGGTAGCGACACACACAATCACCCAACG
Organism: Chloracidobacterium sp.; assembly: GCA_025362075.1. GTDB lineage: Bacteria > Acidobacteriota > Blastocatellia > Pyrinomonadales > Pyrinomonadaceae > OLB17. The sequence goes on from JANYIL010000188.1 coordinate 5,502, forward strand.
GTATGAATTGCGCGTGCTATCCGCCGGTGTGTTCTCCATTTTTACTGTTCAAATTTCTTAGTGATCCGACCGACCGGATAAACGCCCACTTTCTGATTTAGAAAATACGGCGAGCGTTCGTAGAAAAAATTGAGCCTTGCCCGCGGGTTGCGTGCAAACGCCGGGTCGAGCAGGCGGCGGTTGAATTCTTCTTCTAATTTAGGGTCTTTCGTGAGCATTTCGCGGGCTAGGTTTTCGACAATATAGCCTTCGCCGCCTTCTTTTTGTTCGAAGACTGAATTGAAAAATCCCCAGTATACGAATGAATCGGGACTAGCGGGTTCGAGCAAGTGGATCGCCACGGCAGCAGCTTCCTGGGCCATCGGAACCAGCACCGATCCCGCAGCATACGTTCGTTTTTCTTTTGTCGGCACTGGTTTGCATGACATCGTGATGCGATTTTCGAACGAATTTGTCGCCCATTTTGGTTCGCTGAGCTGATAGCTTTCGACCTCGATCTCCATCGTTTTTTTCAGCGTGTCAAACTTAATCCCGTGGAATTTGAGCACGTCGATCACGTCCTTGTATTGCGGCGGGACAATGTAATAGAGAGGCGGTGCGACGGCTTTGTCGATTTTGCCTTCGTCAAATTTCGGGATGGTGTATTCATGCGGAGTGGTACCATAAACTATGCGTTTGCTCCCCGAAATCGTGCTGTCCTCCATTTTGTACTCGACACCTTTGAACGCGAGCGGCGTAGATTTGGTGGTCGTGCTGAGGGCGAGTGGAAATTGCCGTTTCGGATCGTAAGTTTTACCGGTTTCGACGGTTTGCGTGTCGGCCGTCACATTGGCGACAAATAGGCTCGACTTACTATTGCCGACCTCCTCAATTGTATACCTCAACACGTCGTAGGTGCCGCGAACACGAGATTTATACGGCTTGAAAACGTGTGTCTCGATGAGCAGCCCGGCACGGTTTCTGAGCGGCGTGTAGCCGGTTGCGTATTTTGGCGTCGCGATAAACGTCGCGATGCCGCCGGTGACTTCGCGGCCCGCAAATTCGACATAGTGCGTCAGCAGATTGCCCTCTTTCTCGACCTGTGGCACGACGTGGCCGTCAAAATGCTCGTCCATCCAGCTTTTAATGGCGGGCGAAACCTCCTGAAAATGGGCGTATTCGTAGGTCACGTTGTACTGAAAATCGGCCCCGTCCGTGACGTGACAGTCGATAAAAAGATCGGGCTTCCACTCATTCCACAGCTTGAGCCACGCACGGGTTTCGGGGGCGTCGGCCTTCATGTAATCGCGGTTTAGATTGAGGTTATTAGAGTTTGCTCTAAATCCCATTTCCTCCGGCCCGTTTTGGTTTATACGCATGAACGCATTGAAATTCTCGTGCCCATCGACGTTGTAGATCGGCACGAAAAGAATAACGACATTCTTGAGCAGGTCGAGCCGCGTTTTGGTGATCGCGATGTCGCGAAGCAGAGCATATCCTGCGTCCTTGCCATCTATCTCACCCGCGTGGATGCCAGCCTGAATAAAGACGATCGCCTTGCCCTGCCTGCGGGCCAATTCCGGCGTGAATGCTAGTCCCGATGCGGCGATCAGCAGCGGAATGTCGCGTCCCTCATTGCTTTTGCCGATCGAGCGATACTGGATCAGCGGCGACGCCACATCAAGCTTTTTCGCGTACGCAATCGCCTCGTCATAACGCGAGGTTTTCTGATAATCGGTTTTTTCGGCCGTAGTCTGCCATTCGGGCGGGATCTTTCCGGCGTCGCTTTGTGATAGAGCGTGCATAACAAAAATCAGGACGATGCCGAGGGCGGCGGCGAAATGTTTTCTATACATAAATGTTTCTTGATCTGCTTTGCGTTCGTAGCGGCTGAGCGTGAAATCTTCTCACGCCAAGTCGCTAAGAACGCAAAGTCTTAACGCTTATATTTTGAGACATATTGCGGGACATTGATTCCTGAATTTAGCTTGGTGTCGTCTATCGGGATACCAGCTTCGATTTTAAGCGGCAAAACCCCGGCCCAGACGTCCATCGAGTAATCTTCGTCATCATCGACTGGGTCGCCGGTGCGAATCTTGGCCGAGGCCTCTGTAATCGGCAGTTTCAGAACAGTCGTCGCTTTTAATTCAAGCTCGGTCGGCCAGCGGACTTCTGCCCAGCGGCCCTTAATTATGTGCTCGGTAAATGCTTCGAGGGCTTTGTTTTTCTCGTCGGCCTCGGTGACCATTTCGGCTTTGCCGAGTATCACGACGGAACGATAATTGACTGAATGATGAAACGCCGACCTCGCCAGTACGAGGCCATCGACCAAAGTCACAGTTACGCAAACATCGATTCCCTGAGCGAGATTTCGCATCATTCGGCTCGCCGCTGAGCCGTGAAGCATCAGGTCGTCGCCGATACGTGCAAAACCCGTCGGGATGACATACGGCTGGCCGTCAACGACAAATCCCACGTGGCAAAAAAAGCCTTCATCAAGAATGGCGTTGATCGTCTCGCGGTCAAAATTGCCACGCTTGGGCAGACGTTTGAGACTCGTCCGTTCTGTCTTCATAAGAAACTTGACCACAAAAATCACAAAATCAATCCCTTGTGCCTTTTGTGCTTTTTGTGGCCGACTCCCCTCTTACTTCGCGTTCATCCAGTTATCGCCGACGCCGACATCGACGATTACGGGAACGTCGAGCGTTGCGGCGGCTTCCATTTCGCGTTTGATCAATACCTTTGCTGCTTCGACCTCGGATTCCGGCCCCTCGAATAAAAGCTCATCGTGGACTTGCATGATCATTTTGGTTTCGAGCTTTTCTTTTTTCAGAGCATCGGCCACGCGGATCATTGCGATTTTTACAATGTCGCTGGCCGTTCCCTGGATCGGCATGTTTATCGCTTCGCGCTCGGCGCGTGAGCGGACGGCGAAGTTGCGGTCGTTTATCGACGGGAAATACCGCCGTCGGCCAAAGAGCGATGTCACGTAGCCCTTTTCACGGGCCTCGATCGGGGTACGATCCATGTATTCGCGAATGCCTTTGTAGGTCGCGAAATAATCATCAATGACCTTGCGAGCCTCGGCACGCGAAATGCCGACACGCTGTGACAGGCCAAATGCCTCGACGGCGTAGGCGATGCCGAAATTGACGATCTTGGCGAGCCGCCGTTTTTCCTTAAGGTCTTTTTCATCCGTCGCACCGAAAACGAGCCTCGCGGTTTGCGCGTGAATGTCCTCATTGTTCTTAAACGCCGCGAGCATATTCGCGTCCTGCGTGATGTGCGCAAGTATTCGCAATTCAAGTTGCGAGTAGTCGGCCGAGATGAGCTTGTTACCTTTTTCGGGAATAAACGCCCGGCGGATCTCTTGTCCGAGCTTGGTGCGGACAGGGATGTTCTGCAAATTCGGCTCGGTCGAACTAAGACGGCCTGTCGCGGCGATGGTTTGATTTAAGCAGCCGTGGACCCGACCATCCTCGCGGATCATTCGCGGCAGGGCGTCGGCGTAGGTTGCCTTGAGCTTGTCCATCTCGCGGTAATCGATGATGAATTGAGCGATCTCGTACGTCAACGCAAGCTCGACGAGCACGTCGTGGCTGGTCGAAATCTGCCCGGTCGCAGTCTTCTTGCCTGTCGCGATGTTGAGTTCGCCAAATATCTCGCCGACCTGCTTTGGCGAACCGATATTGAATTCGCGTCCGGCGATCTCGAAAATTTTCTCGCTCAGCTTAGCCAACTCTTCGCTAATGTCGGCCGAGAATTTGTTGAGGGCGTCACCATCGACCTTCATGCCGACAAGCTCGATGTCGGTCAAAACGTCTATGACCGGCATTTCGATATCGGCGTACATTTTTTCGAGCCGATCTTGCCGGATCTTCGCCCGCAGAACCGGAGTAAGGCGCGCCGTGAAATCGGCGGTTTCCATTGCTCGAAAAACGGGCTCATCAAAGCCTTGAGGGACGGAGTGTGCCGCGTCAATGTCCAGGTAAACCTGGGCCAGGAAGTCGGGCGGGTAATTTGTGCGGCCGGGATCGAGCAGATATGCGGCTATCATCGGGTCATCCCTGACCGATTCCGGGCGAATCCCGAGCTTGAGCAGGGCACCGGTGTTTCGCTTAACGTCATACGCGGTCTTGTCGAGGAATCCGTTAGTTAGCACATCTTTCAACGGCTTGACGACCGCGTCGCGGCCCTCGGCAAAATTCTCGATGTCGACATAAAACGCCTCGCCGTTTCCGAGGCCGATTGCGACTCCGTGGGGGGCAAGCTTTTCGTAGCAGCTCGATTTTTCATTGGAATTGACGTCGTTGACGTGAAAGCTCCACTGTTCGATTTCGAACAGCCGCCGCACAAGTGAATCCAGCCCGGCCTTGTCGTTGACTATCGAGTATTTCGCCTCAACCGCCCCGCCGGTGTGGGTCGGGAGGCTGTCAAAAAGGCCGCCTCCGCCGGTGGGTTGTGGACTTTCAAACGTCCCAACACTGTCGCCAAACTCCTTGATCAACGATTTGAACTCCAGCTCGCGAAACAGTTCGAAAGCCTTTTGGCGGTCGGGCGCACCGTGTTCCAGATCCTTGAGGTTGAGCGTGACCGGCACAGCGCAATGTATCGTCGCAAGTTCGAGAGATTGCTTAATGATGGCCTGGTTATTGAGTAGGCTCTCACGCTGGGTCTTATGCTTGATCTCGGCGGCATGTTCCATCGCCGCTTCAGCAGAACCCCATTCCTGAACCAATTTGAGAGCGCCGACAGCTCCGATGCCGGGAGCACCGGGAATGTTATCGACCGCATCGCCCATCAAGCCGAGCAGATCGATGATCTTGTCCGGTCCGACGCCAAACTTGTTCTTGACCCACGCTTCGTCACACCATTCGACGGCGGGTACGGGGACTTTGCGTTTCAGATTCGTCGAGTTACTCCGCATCGCGATTACGTAGGGATCTGATACGAGCTGGCACAGGTCCTTGTCATTTGAAACGATCACCGCCTGCATTTCCTTGGCGGCAATCTCTTTGGCAAGCGTGCCAATCACGTCGTCGGCCTCAAAGCCGTCAGCTTTGAGGATCGGAATGCAAAAAGCCTCGCACACACGCTCGATGTAAGGTAACTGAGTCGAAAGGTCCTCGGGCATTGCTGCACGATTGGCCTTGTAGTCAACGTACGAATCGTGCCTGAACGTCGGGACATCGGTGTCCCAGACCGCCGCAATATACTCGGGCCGCTCGTCCTTGAGCAGCTTGCGGAGCATGTTGGTAAAGACAAATACCGCCTGCGTGACCTGACCTTTGCTGTTTCGCAGCGGATCCTGCTTCATGCCCATCGGGGCAAAGAACGCACGATAAATATGCGACATCGCATCGATCAGAAATACTCTTTTCATCGTGACTTAACCTTAATATAAAGCCGCGTCGAGTGACAAGGATCGAAGCAGATTCGTGGGCGCTGGCAGGTTGCGTTTCCATGTATTTTGGACTACTTTGAAAACCAATGCCTCGTCTATCCCAAGCCGAAATCCGAAACAATGCGATTACCTTTGTCCATGAGTGGAAAGATGAATCGCGCGAACGTGCTGAGTCGCAAACGTTTTGGAACGAGTTTCTTGAGATATTCGGCATCAAACGCCGTCAGGTTGCGATCTTTGAGCGGGCGGTTCAAAAGAACAATCAGAACACAGGGGCGATTGACCTGTTTTGGCGAGGGGTGTTGCTCGTTGAACACAAATCACGAGGGCAGAATTTTGACAAAGCCAGTTCTCAGGCGTTTGAGTATCTCGAAAATCTGCCAGTCGACGAATTACCCGAATACGTCCTGATCTCCGACTTTGCGGCGTTTCGCCTCTACAATCTCGAAACTAAAGAGGAAATACAATTCACGCTTGAGGCGCTGCCCGACAAAATACAGCTTTTCGGTGCGATCTCCGGCTATCAAAAACGCGTATACAAAGAGCAGGACCCGGTAAATATTAAGGTCGCGCTCAAACTTGGCGAACTGCACGATGCTTTGACCGCAAGCGGCTATAGCGGACACAAGCTCGAAGCCTTTCTTGTCCGGCTCGTCTATTGTCTCTTTGCCGATGACACCGGCATTTTCCTGCCGCGAAGCAGTTTTCTTTATTTCCTGACCGAAAAGACGGCTAAGGACGGCTCGAATCTCGGTGCGATGCTGGCCCAGCTTTTTCAGGTTCTCGACACGCCTGAGAGTTCGCGGCAGAGTACGCTTGACGAAGATATCCGGGCATTTCCTCACGTAAACGGCTCCCTGTTTGCCGAGCGTAACGATCTGCCATTTTTCAACCGCAAGATGCGGCAAATACTGATCGAGGCATGCGAATTCGATTGGAGTAAGGTGTCGCCGGCGATCTTTGGCTCGTTGTTTCAGTCAGTAATGGACAGGGAAAAGCGGCGAAATCTCGGTGCTCATTACACAAGCGAGAAAAATATTCTAAAGGTCATACACGGCCTGTTTCTCGATGACTTGCTTACCGAATTTGAGAACGTCAAAAACAATCTGTACAAGCTGCGCATCTTTCATGAAAAGATCGCCTCTCTCAGGTTTTTCGATCCCGCCTGTGGGTGTGGCAATTTTCTGGTCATAACCTATCGCGAGATGCGGCGGTTGGAATTGGCTGTACTAAAACAGATACGTGGTTTAACGGGCGATGTGCAGGGACAAATACTCGTCTCCGATCTGTCAAAGATCGACGTTGATTCGTTTTACGGTATCGAGTATGAGGAATTTCCGGTCGAGATCGCCCGCGTCGCCCTGTGGCTGACCGACCATCTCGCAAATATGGAGCTTTCGGCTGAATTCGGAGTTCCGTATTTTCGCCTGCCCCTCGAACATACGCCGAATATTGTTCACGGAAATGCTCTAAGACTCGATTGGAACGATGTCGTATCACCGTCGCTGAAAGCGACAAATGAAATAGCGTCGGGTGAAACCCGACGACACGGCGACACACACGCACCCGTCCCTGAAGGGGACGAACAACAACGCCCTCATTCGACACCTTCAGCGTCGGAAATCCAATCCGATCAAATCGTCGGGTTTCACCCGACGCTATTACCTTCGTCCCTTTCAGGGACAGGACGCGAAAACCTCTACATCCTCGGCAATCCGCCGTTTATTGGTAAAGATAAGCGAAGCGACCAGCAAACCGCTGATATGGAATGTTGCTGCTCAGACGTTCAGAATTTCAAAACTCTGGACTATGTTTGCTCGTGGTATATAAAAGCAGCGAAATTCATCGAAGGCACGGAGATCAAGGTTGCGTTTGTTTCAACGAACTCCATCACCCAGGGCGAGCAGGTCGGGGTTCTCTGGCAGTATCTTCTTGCTCGCGGCGTAAAGGTTCATTTTGCCCACCGTACATTTAAGTGGAGCAACGAGGCGAGCGGCAAGGCGGCAGTTTATTGCGTGATCATTGGTTTTGGTTTGTTTGATGTGAAGCCAAAACGTCTTTTTGACTACGAAACGCCAAAATCTGAAGCGCATGAGGTCCAAGTTAAGAATATCAATCCGTATCTGATCGACGCGGCTGATACCGTTGTAACAACTCGTCGGACGCCGCTATGCGATGTACCAGAATTGATCTATGGAAATAAGCCAGTCGATGGCGGATATTTATTTCTGAATGGTCAATCCGAAAGAGCCGAATTTTTGGCAAAGGAGCCAAATGCCGAGAAGTTTATCCGACGAATTTATGGCTCGGAAGAATTCATTAATGGAATTGATCGTTTTTGCTTGTGGCTAAAGGGTGCAAATCCTAGCGAATGGGGAGCATTACCGGAAGTGGTGGCCAGAGTTCAGGCGGTGCGGAATTTTCGGAGAAAAAGTACAAAACGAGCAACAGTAAGTCTCGCGGAAGTACCATATCTATTCGCTGAAATTAGACAGCCAGATGGCGATTTTTTGCTAATTCCACGGGTATCGTCTGAAAATCGCCGCTATATTCCGATTGGTTTTTTTCCGCGAGAAATTTGTGTCAATGATCTTGTTTCAATTGTTCCGAACGCCACACTCTTTCATTTCGGCGTTCTGACATCGACAATGCACAACGCTTGGATGCGGCAGGTCTGCGGGCGATTGAAAAGTGATTACAGGTACTCAAATAATCTTGTTTACAACAACTTTCCTTTTCCGATGGAACCGGCTCACAAGAACCGCGAGCGCGTTGGCCTGACAGCCCAAGCGATACTAGACGCTCGATCCTCATTCCCCGACGCGACATTTGCCGTCCTTTACGATCCGCTGAAAATGCCAAAGGAATTGCTCGACGCCCACCGTGCCAATGACGAAGCGGTTGACGCCTGCTACGGCACACGCCGTTTCAAAAACGAACTCGAACGCCTCGAATTCCTCTTTGACCTCTATCGTCAATACACCGAACCGCTGGCCCTGCTCGAAGAAAAAGAAACTCGCAGATCGCGCCGCCGCCGGTAATTTGTCTTTGCTTTGCTAAGAATCTGTGCTATTATTGCAACGGTCGTCGCTGGTGCAATTGGCGGCATGTTATTTGATAATTTAGCTGGTTGACCGATCAAGATCGGTTGCGCCAATCAGTTTTTTTGTCCAATAAGCAAAAGTTGGACAACACGGTGTAAGTTCAATGTTTGCAACAATAAAGGTGTTCAATATTGGACGATTTTGGAAACTCTTGGGACGCACGTCGAAAAGCCGCCGTGAAAATCGACAAAATGAGACAAAACGCGTAAGTTTAATCGCTACAACAATAAAGTGTCTCATTTGAGACAAAAATGAGACACTTTTTGAGACACTTGGTTTGACAAGATGAGACACTTGGTTTGACAAGAAATGAGGCGTCCGATATTCTTATCGTTCGCTTGCGAGCAGGCGGAGCGTTTGTGTCCGGTTCGTCTAGGGGTTAGGACACCGCCCTTTCACGGCGGCAACACGGGTTCAAATCCCGTACCGGATACCATCTTAAGGCAGTAATTCTGCATCAAAGTTAGTTGACCTCAGATTCGCTCGCATCGAGCGAGTTTTTGTTTTTGGGGAACTTAATGCTGAAAAGACTTTTTTATATATCGATTATTGCCGCGTTTTTTTCTATCAGCGGTTTGGCACAAACCGCGGGCAGCGGTACGGACGTGTTGATCGTGCTGCCGTTTGAAAATACCTCAGGGAAAGGCGAATTTAACTGGGTCGGCGAGAGTTTTGCCGACTCGCTGTCCGACCTGCTCAAGGTTCCCAATCTGAGCGTAATCACAAACGAAGAGCGAAAACTCATTCAGCAACGCCTGCGAATACCGCTGACCACGCTGCCCAGCCTTGCCACATCACTTAAGCTTGCCCGCGAAAGTAATGCGACACTACTGATCGCAGGCCGATATGTGATCGTACCCGCCAGCAGCGATTCCGCGGCGACGATCAACGTTACCGCTAAAATCATCCGCGTCACCGAGGGCCGCTTTATGAGCGAGGTCATTGATGGCAAGCAGATAACGCGGGATATCAATCTGAACGACGCCCTCGGCAATCTACAGACCATCCAAGGTCAGATCGCATATCAGATTCTTTATCAGCGAGACAAATCGCTGCCGTACTCGCAGAACCAGTTGATCGAGGCGGCCAATAAGGTGCCCGCGCGTGCTTTCGAGGCGTATATCAAGGGCTTGCTTACGCCCGCCGTTGAATCGCGAGAGAATTACTTCAAGAATGCGTCGCGGCTTTATACAGAGGCGACCCCGGATGGTGTTTATTCCGAAGCCGCCCTCGAGCTTGGGCATTTATATCTCACTCAACGAAAAGGTAATGACGCGATCAATTCGTTCGAACGCGTTATCAGCGCAAATCAAAAATGCCGTGACAAAGCGCGGGCTGACAAGAAACCCGCCCAGTGCGGCGATGAAAACTACGCGGAAGCATCATTTTATTTAGGCCTCATATTTTTGCAGCAGGGTAATTTCGAGTCAGCAATGGCGACCTTGCGGCCGCTCACCGACGATCTGAAACTCACCACCGTATACAATGCCCTGGGTGCGATATCGGTGCAGGCGTCAAGAGCTGAGAAGAAAAACCCGGCCAAGGCCGCGGCCCAACTGACCGAGGGCGTAGATCTATTAAAAAAGGCCGCCGACTCATCGCCCGACGATGTGAATGTGCGGTTTAACTATGCGACGGCATTATTTCTGATCGGAAATATGAACGAAGCTGCTGACCGTTTCCGTGCATCGATCGTCGCCAATCCACGCGACGGCGAATCGTATTATTTGTTATCAAAGGTACTCGAAACATTGAAAGACCCAACGGCCAAGGATATCGACGATCAGGCAAAGCGATTTTTGACCGATAACAATCGATACGCAAAGCTTGAGACGGAATGGCAGAAAACACATACCGTTCCCGAGATCAGTCTGCGTGTGCAGCAGCCGGCACGTAAAGACTTTGTCGCGGTAATCATGAGCCGCCGGCCTATCCCAAACAACCAGGCTCAGCCTAACGAGACCGATGCATTACTCGCGCAAGCCCGTGCTCTTATCAAAAATGGCAATGACGACGAGGCCACCGCGACCCTGCGACGCGTACTTGTGGGCGAGCCGATGAGTGCGGAGAGCTACTTGCTGCTGGGCAAAATAAATCTGCGACGCGGCGATATCGACCAGGCTATTAATCAGTTTAAGACATCGATCTTCTGGGACAACCGGCTCATCGACGCGCATGTAAACCTCGGTAAAATCTATGTGGAAAAGGGCGACTGTCTGCAGGCTAAAAACTACGCCGCTTCGGCAATGGAGATCGACGCCGAGAACCAGGATGCCCTCGCCTTACAAAGACTGTCAGAACGCTGCTCGAAATAGTGCGTAAAACCGGTTCAAAGTTCAAAGTTCAGGGTTCCAAGTTATAAGCCTCTCGTTATTCCAAAATTATTTTCGTGGAAACGGCCTGTTAATACGGGCTTTTTTCTTTTCCGACAACTTTGAACTCGGAACTTTGAACCTTGACCCTTTTTTTGGCACGCTACGTGCTATGTAGAACAGCGGCTAGCTTGATGCAGTTTTGGTCAAGACCCCGCCGCCATCACCACTCCGAGCGCGGTTTGCCGCTGTGCTCGTACACCTTCCGAGCGTTCCCCCAGTTGTCCTTACCTAATGAGTCCGGCCCCACGCCGGACTTTCCTCTTTTAAACCCTTATTTATCGGTGTTTCGGGCGTTTTGAGCGATTTCGTTCAAACTGCTTTGTTTCAATGGGAGCGAGACCGACGTGTTAATTCATTTTGAATGATTGACCGAGCGGTCTGACCGAAAATGACGGAATCTGTCAGTTTTTGATGACAAAATTTGTACATTTACGAAAAACGTCAGACGGAGTAATTCGAATTAGATCATTCTGACCACTCAGCGAAAAGAGGCGGGCCGGATTTTCTGTTAGAATGACGACAATGAAGCTGCCTCGCCCCGGCATGATTGTCCCGTCGCCATTCAATGCTTTTCTCGCCCTGGTGTCGGCGGCGATGCTGACGCTTGCCTTTCCAAACTTCGAATTCTGGTATCTCGCTTGGTTTGCCCTGGTCCCGCTGCTGTGGGCGATCGAGCGGGAAAAGGCATCGACCGCGAGGTCGTTTGTCGTTGGATGGCTGTTTGGGACTGTTTTCTTTTTCGGCACGTGCTGGTGGCTGACGTTTGCTCCGATTACTTACGGCGGATTTCCGTGGCCAATGGCGTATTTTTTGATGCTGATCGTGGCGATCGTCGTCGGGTTGTTTCCGGCGATATTTGCCGGGATGCTGTCGATATTGCTGAGGCGGTTTGGTAGCATAGCGATACTTGCAGCGCCGTTTTTGTGGGTTTTCACCGAGTTTTTGCGTTATTGGCTGACCGGAAACAATTGGAATGCTATTGCCTATTCGCAGGCGTTTCGCGGTGACACGGTCCACTTCGCGTCTATCGGCGGTGTTTATCTGGTCGGATTTCTGATTCTGATATTCAACGCTTTTCTTTTTTGGAGCAATCTGAGGCTCATCAGCAGCGGGCAAAAATATTCGCTGTATGCCGCGATCGCTATATTCTGGATAGGGTTTGCGTATTTTACGACCTTTGTCGGAGATACGGGTGACGCTCAACCGAACATAGACAAAAAAGTCTCGTCGTCGGTTGTTGCGATCCAGCCCAACGTCCCGATGGCCGGGCTGGATTCCGCAAAATGGGAGCGGCTGCGTCAGCATCAGATCGACCTGGCGGAGACCGAGATCAGAAAGCTGCGAACAACGAACAACGAACCATTGACGGTCATTCTGCCCGAATCGCCCATGAATTTCATGTATGAGGATGATCGGGAGTTTCAGCACTATATAAACGATTTTGCCCGGCGGAATAACGTCAGCGTACTTTTCAATTCGGCCGAGCCTGACAAGACGAATGGCAAATATTTTAACTCCGCCGTGATGGTCGACCCGATGGGAAAAGAGGTCGCGGAGTATGATAAAATCTACCTTCTGCCGTTTGGCGAGGCCGTGCCGCCGCTGTTAGAGGGCATATTGCCGGGGTTTGTCGGGAATTTTTCGTATGGACGCGAATACGATTTGCTGCCGATTGGTGATGCCAAGGCCGGCGTGATGATCTGTTTCGAATCACATTTTGGTCAACTCTCGCGGCATTACGCCGCCGACGGGGCGGACGTGCTCATTGAAATGACAAACGACGGCTACCTCGGCCCGACGCCGGTCCTGCGGCAGCACCTCGCAAACGCCGTATTCCGTGCCGCCGAGACTAACAGGCCGGTTTTGCGTGTCACAAATGTTGGAATTACAGCCTATATCAACGAAAAAGGCGAGGTTTTGAACCCAACCTCCGCGTATCAGGAAGACACAAGAACGTGGTCTGTGTCAAAAAGCGACGGTTCGCAGACATTTTACGTAAAATATGGCGATTGGTTTGGGTGGTTGTGTTCAGTCGTAACATTTGGATTGTTTATTATTGGTTTTCGCCGTCGCCGCGACGGAATTAAATCTGCGAACTCTGCGTAAATCTCGGCGATCTCTGCGTTGAGATCGATTCTAACGCAGAGACCGCTGAGGAAGACGCAGAGAACGCAAAGAGAAAATAAGACATGGAACTCACAGAACTACAAACAAAATTCGAATCGACACGAGAAAAAGTTACCCAACTTGGGAGGTTCCTTTGACGCGCCTGCAAAACAAAAAGAACTAGACGAATCGGAAAAACTCATCTCCGCTCCCGGTTTTTGGGACGATCAGGAAAAGGCACAACGGGTTGTGCAGCGGCGGAGCTTTGTCGAAAAGGCTCTTGCTCGGCAGAACGGTTTTGAGACGGGAGTTTCCGATGCCGAGGTCTTGTTCGAATTTGCGGCCGAGGACCCGGATTCGGCGATCGAACTAAACAAGCTCATCAACGCCCTCGAAAAAGACGTCGATCTGGCCCAGACCGAGAGTTTGCTCTCGGGCGAAACGGATGCGAATAACGCTATTTGCTCGATCCAAGCGGGAGCGGGCGGTACGGACGCTCAGGATTTTGCCCAGATGCTGCTACGGATGTATCTGCGCTGGTGTGAAAAGAAAGGTTTTAAGGCCGAGATACTTGATGAGCAGTCGGGCAGCGAGGCGGGCATCAAATCGGCGACATTTCGCGTCGAAGGCGATTATGCCTACGGGCTGATGTCGGCTGAGGCGGGAGTTCACCGGCTGGTGCGAATCTCGCCGTTCAATTCGGGCAGTAGCCGCGAAACCAGCTTCGCGTCGATGTTTGTCTCGCCTGAAATCGACGAGACGATCGAGGTGAACATTGAGGACAAGGACCTGCGTATAGATACTTACAGATCGTCCGGAGCCGGCGGCCAGCACGTCAATGTCACCGACAGTGCCGTAAGAATTACTCATATGCCGAGCGGAATTGTGGTAACTTGTCAGAATCAGCGTTCGCAGATCCAAAATCGTGCGGTCGCGATGCAGGTTTTGCGTTCGAAACTGTACGAACTCGAGCTAGAAAAACGCCGGGCCGGGGCCGCCGAACTCGAGGCGACAAAGCAGGACATCTCATTCGGCTCGCAGATCCGGAACTATGTGCTGCACCCGTACAGATTGGTGAAAGACACTCGGACAAAGCATGAGACATCGGACGTCGATGCCGTGCTCGATGGTGATATTGACGACTTTATCAAGGACTTTTTGATTTTTAAGAAAGGAGCCGGTTTGGAGTTCCAGCTTTAGCTGGCCTCTGCCCGGGCGAAGAAGCCAGCTAAAGCTGGAACTCCAAACATGAAAGTTTGTCCTACATGCAATGAGGTTTATAAGGACGACGACATTAATTTTTGTCTCGCGGACGGCACCACTTTGCTTAAGAAAAAGAGCGGCAAGGCGGCCACGCATTCGTTGTGGAATGATGTGCTGGCGGTCATCGTTGTGGCGGTTGGGGTACTGGTTTTACTGTCACTTTGGACCTTCTCCGCGACCGATCGGGCGTGTCTGCCGTTCGTGAGCTTTTGTTTTAGTACCGGTAACGGTTCGTCGATGCATAACTGGATCGGGCCGGTCGGGGCGAATATCGCGGCGGTCTTGATCAGCGGGTTTGGATGGACGGCATATCTTTTTCCAGTATTGATCGGGCTGATCGCGTGGCGTGTGTTTCAGGCGAATACTCTGATCCCGAGTGCGTTACGGATTGGCGGCTTTGTATTTTTTGCTATCTCGCTCGCGGGAATTACGTCGCTTTTTGGCGGATACGAGGGTGGAGCGATCGTTGGCGAAGCGGCTGCCCAGGGGACGGCCTATTTTATCGGGCGGATCGGAGCCGGGATACTGCTGTTTGCGGTATTTGCGTGCTCGGTTTTGCTTATTACCAATTTTACGCTCGGCGGATTTCTGAGCCATTTTGACGTAGCGTGGGAAAATCTGCGGATCCGCATTGATGAATGGCGCGGCAATCGCAACGCGGGTCGCTCAGACGAGATCAGCGCGGCTAAAATCCGGGCTGAAAAGCGTCGTGAGAAACGCGAGATTGCCGAATTGGTGCCGCCGACGATCTCGGTCAGCGATATCGAAAAGATGGCGGCGGCGGCCGTTGGGCGTGCGGGGCCGGTATTTGATGACGAGCCGTCGTTACCGACGATCGAAAACGCTGCCGAACAAGTATCTTACGAAACCGTCAAGGTCAGCGAGCCTTTACCGGACATTAAGGAAATTACAGGAAAAGCGAAACAGAAAGCCATTGCGTCCGACGAGCCGACCTTCGAAGGAGAAGATGAGGTCGAGGACGCACGGCCCGTCAGCATCCAAAACTACGACAATTACGTGCTGCCCGATTCGTCGATGCTGACAAGGCCGGATGCGGCGACCAGGCATAGTGAGGCCGATCTGCGTGCGATCGCCCGGCTGCTCGAACAAAAGACCGAGGAGTTTAACGTCCCCGGCAAGGTCGTGCATATTGCTCCGGGGCCGGTCGTTACAACGTTTGAATTCAAGCCCGCCGCCGGTGTCAAATATTCACGTGTTACTGCCCTCGTTGACGATCTCTGCCTCGCTCTCAAGGCCCCGTCCATCCGCATCGATCGCATCCCTGGCAAGGCGTTTGTCGGTATCGAGGTGCCCAATCAGAAACGCGAGGTGATACAGCTTCGCGAGGTGATCGAGTCGCCGAAATTTAAGGACAATGCGTCGCTGCTGACACTCGCGTTGGGCAAGACGATCGACGGTGTCAACTACGCCGCCGACCTCGCCAAGATGCCGCATCTACTGATCGCGGGTGCGACCGGTGCGGGTAAATCGGTCGGCGTCAACACGCTCGTGATGTCGATCCTGTTCAAGGCAAAGCCGGATGAGGTCAAATTCATCATGGTCGACCCCAAGCGGCTCGAACTCGGTCTCTACGCCGATATTCCGCATCTCTCGGCACCGATCATCACCGACCCGAAACGTGCCGCAACCTCGCTAAAATGGGCGGTCACCGAGATGGAACGCCGTTACAAGGACCTGGCCGGTTATGGCGTTCGCAACATCGATGGCTACAACGTCAAAGCAAAGCAGCTAAATAAAGACAAGAGGTGGGATGAAAACGGAGACCCGCACCGCATTTTGCCGTACATCGTTATTATTATTGACGAGCTGGCCGACCTGATGATGGTCTCGGGTAAGGATGTCGAGGAATCGATCACGCGGCTCGCTCAGATGGCCCGGGCGGTCGGCATTCATCTTGTACTGGCGACGCAGCGTCCCTCGGTAGATGTCATTACGGGCCTTATCAAGGCCAATTTTCCGTCACGTATCTCGTTCCGCGTCTCGTCGAAGGTCGACAGCCGTACCATCATTGACGGCAACGGTGCTGAGAGCCTGCTTGGAAACGGCGACATGCTGTTTTTGCCGCCCGGCAATTCGCAGGTGCTGCGTGTCCACGGGGCCTTTGTCAACGAAGTCGAGATCGGTAAGGTCGTCGATCATATCAAGGCCCAGGGCCGTCCCGAATACGATCAAACTATTACAAAATCCGACGAAGAGCTTGACGATAGCGGCGATCTGCCCGGACGCCGCGACCCGCTCTTTCACGATGCGTTGAAATGCGTCGTCCAGGCAAAACGCGGCTCGACATCGCTGCTGCAACGCCACCTCCGCATCGGCTATGGCCGTGCCGCCGCGATCCTCGACGCCATGGTCCGCGAAGGCTATATCGGCGAAATGGACGGCTCATCCCGAGCCCGCCCGGTCCTGCCCAAGGCGTACGAGGATTTACAAGACATTGATGATGGTGCGTTGGGGGATGATGGTTGAGCCGCCCTGCGTTTTGTATCGGGTTAAATTTCCGCCGCACCTGCGGTGCGTGATTATGGTTTGGTAACGCGACCCGACGCTTCGCATCGGGCTAATATACATTGTGCCTACGGCACAACGATTCGGCTCCGCAGGAGCCATGGAAATTAGCCCGATGCGTTAGCGTCGGGATGAGGGGAAGGCATTCCCATTGCCGCAGGCACGATGGAAATTAGCCCTATGCGAAGCGTCGGGAACACGCGAATGCATGTTTGGCTCCGCAGGAGCCACGGAAATTAGCCCGATGCGTTAGCGTCGGGAAAACGGAGGAAATATATCTCACACCGCAGGTGTGATGCATAATGTTATGTCTCAAACACATCTCAGCCTACACGCTCATCTCGTTTTTCATACAAAGGACAACCGCCCGAGCATCCGTGAAGAGTGGCGAAACAACCTACACGCCTTTCTCGGCGGCTGTCTGAAAACCGCCGGCTGCATTCCCGAAGCGATCGGAGGCACGAACGATCATGCCCATCTGTTGGTCGGTTTTGGGGCCACACATTGGCTTGCAAATATTGTCAAGGACGTTAAGGTCGCGTCCTCAAAATGGGTGCACACGGAGATCGGCGACCGGCTTTTTGCGTGGCAGGGCGGGTACGGAGCTTTCACGGTTAGCCCGCTGCAAATCGAAAACGTTAAACGCTACATTGCGAATCAAATGGAACACCATCGTGTTAAAACGGCGCGTGATGAATATGTTGAGCTACTCCGCTCGGCGGGCGTGGATTACGATGAAAAATATTTGTGGAAATGATGCATCGCACCTGTGGTGCGAGAATGGTCGTGGGTCTCGTAACCCGACGCTCCGCATCGGGCTAATTTCCGTGGCTCCTGCGGAGCGAAACCGAGTTTGGAGATATTTGTTGCCATTTGTCCTGATCTCGTTTGTAAGCCTCGTCGCGTGTTCGTCACGAATTGTGTATGAACGTCCGACCCCTCCGATTCCGACCGACGCTATCAACATCAACATCGCCACCGTTGTAGAATTAGAAAAATTACCTCATATCGGCCGCAAAACCGCTGAGGCCATTGTGGGCTTTCGCGAGGAGAACGGTCCGTTTCACCGCGTCGAGCACCTGATGCTGATCAAAGGCGTCAGCGAAAAACGTTTTGCCGAGCTACGCCCTTCCTTAAGAACGGAATGACATCTAACGATGACCGAAACCGCCCGTCGTACAACTTTCAGCCGATACCCGATGTTGTTTATGGCGGTGTGTTTTGCATTTGGGATTCTGTCAGCGCATGTGGTGGGGATCGATTTGCGAATATCCGTTGCCGTTTGCATCGTTTCGGCATTGCTCGCATTTACGTTTCGCAAAACAGATTTAGCTACCGCCTTGATTGCCATAGCTTTTGCGGCAGCGGGAGCGCTGTCTTTTCAGGCCGAAGTTCAGAGCGTCCGGGGCGACCGGCTCAAGGTTCTGTACGACGACGGCAAGGTTAAGTCAGGCTCAGCCGTAGAGATCGAGGGTGTTTTACTAGGCCGCCCGGAGCCGTCGGTGGACGGAGAATTTCTCAGGCTGCGGGCTGAGATGTTGCGGTACCGAGGCAATGACCTAAAGGTTTCCGGCGAGGTTCGCGTATTTGTGTCGGAGACATCAAAAAACGCAGAATCGGATGATCCTAATTTGCAATCTCAAATTTCAAATTTGAAATATGGATCGCGGATCCGCGTCGCATGCAGCCTGGAACGCGAAGATGAATTCCTAAATCCGGGCGTGATGCCCAAACGCGACGTGCTCGACCGCCTCGGCATAGATGCAACCGGGACGGTCAAAAGCCGATTGCTGATCGAGCACATTGCCGACGAGAGCGTTTTTCTGCCGCTTGCGTGGGTTTACGATCAGCGTGCCGGATTGATCGAAGATTTCAGGCGCAACCTGAGCTGGCCGGCTGCGGGCGTGATGATCGCGTCGTTGCTGGGCGATAAATACTTTCTCGACAAGGACACGGCCGATCTTTTTCGCGAGGGCGGGACGTTTCACATCCTCGTGATTTCGGGGCTGCATATTACGTTTATTGGCGGTTTATTGCTGCTGTTTATGCGGCAATTGACGCGGAATAGGTGGCTGCAATTTGCCGTAACAACCTCTGTTTTGTGGGGGTACACGCTCGCGGTCGGGGCCGATGTTCCGGTTGTGCGGGCGTCGATAATGTTTACGGTCGTATTGTTTGCCTACGCGATCCACCGGCTCGGGACGCTGCTCAATTCGTTAGGGCTTTGCTCGCTCTTGCTGCTCGTGTGGCGGCCGTCGGATATTCTTAATCCGTCGTTTCAGTTAACGTTTGTCAGCGTCGGGGCGATCGTTGCCTTTGCGTACCCGCTTGTCGAACAGCTCCAACGCATCGGGAGCTGGTCGCCGACGGCACAAACGCCGTTTCCGCCGAACGTACCTGACAGATTACGGCGATTCTGCGAGATGCTCTATTGGCGTGAAGATACCTGGGCCGTCGAATCAAAACGTCAGGTATGGTCGGCTAAGCTATTCAAATCACCGTATCTTGTAGGGCGGATCGGCGACGGAGTTCAGCGTGTCGCCCGCTACCTTTTCGAGGGTGTTCTCGTTTCGTTAATAGTTCAGATTTGCATGCTGCCCCTGTCGGTCGTCTATTTTCATCGTGTATCGGTCGCGTCCGTCCTACTGAATCTGTGGGTGGGACTGTTTATCGCGATCGAGAGTTTTGCGGCGGTCATCGGGGCGGTCGTGGGGCATCTTAGCGGCTTTCTTGCATCACCATTTTCGATAATTGCGGATTTTTCGAATTGGTTGATGCTGTCATTGCCGAGGCTGTTATCGAGCGTCAACTGGGCGAGTTTTCGGCTCCCCGCTTACACCGGATCTGGATGGGCGATCTATGTTTTTTACTTTGTGCCACTGATTTTCATTGCCTTTGCGATCAATCGATGGCGACCGTTTGAGCTGAAAGCGGCGAGACGTTTTGTTGATAAACGGGTTTTTTGCGGAGCGGTTGTCGCTGCATTGATCCTGATCGTTATTGTCGCAGTTCATCCGTTCAGCACACCGCGGCCGGATGGGCGGCTGCATATCGATTTTCTTGATGTGGGACAAGGCGACTCGGCATTGGTGACCTTTCCCGATGGCGAAACGCTGCTCGTCGATGGCGGTGGACGCACCATATATGGTAACAAAAACGATGACGAGGCCGAGCCGTTCCAGCCCGACACTCGCGGGATCGGCGAGGCTGTTGTCTCGGAGGTTTTGTGGGCGAAGGGCTATTCGCGGATCGATCATATCCTGGCCACGCACGCGGACGCAGACCATATACAAGGGTTGGGGGAC
>JANYIL010000268.1 GCA_025362075.1 Chloracidobacterium sp.
TGCTTTTGTCGAATGGGGCGACAATATGAAGATTTTGGATCGTGCTCCACAAGAATATAACCCCGAAATGGCTTCGAGGAATTCTCGATACTGCATTTCTTCCCAATTTTGGGGAAGAGCATGTAAACGCTGCATCACAGAAAGCTCAGCCTCAGTAAACCTCGAAGCCATTTCGGGGTTATATTCTTGTGGAGCACGATCCAAAATCTTCATATTGTCGCCCCATTCGACAAAAGCAAAATTCGCTATTTGGTTTGTTTCTCGCAAGTCTGAGATTCCTATTGTCACAAGGTAGGCTTTAGGAAAAAGATGGTGACGTTCCACTGCCTGTCGTATACCCTGAGATATTGGATCAAGCAATTCCGAGACCTTCATTTTTGAGAACAAAACCGGAGCATTTAATAGAACAAGCGAAGCATTATAAGCGGATAGTGAGGGGCTACGCGGCGACGATGTTGCTAAGGCATTCGGCAGAGTAATATTCCAATAATCTTCAGTCAACGCGAGTTCGCAAGCTCCTGACAAAACCTTAAGAAATCCCTCGGCATCCTTTACATCACGAAAATTCGCTAGATCAGATTCCATCTTTGATTCAGGGGAATTAGTAAAGCGACCAGTCATGCCTGACATGAAAAACCATTGGGCGATCGCTTTACGTAACTTGAACTCGTCCACTCTGTACTCAGTTCGACCGATTAAATATAGAATGTAGGAGAAAATCAGATTTGTTTGCGAACTAATTTGACCAGCATTTCTAAATCCCGCCATACGTACGCAATTCATAAAATCATGCCAATATTGAAGATTGATCACCTTTTCTTGCGCGATTTTAAGAATTTCAAATTGTTCTATGCGTCTTTCGTCACTAAATTGCTCGGTTTCCAAATCTTTCCCACGTAGCAATGAATACACATATTTCAAACGGGCACGCTTGAAGCCTACACCGACGCTGGCACGAAGTAGCTGATCCGGGTCAGGCTGAATAAAATGATTATACGATGATGGCCCACTCCCAGAAGGGACACGAGCTTCGCGACAAAATTTTTCCAACTGAAATCGCCCTTCGTCCCAATATACGGACATAATTGTCAAAATAAAATCAGCTTGATTCAATGGCGTTCCCTTACTGTTGATTCTTACAAACACGTCGGCTACATCCTGCTCCGAAATATTCGCTGATAGTTCCAACGCGGTAAACGGGTAGCTAACAAGTGACTGTAACTTTGATATTGCTTTCTTGATTTGCTTTTCATCATCTCCGGTTATTTCGCGAGTTGATTTTAATTCCGAAAGATAGCCATCAACCACCTCAAACAGGTCGGTTTCAGGACTCCATAAAACTGAAATGTCAGTTAGATAAGACTTATCTCTTCGAATGGCCGCGTCAGCTACTTGAAATGTTTCTTCGAGCGGGCTGAACGCAATGTTGATTCTTTCTTTAGCGAAGTTTTCTCTAATGACCTCGATTCTTTTCAAGACCGCATAAAGAGACGTAAGTCTTTGTTGACCATCTACGATTAGCAGACGCGGCGGTTTTTGCTTCAGATCCGTGCCGATAACCCTCCCGTCTTCGGAGCCGCCATTTTGCCAAAAGAGCAAATACCCAACAGGATAACCCTGATACATAGAATCGAATAAATCCCTTACTTTTGCATTCTTCCAAACGAACGGACGCTGAATGTCGGGAAGAGCGATTTCGCCGAGCTCGATATATTGAACTAACGAATTTAGATCGTAATTTACTTGTTTAAAGACAGTATCACTCATGACCCTTTTTACTTCCTAAACATCGCCAACATGCGATTCGTAACCAAAAATCCGCCCGCGATATTAATCGAGGCCAGCAGGACGGCGATCCCGCCGAGGATCGTCGTTAGGTTTGTATTCGTGCCGAGTAGCTGGAGCATCCCGCCGACGAGGATGATGCCGCTGATGGCGTTGGTGACGCTCATTAGCGGGGTGTGCAGGGCCGGTTTGACGTTCCAGACGACCTGAAATCCGACGAATATCGCAAGCATGAACACAGTAAAATGCGATAGAACGCTGTCCGGAGCGACAAACCCGAGGCCGATCAGGACGATACCGACAACTGCGAGCAAAACAGGGCTGATGCCCGTGCTTTCGCCGTGTCCGTGTCCGCCTTTTGATGCGGTGGCAACGGCGACGCTGGCGGAGCTTTTTGTCGGTACACCGGGTTCGGGTGGTGCGGCTGGAGCCGGGGCAGCGGGTGCGGGCCACATCATTTTTCCGTCATGCAGGACGATGGCGCCACGGACTACCTCGTCATCGAGATCGACGTGCAGTTGAGCCTTCTGTTCTGTCTTGTCTTCATCCGCAGCGGAGCCCTTACTTACGTGCGGGCTACTGACGAGATCGCCGAGCAGCGCGACGATCGTCGAGCCGTAAAGCTGGCTCGACATGCTGGCCATTCGCGACGGCATGTCGGTGTAGCCTACAATTGTAACGCCCTTGTGATGGACGATCTTTCCGGGCTGCGTCAGCGCACAGTTGCCGCCTTGCTCAGACGCGAGGTCAACGATCACCGAGCCCGGTTTCATCGATTCGACCATGCCTTGTGTAATCAGTTTAGGTGCCGGTTTGCCGGGGATCAGGGCGGTCGTAACTATGATATCTACTTGCATTGCCTGCTGGGCAAACAACGCCATCTCGGCTTGAATAAATGCGTCGGACATGACCTTGG
>JANYIL010000023.1 GCA_025362075.1 Chloracidobacterium sp.
GATTCCGTCGAGGTGGTCGATGTGGTTGATCGTCGGCGTCGAGCCGATGCTGACCGTCGGCACGTCAATGCCCATCGCCCGCAGCCGCATCGCAAGCTCGACCATAACGTCGCGTTCGTGCCGTGCAACAGCCCTTATCTCCTCGACGGTTTTTACATCATACGAATGCCCGGCGTGAGTTAGTATTCCCGCGAAATTTAGATTTGCGGCGTCCGAAAGCTGGCGCGGAATGTCGACCGCCTCGGCCGTATGCGGCTCGACGCCGACGCGATGTGTGCCGCAATCGATCTTAAGAAATACGTCGAATTTCGCGCCGGCTCGTCCCGCAGCCTCGTCCAATTGTTTAACCGTTTCGGCGTTATCGGTTAGTAGGTTTAATTTGACTCCGCCTTGCAGAATATCGATCGCCTCACCAAATTTCCCTTTTTCAACCGGAACGGCATAAGTGATGTCCCTAAAACCATTCTCGGCAAACACGCGAGCCTCCGCCAATGTCGAGACGGTGATCGCTCCGTCATGTCCCGCCGTCTGAATACGTGCGATCTCGATACACTTATGCGTCTTTATGTGCGGACGAAGACGTGAGCCAGTCCGTTTGGCGATGTCGCTTATCCTCTGGGCATTCTTTTTCACGCGAACCGCGTCAAGCAACAACGCGGGTGTTTTTAGCGTATCAAGGCTCATTTTTGGATCGGCTATTTTACAAGTTTTGCGGCCTTTTTGATCACATTATCAACAGTAAATCCGTAGTCCTTTAAAACATCTTCCCCTTTACCAGAAGCACCAAAACGATCTACACATAGCGTGTCGCCATGGTCGCCAATATATTTGTGCCACCCCTGCGAAACGCCAGCTTCAATGGCGAAGCGGCCGGTGACTCTGGCAGGCAGGACTTCTTCTTTGTATTTGTCTGGTTGTGCGTCGAAGAATTTCCAGCACGGCATCGAGACCACGCGGGTCGGCGTGCCGTCCAAATTTAGCTTTTCGCGTGCCTCCATCGCTAGACCGACCTCGGTGCCTGTAGCGATGATGATAAGTTTTGGTGCGGCGGGTTTGCCCGCTTTTGTTTCGGCCTCGGCAAGGATGTACGCACCTTTGTGCAGGCCCTTGGCGTCGGCGTATTTTTTACGGTCGATGAGGGCGACCTTTTGCCTTGAAAGAGCGAGGAACGTCGGGGCGTTCGAGCTTTTTAGGGCGCTGCGCCAGGCCTCGCGGGTTTCGTGGGCATCGCATGGGCGGATGACGGCGAGGTCAGGGATCGCACGCATTGCCGCCAGATGCTCGACCGGCTGGTGCGTCGGGCCGTCCTCGCCGAGGCCGATCGAATCGTGTGTAAACACAAAGATCACCTGAATTTTTGACAGCGCAGCAAGGCGGACCGCCGGGCGGTTGTAATCTGAAAACGTCATAAACGTCCCGCCAAATGGTATCAGGCCGCCGTAAAATGCAATGCCGTTCATCGCCGAGGCCATACCATGCTCACGAATGCCGTAATGGATGTTGCGGTTTTCGTATTGTTTGTACTGCATGCCGCCCGACGAATTGATATACGTGTTATTCGACGGCTTGAGGTCGGCCGAGCCGCCGATAAGCTGCGGTATGGCGTCTGCAACGGCATTTATCACATCGCCGCTATAAGAGCGCGTGGCGGCGGCGGCAACGCCATCGAATTTGGGCAGAGATTTTTCCCAGCCATCGGGCATCGACGAAGTTCGGATCATTTTAAATACAGCTCCGGCTTCCGGTTCGGCCTTTTCGTATTTCTTGACCATCGCATCCCACTCTTTTTCCTGCACCGCTCCATTTTTTACTGCCTGGCGAAATACGGCGAGGGCCTCTTTCGGGATGTAAAAAAACTTGTCCTCGGGCCAGCCAAGATTGCGTTTTGTTTCACGCACGGCCTCTTCGCCGGGAGCGTCGGAGTGCGCTTTGCTCGTGCCCTGTTTTGGCATTCCAAAACCGATGATCGTATGAACTCGGATTATCGACGGTTTGTCTTTGACCTTTTGCGCGTCCTTGATCGCCTTCTCGATAGCTTTCAGGTCGTTGCCGTCCGCGACTTCAGAAACGTGCCAGCCGGCCGCCTCAAAACGCATTGTGCGGTCCTCGGTAAACGCGAGATCGGTCGAGCCGTCGATCGTTATCTGATTATCATCGTACAAATAAACGAGGTTGCCGAGTTTCAAATGTCCGGCGAGGCTGGCGGCCTCGTAGCTGACGCCCTCCATCAGATCGCCGTCCGAGCAGATACAGTAGATGTAATTGTCGACGATAGGGAAACCCTTTTTATTAAATCTCGCGGCCAGATGAGCCTGGGCGATGCCCATGCCGACGCCGTTGGCAAAGCCCTGACCGAGCGGGCCGGTCGTCACCTCGACACCCGGCGTCAGGATATTTTCCGGATGCCCGGGCGTCATCGAATGCAGCTGGCGAAACCGTTTCAGCTCTTCAAGCGGTAGGTCATAGCCCGTCAGGTGCAGCAGAGAGTAAAGCAGCATCGACCCGTGTCCCGCAGACAGTATGAACCGGTCGCGGCCAAACCATTTTGGATTTTTTGGATTGTGCCGCAGAAATTTCGTCCACAGCACATACGCACTCGGTGCCATCCCAAGCGGCAGTCCCGGATGCCCGGATTCCGCCTTTTGCACACCATCCAGCGAAAGCGTGCGGATCGTATTTATACAAAGTTGATCTAAATCCTGTTTCAATAGTTCTTTTTTCATATCAATTAAGTTTGAGCGGATCGATAATGTTGATGTAATTTGAAAATCGAAGAAAATCCTTGTCGGCACTAGCAACGGCTGCGCCATGTTCGATGGCCATTGCCGCAATATGAGCATCCATAACGACGTCGCCGGATATATTCATCTCGTTGAGTATGCTGGCATAAACTGACCAATGTTTATCGGTCGGACTTACGGACATAACCATAGGGTTTGCAAACAACTCGTCAAGGCGGTCGGTAGCTTCGGCGATGCTTGTAGGCACACTAAAGATTCTTCTATTAGTGGCAATTCTCAGGAAAGCAGTTGCCACCGCCCACGAAACCGCAACTGTCTCATCACGGGTTGAAAGCAAATCTTCAAACCATTGTGAAACCTTTCCATGCTGAGGCAGTTCCTCAATGTAGACGTAGAGCAATATATTGGCATCGAGCAGGATCATTTGTGAAAGTCACCCTCGACCTCAGAGATTAAAGCCCAAATATTATCAAAATTGAGGCCAGGCTTTGGTTTCATATTTTTCAAAGGCCTGATCTTGAATGGGACACGCGGAATATCTCCATTCACGGCCAATCCCTTTTTCATTACATCGTTAACTATGTCTTTGAATGATTTGCCGGGATGGCGCTTTTGTATGCGTTTTAAACCGGCAGCCACTTCGTCGTCAATTGTAAGAGTTGTTCTCATAACGGAAACATCATAGCATCAAACCCAGCAGGCATCAAGACATCATTATTTCAAGATCGATTCATAGGTTTTGTCGTGCTGCTTTCGGGCGCGGTTGTATATCGCGTGACATTTCGGATGATATGCGGTTGTATTCGCAATCGGCATTGTTAACGTTTCGATACTCTCTATTTTGCCAATACTTTCGAGCGCAAGCAAAACCGCGCCGCGAGAAGATGACTCGCGGGCGCCGCTCATTGTCAGATCGCGGCCCAAAACGTCCGCGATTATCTGCGTCCAGACGGGCGATTCGCGAAGGGCTCCGCCTGAGGCGACGATCTTTTTGACCCGGACGACGCTGTTCAGTTGATCGTACAGCTCAGCAAAGCGATAGGCGACGGATTCCATTGCGGCGTGTAGAATGTCGACCGCGTCGTTAGACGATTTCATGCCGAGAACGGCTCCGGTCGCGGCTTCGTGATAGCCGGTGCCGCGTTCACCGGCGAGAAATGGTAAAAATGTCAGGCCATGAGCGGAGGCACCCCGGCGCGATATTTCGCTTTCCGCGTCTTTTGGTAATTTCAGGTTGTCCTTGAGCCAGCGATACAGCCCGCCGCCATCGGACAACGCGCCGCCCAAGATCACGCGTTTTCTGTCTACGCGGTAGCACCACAGTCCGGCAGGTATCTTTGCCGGCGGCTCGCCGGGGTACGCAACCCGCATTGCGCCGGATGTGCCGACCATCAATGCGGCCTTTGAGCGCGTGACGCATCCGGCACCGATGTTGTCCGCGATACCGTCAGCGACGGACGGAAACCATTGGGTATGTGCGAGGCGAGGCCAGCGTTTCGCGAAGGTTTTGTTTAGTTTAAACGTTGCCGAATCGCTGTCAACGATGGCTGGTAAATTCGCGGGTTTGACCTTTAAGAATCTTAGAAGCTCGGCGTCCCACGTGCATGTATGAATGTCCAAAAACCCGCTGCCGGATGCGATCGAAAGGCTCGTTGCCGGCTCACCTGTAAGCTTTAGTGCGACGTAGTCGCTCAAGGCCAGCCATTTCGCGGTCGTGGCAAAGACATCGGGAAACGCATTTCTTTGCCACAGCAATTTCGCCGTCCAATAGCTCGAATGAAATCGCGTGCCCGTTCGGTCGTGCGTCGCGGCTTCGTCAAAGCGTTTTCGCAGTACGTCGGTGAATTTTCTGCTTCGCGTGTCTGCCCAGCCAAAAACCTTCGTCGTCGGCCTACCCTTAGTGTCAACGCCGACGAGCGTGTGCATCAGCGAACACGACACGATATATTCGACCCCGCCTTTTAGCTTTTTTGATTTGTCGAGAACAGTCTCGATCGCGGTGACGATCTGCTCAAACGCCTCGTCGGCGTCGATCTCTGAACCGCCGTCGGCCGTGGCCGTCAGGGAACGCTCGATCTTGACCGACATTCGAGGAAGCGGTTCGGCATTGCCGTCATATAGAGCGGCGCGAACGCTCGACGTGCCGATGTCCAGAGCTAAGATCAGGGGTTCTTTCAAGATTAGAGGTGCAGAAAACTGAGCTAACAGCTTTCAGCTTATAGCCAACAGCTAATATTCAACCAAACGTCTTTTTAATCCACCAGCGCATGCCGACAAAGAGAAACCGGTAATCTTTCATAAATTCGGGCGGCTTGCCTTCGAAATAGTGGCCGATAAATTGGAGGACCCAACCGAGGACAAACAACCCAAGAGCGACGCGCCACATGCCGGCGACAAAAAACGACGCGGGTATGAGCAACAGCGATAACGCTATCATCGGTATGCCAAATTTGTGCGTTAGCTGATTGATCGGATTCTGATGACTTTCGGAATATTCATCGATCCATTCGTCCCACGTTCGTCCGCCCATCATACGATTTGTCTCCTTTCGGGATTTTGCGATTATCTTACACCAATTTTAGCGACGGTGCAGGATTTTGACGTGTAGGTCGTCGCCGAGATCGCGAGTCTCGTCGAGTTCGAACTCATCTAGAAAATCCGTCGGCATGAATGTATCGGCGTCTTCGACCGTCAACGGGATCTCGGTCACGATCCATTTCTCGACGACATCGGCAAAATCCGCGTAGGTTTTTGCTCCGCCAATGACGTATACATCGCGGTTCAGGTACCGCGCGAGATCGACGACCTCAGCCTTTTCCGCAAGCCGCATTACCTCGGGTGGAGGAGTCACGCTGCTCGAACCGCTCAGCACAATGTTGAGTCTGTTTGGCAGCGGTTTGCCAATCGAACGCCAGGTATTCGCACCCATTACGACAGCGTTTCCCGTCGTCGTTTCCTTAAAGAATTTCATGTCGGCGCCGTAATGCCACGGCAATTTGCCGCCCTTGCCGATGGCGAAATTTTTTGAGATTGCGACGATGCCGACTATCATAAGAAATTTTTAACGCAAAGCGGCGAAGGCATCAAAGTAAGATAAGAAGGCCTAGACCGAGATACGTTTGCCTTTGTAAACCGCCACTTCCGAACCTTTCGCCAGCAAAACTGAGTACGGTTTTTCGTCGGCCAGAAACGCAAATTCGTCTCCGTACGTTCCGCCAAAATCGACGTCGATCTGCTCATTCTTGACGGAGAAAAGCTCCCATTTTGGATGCTCGACCTTGTATTCGTCGACGCGACCGCCGCCTCGGTCGGTATAGCCCCAATAATGCTCAATGATAAATTCGCCGTGGGAACCTGCGGTCGGCACGCCCAGGCTCCCGCCAATCTCGACTTGCAAAAGGTTTTTGCAGCCCTTTTCCCAGGAGTAGCTTACATTCGTTTCCGTCCGCGTATGATCCATTTGCCAGCACTCGTACGGCTCTCCGTAGACGACGCGAGCGACGGTGGCAATCGCAAATCGCGGCACGATCTCTTTTACAAAACACACGGCCCGGCGGGTCTCGCCGTCCGCTTCGCGTTTGTTGTAAAAGCG
>JANYIL010000033.1 GCA_025362075.1 Chloracidobacterium sp.
CTTCAGGAACGCCTGAGACTAACAATCGCCAGTGTCACGAACGGTATTAGCTCGGTAAACTCGGCCGCCATGTTGATCCTTAATGACGACCAATCGCCGGTATTCACGGTTGACGACAATAACAACTGTATCGAGGGCAATCTTGGTACGACTACGCCGTGTACTGTTGCGGTGAGGAAGGTTGGTGCGTCCGACGTAACCGCGACGGTTAACTACACAACGGTTGACGGCCTGGCCATCGCGGGACAGAATGCAACGGGCGACGGCAACGACTATGTCACCCAGACCGGTACATTGACATTCCCGGGCGGCAGTAACGCTCCGCAGAACGTCAGCGTGGTTATCAACGGCGATAATATTTATGAGTCGCTTGAGAACCTCACCGTTCAGTTGACCTCGGCTACGGTTGCTCCGTTTAGTAGCAACTCGGGCAACATTGCTACCTTCTGTCAGCCGAATGCTGTTAACGGAAGCTGCCTTGCTCCGAACAGAACAGCGGCTAATAATAATGCCAATGCTCTTAATCCGGCGTTTGGTGCTGATCCGATCGGACAGTTGACCATTCCTAACGACGATGCGGCTCCGGTCTACTCGATCGCGAACGCAAGTCGTGCGGAAGGCAACGCCGGATTTACGCCTCTTCCGACGCGTATTACTCGCGTGGGTGCAACGGCCCTTACGTCGTCGATCTGCTGGACGACGCGTGACGGCACAGCGACAGTAGCCGATAACGACTATGTGCCGCAGCTTGGCGTTTGCCAGAACTACGCTCCTGGTGATCCGTTCCTTGACGTGATCGTTCAGGTCGTCGGCGACACCAAGGTCGAAGCTGACGAGACGTTCTTCGTCGATCTTCAGTCGGCCACCAACGGTACTGTCCCGACAGCGGGCACACCGGGCCGCACTGCGACAGACACGATCACCAACGATGACAGCCTCAACTACACGGTTACAAGAAATGTGACCGGTAATGAAGGCACAGGCGGTGCGGGTAACACGGCATTCGTGTTCCGCGTCGAACGCTCGGGCGATACCGCCAGTGCATCGACCGTCTCGTACTCGTTGATTGATGGTCCGGTCGGTTCGACGGGAGCGATCGGTGGTGCGACTTGTACCGGCAACGTTGACTACATCAATACCGCTGGTGCACCTGCTTCGCCTATTGCATTCGCGAGCGGTGTCCAGTTCGTCGATGTAACGGTTGGGGTTTGTCCTGACGCCAATGCCGAGTTTGACGAAACGTTCTTCTTCCGTCTGACGGGTGCGACACCGCTTGGTGCTACGTTCTCGACACTTGACGGTATCGGAACGATCGTTAACGACGACGGTGTCCCGACCCCGACGCCTACACCAACCCCGACTCCGACGCCGCCGTTCCCGGGATTCGAAGGTGACATCAACCGTGCGGTTGTTGGACAGCCTGGAACAGGTGACGGTGACGTAAACGTCGGTGACCAACTGCAGTACATCAGGTTCCTGAACGGAACGGATTGTCCGGCACGCGGCACGGCGGTACCTGCTCAGAATGAACAGCAGCGTCTCGACGCTGGACCGAGGGTTACCTTAGGTGATGGCCTGCTCGGTGGTTCTGATGGTACGGCGATCGATGCATATGCCCGGCATGATGCGACGACCGACTTTAACCCGAACACCCCTGCATGGGATCCGACACCGGCTGGAGGACCTGCGGCGATAACCAACTTAGGTTGCGTACCGCCAACGGCTCCGGAAAGCGATACGGCTGCCAGCAGCAAGGTTACGGAACCGGAAGCTGCAACGGCTGCACGTGTCGTTCGCCTGGTATCGGCATCGGGCAAGGCAGACACGGATGTGTTTGTTGAAGTTGAGTTCGAGGCACAGGGCAACGAAGCGGCGACGCAGTACAGCCTTCACTTTGATCCGGCGGTGCTGACGATCAGCAATGTGAGCGGTGTTAATCTCAACCCGGATATCACGCTTGGTGCGGGTGCTCCGGCGGGAACGACGCTTAACGTCAACGCTGCAGCCGCCCTTACGACGGGTGACATCAGTGTTAACTTGAATTTTAACGGTGCAAATACGAATCCTCCGACGGTCTTGACCCTCGGCACGAAGCGTATCACGCGGTTCAGGTTCCACATCAAACCGGGTGTCGCGCCTCAGGTATCGCCGGTGACATTTACAAACACCGTCGTTAACAGGCTGACCTTTGACGCCAACGGCCAGCCGATCACGAATCCGCCTTACATCGACGGAAACGTGACGGTAACGGGAGCTCGCACGCTGAAGATCGGATCTTCATCGACCAGACAGGGCGGAACGGCAATCATTCCGGTGACCCTACAGTCGACGGGAGATGCATTTGGAATTAGCCTGACGGCTAACTTTGACCCTACCCTGTTGAGCATCACGGGTGTATTGGGAACGGATGTCATCTATCCGGGTGCGACGGTGCTTCCGGCCAACTGCACGTTGACGATCAATAACACTGGCGTCGCGGCAGGACGGCTCGGACTCGCTATCGGATGCCCGACAGGCGGCGTCCCCGTAGGACTCGATGAGCTCTTTCGCCTCAGGTTTACGGCCAGGCCTGCCGCCGTTGCGGGAACGCAGGTTCCGGTGACGTTTGGCAACACGCCGATCAACACTGAGATTGGAGATAGCAATGGCAACACGCTGCCGGTCGACAAGGTACCCGGCGTAGTTACCATCCTCGGCCCGACGGCAGCCCCTGTATCGATCAGCGGACGTGTGACGACTCCGAACGGAGCCGGTTTGAGAAATGCAACGGTAACCCTGACGGATTCCGATGGCAACAGGATGACGGTCACGACCTCTTCATTTGGTTTCTACCAATTTGACGAAGTCACGCCTGGTTCAACCTATGTCATGGGTGTCACGTCGAGATCATTCCGTTTCAGCTCACGCTCGGTGACCGTAACGGACAGCATCACGGACATGGACTTTGTCGGATTGGAATAATCCCCAACCCAACAAACTAGACTAAAAGGCGGCCCTCGGGCCGCCTTTTTTTATCTGAATATCACTCTGCTGGATAGCTCCCTAATTTTTAGCAAGGCAAGAGTCGCCGGCATGTAACGCCCAATTAGGGAGCGCGCGGCGAAGTTTACTATTGACTTTGCGCCAAAACGATTTATAATAACCAGAATCTAAATTTATTCGTATTGCGGTGTAAAGTCGCTTTTTGCTGTACTTTTTGTAGTTGTCTTCGCAAGGCTTTACTGTTTTCCGTCGCTTCGGAGAAAGTAAGTCTATGTCCCTCAGGCCTCGCCCATCCCGTTTTAGCTTTGTCGCGTTCTGTGCGCTCGTCGCCCTGGTTTCCGGTGTGCTCATAACTACAGCCACAACAGCCCCGCGCCTCGCGATTATTGACGATGTGAAAGAGTATTTTGGCATCGGAACATTCCACCCCTATGCGTCAGCAACGCAGGTAACCGAGTTCGATCTTGCTCCAACACCTGAACCCCTTGCCCCTCTGGCCCCAACCTACACGTGGAATCAGACCGGCACGGCATCGTGGGCAACCGCAGCAAACTGGACGCCTACGCGGACGACGCCGGCACCCGATGACATTCTGCTCTTTAACAACGGGGCGACTTCTACGGTGACAAACGTTCCGCCTCAGGCGATTGGAGAATTGGCGGTGTCTGCCAATACGACTGTGAATTTACAGGCGAACGCGGCTGCAACCTTGACACTCAACAACGGAGCTACTGCCCTGTCGATTGCGAGTGGATCGACTTTAAATGTTAATGGAACTAACAGTCTCACGATCACCATACCGACGGGATCGACCGGTAGCATTAGTGGAAACATGTCTTGTGCAAATGCGGGGCATTTGTTAACAGCCGGCGACGCAAGCGGCATTACTTTCAACAATGGATCGAAATTCACACAAGATACAGGCTGCACGCCAGCCTCAAGCGGCGGAGCGTTTGGAAATTCAAGCGTTATTGCCAGTTCGATCTTCTTTGCTTCCGGTTCAGAATTTATTCAAAAGGCGGGAGCAAACCCCTTTCAGAAGACTCAACCGGCCTCTGTGGTGGTATTCCAAACGGGCAGCACCTTTCGCTTTCAACAAAACTTAGCCCCGTCGTTTTCAGGT
>JANYIL010000058.1 GCA_025362075.1 Chloracidobacterium sp.
GCCGCCCTCTCCGGCTCGACGGAAGAGCAGCAATTCCACTAAACTGGCGCGATTGCGCTAGCGTCCGAGCCATCCCGGCGCCGCAAGGCGCCGGGTTTTCTTTTACCAGGAGGAGATATCTCGCCATGCCCGCATTCAAGGCCTCGCGCCAGCGGAGCATACAGAGACACCACTTGTCGCCCGCAACGAGGCCCGGAAATGCATACTGCGGCATCGGGGTTGAGAGGTCGTTGCCGGCTGCTTTTGAAAAAGCCAGAAATTCGTCCGTCGCCAGCATACACACCGTATGACGGCCAGCGTCGTCGGCACCCGTTCGGCAATAACCGTCGCGGTAAAATCCAGTCATCGGATCTGTGCAACACGATTTCAACTCGCCGCCGAGGACGTTTTTAGGTTTGGGGCGATGTCCGTTTCCGTTACCGTTTCCGTTTGTGTAGCTCATATTATTTGATCAAGTCGAGCGCTTTTTGTATCGGACGCGCGAGCACGGCACGGCCTCCGACCTCGACGATTGGCCGCTGGATAATGCTCGGATATTTGACCATCGCGGTTATGACTTCCCTGTCCGGAGAATTCTTGTCGATGCCAGCGAGTTTGAAGTCAGGCTCGGCACGCCGAAGCACATCGAACAGCCGCATTCCCGTCTTTTTTAACAAAGCCGCAAGCTTTTTCTCGGTAAAAGGTTCGATAAAGTAATTTACCTTATCGTAACCAATGCCGTTTTCGAGAAACAGCTTTGAAAGGTTGCGGCACGTCGTACAGGTCGGTTTTTCGTAAACGGTTATCGTGTTTGTCATAACTGCGAGATGCGGAAGCCCGAGCGTAAGCAAGGGCATAACATTCAACTTGTGCGTATCGCCCTTGCTCACGCTCGGGCTTCTGCAACGTCTCCCGCTCGGGTTTCAACCAGCTTCTGCGATTCTTCGTACGTAAAAACTCTCGATTTCGTGACAAACCGCAGCCCCAACGGTATCTCAAGCGAAAAGCTCGCACCGCGGCCTTCGGTGACGTCGATCGTCAGCTCGGTATGCTGCCAGAATTCGAACTGGTCTTTGGCCATGTAAAAATCGCATCCAGCGATCTCGCCGAGCCAAACGTCCGACGAGCCGACCATAAATTCACCTTTCGGATAGCACATCGGCGACGAGCCGTCGCAGCATCCGCCGCTCTGGTGAAACATCAGTTCGCCGTTCTTTTCACGGAGTTTGGCAACAATCTGTGCGGCTTCTTCGCTAATTTTTACTCTAGGAAATGGCATGATGAAAAGCTATCGTAAATAAGTCTAATTTTGGATTTTTGAATCAATATCGGTTCTAAACATGCCGATTGCGTTTCCGTATATCGTTCTTATTTTGACCTCGTGGCCAGACTGGCACGAGTGTTTTTGAGGTCCGATGCAATAGACGCCGATCCAAATCTCGCCTCGCGGTGTTGCGATACCCCAGTAACTTCCCCAAAGATCATTGCTAGTTGTTTTTGCAATGAAGTTTTTTACAGACTGGTCGAAGATTTTATTAAAATCGCGTTCGAAGCCACTACGGCTAGCAATCTTGTGGGAGTTTTTTTTGAGCTGATCCGACGTGAAATTTACGTTCAGCGGATAATTCACCAAACTCGCGGCCTTTTCTACGTTGTTTTCGGCAATCGCTGATTGAAAGTCCCGCCAAACCGACTCGACTTCCTCATCCGAATCGACGCCGGATGCAAGCAGCCTTTGCCCTCGAACCGGTGACTCGATTTTTAGAGTTGTATTCGTCTGCGTATTTACAGTCTCCTCGATCTTGAGTTGCGGCTCATTCAGAACTAAAGTCGCAACCCATACAGACGCAAAACCCAAAGTCAATGAGGCTATGAAAGGGAAAATTCGGTTAAGAAGTATTGACATTACGTTTAGAAAAATCCCATCGCCTTTTTATCGTATGAGATAAGCATATTCTTCGTCTGACGGTAGTGGTCGAGCATCATCAGGTGATTTTCGCGGCCAAAGCCTGATTTTTTGTAACCGCCAAACGGGGCGTGGGCCGGGTAGTTGTGGTAATTGTTTACCCAGACGCGGCCAGCCTCGATGGCACGGGGGACGCGGTAAAGTTCGTGAGCGTCGCGGGTCCAGACACCGGCGCCGAGACCGTAGAGGGTGTCATTGGCGATCTCAATAGCATCGTCGGCGTCCTTAAATGTCGTAATGCAGGTGACCGGGCCGAAGATCTCTTCCTGAAAGACACGCATTTTGTTGTGGCCCTTAAGGACGGTCGGCTCGATGTAATAGCCGTCCTCGAGATCGGCGTTTTTGTAGGCGTTACCGCCGACGAGCACCTCGGCACCTTCGTCGCGGCCGATCTGGAGATAGTTGAGTATTTTCTCGTACTGGTCTCTGCTCGCCTGTGCTCCCATCATCGTGGTGGGATCGAGCGGGTGGCCCATTTTGATCTGTTTTACACGCTCGATGAACCGTGGAATGAATTTATCGGCGATCGATTCCTGAACCAGTACCCGCGAGGGACATGTGCAGACCTCGCCCTGATTCAAGGCAAAGAGCGTCGCACCCTCGAGACATTTGTCAAAGAATTCGTCGTCCGCGTCCATCACGCTCTCAAAGAAGATGTTTGGCGACTTGCCGCCGAGCTCGAGCGTGACGGGGATCAGATTTTGCGACGCATATTGCATGATCAGGCGTCCGGTCGTCGTTTCGCCGGTGAAGGCGACCTTGGCGATGCGCTCCGACGTTGCGAGCGGTTTGCCCGCTTCGACGCCGAAACCATTGACGATATTCAAAACCCCTTTTGGCAGCAGGTCGCCGATGAGCTCCATCCAAATGAGTATCGATGCTGGCGTTTGCTCGGCTGGTTTGAGGACGACGCAGTTTCCGGCGGCAAGCGCCGGTGCGAGTTTCCACGTCGCCATCAGGATCGGGAAATTCCACGGAATGATCTGGGCGACGACGCCGAGCGGCTCTTTGATAATGACTGACAGGGTGTTTTGATCAAGCTCGCTTGCCGACCCTTCCTCAGCGCGGATGACGCTCGCAAAATAGCGAAAATGATCGATCGCCAGCGGTATATCGGCTGCCATCGTCTCGCGGATCGGCTTGCCGTTGTCCCACGTCTCGGCACGGGCGAGGAGTTCGAGATTTTGCTCCATGCGGTCGGCGATCTTGAGCAAAATATTGCTCCGCTCGGTCGCCGAGGTTTTGCTCCAGGTTTTAAATGCCTCATGAGCCGCATCGACAGCGGCATTAACATCGTCCCCGTCAGAGCGGGCGACCTTGGTAAACGACCTGCCGTCTACGGGCGAGATGCAGTCAAAATACTCGCCGCTCTTAGGCGCCATCCATTCGCCGCCGATGTAATTTTCGTACTGTTCCTTAAATTTCGGTATGTCGTAAGATTTTTTTGTGCCTTCCATAAGTGCCTCCGTAAGAAATGTAATAACAGACCTGTTTTGACCAGGCCACCAATCTATCTGACTCGATACAAAGATTGTAGCACCGAAGGTAATCGCAGGATAGAGAGAAAATCGCTACCAATTGTCAATTGGTTGCTGAAGAACTACACAATACCTGTCTTGTGATAAACCGTTTGCAAGGTCTCGCCGGCGACGGCACGGGCTTTTTCAGCGCCGGTTTTGAGGATAACGGTCAGCGTCGTGTCGTCGTATTGTTTGACCCGCTCCTGGAAAGGCCGCAGGAATTCAATCGTTACTTCCGCCAACTCGGCTTTGAACTGGCCGTAGCCCTTGCCTTCGAACTGGGCGAGGCAGTCATCGGGCGATTGGCCGGTCAGGAGTTGATAGATCGTGAGCAGATTTTTGATCGCGGGACGCGTTTCGTCGTAATTGATCTCGGTCCCGCTGTCGGTCACGGCCTTTTTGATCTTTTTTGTGATCGTATCCGCATCGTCAAGCAGAAAGATCGAGCCGTTGGCATCCTCGTCCGATTTTGACATCTTTTTCGTCGGGTCTTGCAGCGACTGAATCTTTGCACCGACGGGTGGGATAAATGCTTCGGGAATGACAAATGTCTCACCAAAATCGCGGTTAAAACGTTCGGCAAGATCGCGGGTGAGTTCAAGATGCTGTTTTTGATCCTGGCCGATTGGCACGAGATGCGTTTGATAGAGCAGAATGTCGGCGGCCATTAGGACTGGATATGTGAAGAGACCGACACCAGCCCTCTGTGTTTCGCGTTTTTCGACCATCCTCAAGGTCTTTTCCCACATTTCCTCGGATGGCAAGAATAAATCAGACAAGGGTTGAGGTTGGTTCTTAAACATCTCATTCAGGGCCTCTCGCAAGCGATTTAGGTTTTCGAGATTATTAAGATTTCTAACCCACGACGAATTAGTCTTATCCTTAAACTGCGTCATCCGCTCCAACTCGCCCATTCGCGACTGAGTTGATAAAACCCACGTCAATTCGGCATGTGCCGGAACGTCTGACTGAATAAACACTGTCGATTTTTCCGGGTCAATACCGGCGGCGAGATAGATGCGGGCTAGATCGAGCGTCTTTTGG
>JANYIL010000061.1 GCA_025362075.1 Chloracidobacterium sp.
ACAAAAGACACAAATTCGAGATCTTAACTTTGTGTCTTTTGTGCCTTTTGTGGCAAACAATTTATGAAATTTGAAGACTATCAATCCGAAGCCAGTCAAACGGCCCTTTACCCCCGGCGAATGGAAAACCTCGAATATCCAACCCTCGGCCTTGCCGGCGAAGCGGGCGAGGTGGCCAATATTGTCAAAAAGATCCAGCGCGATCACGGCGGCGTTATTAACGACGAGATCCGGGGCAAGTTAAAAGACGAGCTTGGTGACGTGCTCTGGTACATCTCCGCATGTGCCGACGAACTCGGTTTAACGTTAACCGAGATCGCGACATTTAATGTCGAAAAACTATCAAAAAGACATAATCGGAAATAACCGAGCAGAATTATTAATTGCACCTTGTTAATTGTTAATTGACCTCGGAAAGCGGTATTTTACCTTCAAAAATAATTAATAATTTCCAATGAATAATTAAAATTTTTTAGAACGAATTGTATGCGCAAAGTCGGACTCACGGGATCGATCGCAGTTGGCAAAACATTTGTCTGTGAGGTGTTGCGTGAAATCGGCTGCCCCGTACTCGACGCCGACGAAACATCTAGAGAGGTTGTCGCCAAGGGCACGACGGGCCTCGCGGAGATCGTGCGGCATTTTGGCGTTGACGCCCTGCTGCCTGACGGCCAACTCGACCGCAAAAAGGTCGGAGCGATCGTTTTCGCGGACAAAAGCAAACGGGCACTGCTCAATTCGATCGTCCACCCGCTGGTGATCGAGGCACAGGACGCGTGGATCCGCGAAATCGAGTTGCACGACCCGAACGCCATTGCGGTGATCGATGCGGCCCTGATGATCGAATCCGGCGGGTACACGCGCTTCGATAAAATCGTTGTTGTATGGTGCAAACCTGCGTTACAATTAGCGCGTCTAATAACACGCGACAAACTGAGCGACGACGAGGCAAAAATGCGTATCACCGCCCAGATGCCGCAGGATGAGAAAAAGCGTTATGCCGACTATTTGATCGATACCTCTTCCGGTTTTGACGATACCCGGCGGCAGGTCGAGGATGTTGTCGGTCAATTACGAAACACTTCGCCGTAGAACAAGGATGGTAACTCAGCGAAAAACACCAGGCCTCCCAGCCAGATCGTTCATCGTGACCGCTGTGTTTGCCGCGCTTTTCGTTTCATCCTGTACCCAGATCCAAAAACCCGCCGCAGAACCGTTCTTTGCCGCCACCGATCCGCCGCCAAAACAGGAATTTCGCTGGAGCAACGGCAAAATGCCGAAAAACTTTGACCCGGCACGTGCCGCCGCGGCCCCCGAGACGGACGTTGTCCGGGCCCTGTTCGAAGGGCTGACCGAGATCGATGCAAAAACGCTCGACGCGATGCCGGCCGCCGCCGAAAAATGGTCGGCATCCGAAGACAAACGCGTATGGACGTTTCAGCTCCGCAAAGACGCCCGGTGGTCGAACAGCAAACGCCTGACGGCCGATGATTTCGTCATTTCATGGAAACGCCTTGGCGCGTTAGGCGAAAAGACGGCCCATCGCGATCTTTTTCAAAATATCGTTGGGCTAAAGACGGAAAAACCGGAATCGGTAACGCAGCCCGTCGATTCGACAGAGTTTCAGCACACGCCATCGAAAGCGACTGATACCGCCGCCGCCAATCTGACGGCAAAACTACAGGACGTTCATCCGCCGGGATCAACTCAAACCGGGCCGAATCCCCACGAGGAAACCGAGCGGCCAAAACAAAAGGAATCCGTGCCGACGAAAAAGTTCGGCGTCGAGGCCCTCGACGATTCCGTCCTCCAGGTCACTCTTGAGCTGCCCGACAAGGATTTCGCAAAACTCGTGGCCAATCCTATTTTCCGCCCGATCTACGGTGACGGCACCGAGTTTGACACCGATCCGCTCGACACCGATGTAATCACGAACGGTGCTTTTATAATTGACGACGCGAATAAGGACGGCGTTTCGCTTGACCGTTCGGATACCTATTGGAATCGGGCGGCGGTCAAGCTCGAACATATCCGTTTTGTGCCAAAAGATACTGCCGAAGCCGCCCTCGACGCCTATAAAAAAGGCGAGATCGATGCTGTTACCAATGCCGATTTTGAGCCGCTTGCGTTAAAACTGCTGTCGCCATATGAGGATTTTCGGCAGACGACGCACAGTGCTCTTAATTTTTACGAGATAAATACGCGAAATGCCCCGTTCAGCGACCGCCGCGTCCGTGAGGCCCTTGCCACGGCGATTGATCGCGACCGCCTTACGGATGTTGACCTTGAGGGTTCGACGCAGCCGGCGAACGCATTTCTTCCGCTCGGAAGCGGTCGTACCGCAAGGTTGAGTTTCGATATCGAAAAGGCGCGCGCTCTGTTGGATAAAGCGGGATTTCCAAACGGAGTCAACTTCCCCCCGATCAGGCTCGTCGTCAACCGCAACGACACTCAACAACGCGTCGCCCGCACTGTTGCGCGGATGTGGAAGCAGAATCTCAATATCGAGACGCAGGTCATCGTAAAGGAATCATCCGAGATCGAAACGGTCAGGGCATCTGGCGATTTCGACCTCCTGCGCCGCGGCGTCGTTCTACCGGCGGCCGATGACCTTGTCAACCTGACGTCGGTTTTCGGCACTGCGATCAAAACAGCCGAGCCGCCCACCAAAGAAATTAAGCCGGGTGCATTACCGTTCGAGACACAACCGGAGACCCTGCCGCCGGTCAAAAAACCAGAAAAAGGCGGGCCTTCGGATACGGAACCTTCAATTAAAAAGATGCCTGTTCAGCCGCCGCACGTTATCCTTTTGACCGAAGCAGACGCGATATTCGAGGTGAACGCCATCCCGCTCTATTTCCCGATGTCGTATTCGCTCGTAAAGCCTTACGTCAAGGGATTTGAGACGGGCGGCCTCGACGCGCCTCTCCTAAGGGACGTTATGATCGACAGCGGCTGGCAACCAAAATAGGCCGCACGCGAATCGTATGCCTGACCGTTTTGGAATTCCACGCTTTTGGCTTATTGTTTTACCTGACCACGCGCGCATTTAGGGTTTTTAGAAGAGCATTTTGGGAGCTAAGTCTATGGCCATACTGCATTGCCGACGATCAAAACTTCTCGTATTACTGCTTGCCATTTCGTCGTTTATCAGTGGCTGCACAACGTCGGCCAACCAACGTTACTTTGGCAAAACCGTTGCGCCGACAAATAACGTTTTCCGCTACATAACCGGCCCCGAACCCGAAACGCTGGATCCGCAGCTACCCGACGGCCAGCCCGAATCGCGTATCCTACTAGCTCTCTACGACGGCCTGGTCGAGTACGGGCCTAAGGATCAGTTGCCGATACCGGCCATTGCAAAAAGCTGGGAGGTAAATCCCAAATTTGATGAATTCCTCTTCCATCTCCGCGCGGGCGCTGAATGGAGCGACGGCGTCCCGATCACGGCAAGGGATTTCGTTTACAGCCTGCGGCGCGGGTTTGCACCTGAGACCATCTCGCGAACCGCCGCGAACGGTTACGTCATCAAATACGCCGAAGCGTTTAACGGCAGTAAGGTCTTTGTAAAGAAGGGCGGAGCGTTTTTGCTTGAAAAGGATTTCGGCAAGCCGGACAGCCCCGCGCCCCCGGCGTTTGG
This sequence comes from Chloracidobacterium sp., assembly GCA_025362075.1. GTDB lineage: Bacteria > Acidobacteriota > Blastocatellia > Pyrinomonadales > Pyrinomonadaceae > OLB17. Next base: position 3,641 of record JANYIL010000061.1, read on the forward strand.
CCCGGAGACCGAGTTTCATAAGCTGATCAATTCGCCCCCGCGTGTAACGCTCGAAGGCGACGAAAAAAAACGTGCCAAGGAGATTGCCGCCGACCCCAAACTCGCCGCTGCTGTCGAAGGCGCCGAACTTGTCCCGGTCAAAGCCGAGGATATCGGCGTCGAAGTAATCGACGATTACACGCTTAGGATCACGCTGCGGCAGGGAGCACCTTACTTTATGGGCCTGCTCGCCCACCAGTTTTTCCGGCTTGTTCCGCAGCAAGCCATAGAAAAATGGGGCAAAGAATGGACGCGGCCCGAACATATCGTCACCTGCGGAGCCTTTCGCGTTAAGGAATGGCGGCCCTACGACGACCTGGTGCTTGAAAAAAGCCCGAACTATTGGGACGCGGCCAATGTTCACCTCGCCGGCATCGAGTTTTACCCCATCGAAGAGAATTCGACCATGATGAACCTCTATAAGGCGGGCGAGATCGACGCCTTTCTCAACCACATCGTGCCGACGTCCTGGCTGGATGAAATACGTAAATATAAGGGCGAATACCTCAATTCTCCGGAAAACGCCGTCGCATATTACGCGATGAACAACACCAAGCCGCCGTTCAATGATCCGCGTGTGCGAAAAGCGTTTAATTTTGGGCTGGATAAAGAGGCCCTTTCGAGTTTTCGCAAGATCACCAAACCGTTGTTCAACATCGCTCCGTCGGGCATTATCATGGATTTTGACAAAGCTCGGGAAAAGGTGCGCGAAGACATCAGAAAAGAGCGTGGCATCTCGCCCGAGGATTGGGTCAAACTGCGTGCGTTTAATCCGGACGAGGCCCGAAAACTGCTTGGCGAAGCCGGTTTCCCGGTACAAAAGAGCGGCGACGGCTGGGCCTGTCCCAATTTTCCGACCGACAAGGTTTCGATAACCTACAATACGAACGAAAGCAACCGGGCCACAGCCGAGTTTGTCCAGGCCCAGTGGAAGCAAAATCTGGGGATAACCGTCCCGCTCAAGACGATGGAGTTTAAGACCTATCTGCCGTATTACAAGGGATTGCAGTACGACGGTTTTGCCCAGAGCCTCTGGTCCGGCGATTACATGGACCCGTACACCTTTCTAAACCTCCATTACGGCAAGGACAACGAGGGCGGGGCCGGATTTTACGACCCCAAATACGACAAAATGCTCGACGAGGCCAACGCCGAGATCGACCCCGATAAGCGTTTCGAGAAACTGGCGAGGGCCGAATTTTACCTGATGGAACAGCTGCCCTCAATACCACTGATCATAACCGCGACCAACTGGATGAAAAAGCCATATGTCAAAGGCATGTACCCCAACGCCGGCACCCTGATCCCGTGGAAATTTGTCTACATCGAGCACGATCCGGCCAAATGGGAAACGGACGTTTCGGACATTATGAGCCAGTCCGATCCACAGGTCGATAAACAGTTGCAGGAATTAATGAGTACGCAAAAGGCCGTCACGAAATAGGTTTGTTTGAGTTTGATGACCGATGAAGAACTAAAAAAGGAACGTTCTTTGATCCGCCGCCAAGCAAAACGACTTAACGATGCTTTTGCGGAGGAAGCGGTAAGTTCAAAGCAAGCAATTCGGCGGGCCAAGTTTTTAGAACGAGCAACTTTTAGGCTCTACGCATATTATGTTGAAAAAGATCGGAGCGGCAAATCAAAAAAATAGATGCTGAGTTTCATCATCCGCAGATTACTGATAATCCTTCCGATGGTGCTGATCGTCGTCACATTGACGTGGGGGCTGATCCGTATTGCTCCGGGAAATTTTTATTCGGGCGAAAAAAAGCTGCCGGCGGCGATCGAGGCAACGATCCGGAAAAAATACGGCTTGGACAAGCCCTGGTACGAACAGTACGGGATGATGATCTCGAATATCGTCCGAGGCGATTTCGGCGACTCGCTAAAATATCAGGGCCAGACCGTCAATGAGATTATCAAGCGCCATCTGCCCTACTCGGCGACCATCGGTATTCTAGGGTATTTGCTGGCGCTGGCCGTTGGATTGACGGCCGGGACGGTGGCGGCGCTAAAGCAAAACTCTTCGTTCGATTACAGTTCGATGTCGTTTGCGATGCTTGGCCTTTCGATACCTAATTTCGTGCTCGGGCCGATCCTCGTGCTGATCTTTGCCTTCTGGTTCTATATTTTGCCCCCGGCGCGATGGGGCGGGCCGACGGCGTTGATCCTGCCGGTCGTGACGCTTGCGGCCGTCTATGCGGCCTATATCGCGAGACTGACGAGAGCGGGGATGCTTGAGGTTATGCGCTCCGACTATATCCGCACCGCCCGGGCAAAAGGGCTGGATGAAAAAACCGTACTGCTGCGCCACGCCATCCGCGGAGGTCTCATTCCCGTAATTTCGTTCACCGGTCCGGCCCTCGCCGGACTGCTAGCCGGAACGGTCATCGTCGAACGCGTTTTCGCGATACCGGGCCTCGGCAACATATTTATCCAGGCTGTCCTGAACCGCGACGAGCCCCTGATACTGGGCATCGTCGCCTTTCTCTCAATCCTGATAATGGTCTTTAATCTGATCGTCGATATTAGTTACGGATTTCTCGATCCGCGGATCCGATACGAATAAGTTGTTAATGATAGGCGTTATGCTGAAAGAACTGGCTTGTCCAACATGTGCAGCACCATTGATCGTCGAACGCGACGATCAGCGTTTTATCGTGTGCAAGTTTTGCGGCGCAACCTCGACCATCGAGACCGACAAAAGTCGAGATGATAGTCGTCCGGTACTAAAACGCAGCGATCCGGGTACGGCTGATTCGTCGGAAATAACAATCTCCGGAACGTCTCTCTGGCGCGATGCGTGGAAACGGCTTCTGCGGAATAAGCTCGCTGTCTTTGGCCTCTGCGTACTCATATTTATGGTCATCGCCGTCGTGATCGGGCCGGCGATGGTGGCGTGGCTGACCGGTTATACTTACGATTTTATCCCCACCGACCGCGAGCTGGTGCGGGCCGCCGCCCCGTCGCTGGGTCACCTGATGGGCACGGATGACGCCGGCCGCGACGTGCTTGCGCGTGTCTTGCAGGGCGGGCGAATATCGTTGCTTGTCGGGATAATTTCGACTACCGTTTCGCTGATTGTGGGCGTCTCGTACGGGGCGATTGCCGGTTATCTCGGCGGGTGGGTCGACACCGTTATGATGCGGTTCGTCGACGTTCTCTATTCGATACCGTACATCCTGATCGTGATCGTTCTGCTTTCGATCTTTGGCGGGCCGAATACGCCGGGTTGGATCAAGTGGATGTCAAATTCGATCGGCGGCGAAGGCAATCAGGCGTTGAGTCAGATATTTTTGCTGTTTTTTGCGCTCGGGCTGGTGTCATGGCTGACCATGGCCCGCGTCGTCCGAGGACAAATATTGTCATTGAAGAATCAGGAGTTTGTGCTGGCGGCGCGGGCGACCGGTGTTGGGACGTTCGGCATCATCTTTCGTCACCTCGTCCCGAACGCCCTCGGCCCTGTTATCGTTTACGCGACGCTGACCGTTCCGAGCGTGATGCTGACCGAGGCGTTTCTGTCGTTCCTCGGCCTCGG
>JANYIL010000074.1 GCA_025362075.1 Chloracidobacterium sp.
CGATGTGGACGTCGTGGGCGACGTGGGCGTAGGCCATGAGCAGGTTGTCGTTGCCGATGGTGGTGAGCAATCCGCCGCCCTGCGTGCCGCGGTGGATGGTGACGAATTCGCGGATGTGATTGCGCTTTCCGATCTCGGTTGCTGTGGGCTCGCCCGCGTACTTGAGATCCTGGGGGGCGAGGCCGATGGAAACAAATGGGAATACGTGCGTTTCATCGCCGATCTTCGTCTGTCCGTCAATGACAACATGCGAATCCAAACGCACACCATCGCCAAGCTGCACCTCACTTCCAATCGTGCAGAATGGACCGATGTAACAGCCATCGCCGATATTGGCACCGTCAACTACGACGGCTGTTTCGTGAATGAATGTGGATATTTTAGGGCTAGTTGTTCCGGCCATCATTTAACGAAACGTCGATTGGCTCCGGATTGACAACGATAACCTCGGTCGGCTGTTTTGCCTTTCGAAATATCATCACTGAGAAAATGACTGCCGCCGGAACGGAAAGTAGAATGCCAAGGATCGCACCACCAATAAGCGATGCAAAGAATCCGAAGATCCCGTACCTGATATTGCCCTTAACAAACCCCAATATTAGCGGGACCAGCCCGATCACCAGACCAATTCCCGCGTTTATCAAGATCCCGAAAATCAGGATCTGCTGCTGTGTCATCGTAGTAGGGTCCATAATTTACTCCTTTACATCGCTCCTATTGGCGATGATGCACAATATCTCAGCCTCAGCCGTAACCTTGCCGTCGACCGACGCGACGCCGCGCATTTTTTGCACCTTGCTGCCGATCCTCAAGGCCGTAACCTCTAACCGCAGCGTGTCGCCGGGCACTACGGGGTGTCTAAATTTTGCATCGTTAATACCGCTGAAGAACGGTATCTTGCTGTCGCGATCCTCAAACTCGCGCAGGGCAAGAATAGCCCCGACCTGGGCCAAGGCCTCGATCTGCAACACACCGGGCATGACCGGTGCACCGGGGAAATGCCCGGTAAAAAAATGCTCGTTGATCGTCACCTGCTTTATGCCGACGATGCGCACGCGCGGCTCAAGCTCGATGATCTTGTCGACCAGCAGAAAAGGATACCGGTGCGGCAGTATCGCTTGAATAGCAAGTGAATCGAGGATTGCCATAAAACCAGGGCGCGAATAAAAACATGTAAGCCAAAAGCCGGCAAAATGCAATTTCACCGGCTTATGGCCCGATCGTAAAACTTTAGATCTCGTGAACTAAACTACGGTTTGGCGGTGGTCGCCGTCGTTGCCGGTTTAGTATTGTAGTAGGTGATAAAGTCTTTCGTAATATTCGCTGTCGTATCCAGCGCTAGAATTGCGTTTTGCTGCGCAAGAGCGTTTATGTCGAGAACGACTGCGTACCCTTTGAGCTTAGCGTAATCCTGGATCGATTTTGAAATATCGGCCGAGATCGGTCCCAAAACCTGGCCGCTGCGCGCCTCGAGCGTGGCGTCATATTCCTTTTTCTTGTAGTCAAAATCACGCTGCAGCTTTTGGCCCTCGTCCTGTTTCGCCTGAATGGCTTTCTGATCGATCGGGACGTTTGCCGGCGAGTTTTGGGCCTTGGCAGGTCGTCCGAGATAGTTTTCAACCGGGCCTGAATGGTCTGTAGATCCGTGATCTTAGGCTTCATCTCAAGATCGAGGGCCTTGAGGCCGGCTATGTATTTTGTGACGCCTTCTTTTTCATCCGCAAAAGCACCGGTATCAAGCCAGCCGATCTTGGCCGCGGCCGGTACCGCTCCAGCCTGGGCAAATGTCGAAACCGCGAATAACGCCGAAAACACAACGCTAACGGTAAGTATGGTAAATCTTTTCATTATCTTGTAGAACTCCTTAAATCTCTAGAAAGGTCTAATGCCTTTCAATATCAGCACAATTCTTTGAAACCTTTTATACGAAAACTGTTGCTTACCGTTTCAAAAAAAGAAAAGCAATCTTAATTAAAACCAAATTCAAAGTCAATGACCTGTGAACCCCTAAAACGTTCTGCCGACCGAGAACTTAAACCCATTTCTCTTTCCGGGCAGAAAAATACCGGGCAATTCCTGTGTAAATCCAAACTTTCCGTTTGGATTGTAATAGTAGATCAGCCGGAACGGGACATTGACGACCGGCACCTGAACCCGCATTTCGATACCGACGCTGGCCTTAAAATCCTTGAGCTTGCCAAATTGTGAGTCGTTGACGCGGAGCAGCGAATTCTGCTGCACATCACCGCGCAGAAACAATTGCTGAACCTGCGGCGACAGGCTGGTCGGGCAGCCAAAGCGGTTGCCGCGGCAAAATTCGTTGATAAAGTCGGTCTTGGTCAGCAAACGGTCGCGGAAATATAACAGGCTGCCGAAGCTCGGTTCGAGCGTCGGCGTATTTATAAGGCTCAGCGCGGTCACACGACCCGCTCCGATAAACGACTCGTCAGGCAAAAATTCGCTGTTGATCTCCTGCGTACCCGGTTTCCTTAGATTAAAGACCGAGCCGACATCGGCAAACAGGGCAACCGTCGCCGGGCCGAAGATCGGGCGGCGGTATTCGACGTTTGCAAGCAATTGCGTGTCACCGCCGATAAACCGATAGTTACGGCTGAACAGTGCGGGATTAGAGCCGGTCGCACCGGTCAGTCTCCCAAGGGCAAGGATCTCAGCTGTCGTCCGCGAATCGATCCCCGTGTTCGTAACCGCCGTGCCCGACGCATTGGTCGCCAACACGACGTTGCGACTCGTAATGTACGTGTCAAACGGTGCGACCGGGCTGATGGCCCGCGAATCGTAACCGCGGATGTCGTTTTCGCTGCCGAGGAAAAAGCGTTCGTACGCGGGCACGCCGCCTATCAGGGCGATCGAGTTTGAATTTCGAACGGCGTTGGATATCGACCAGGTGCCAACCGTTCCTGCCTGAACCCTGAACGCAAGGATCTCCGGATTCTTGGACCGTTTATTACGGACCGGTATAAATTGAGAGTACGAGAAACTCGGCGAATAAGTCCGCACGTCACCGCCCAAACCCGCGAAGCCAAGCGAGATGGAGAGCGATTTTCCGCTGTTGGTGTCGATGCCGTTTGCCGCCGGCTGCCGGGTATCGTACGCAAAGCTGAGCGAAATGCGGCTCGTCAAAATACTGCCCTGGCTGTAGATGACAGGGATGCGGGCGGCCGGATCGGCCGACGCATTTACCGCCGGGTCCGATACCTTGGTCTTGGATGCCTGATACGTAATGCCCAAGCGGGTAAAGTTCGCGAACCGTGTTTTTTTGAAAAACTCGGACAACGGGGCCGTCGCAAAAACGCTTGCGCCGTAAGTGGCCTGTGTAAACAGATTCGCCGAGTCCGTTTGGACGGTGCCGAGCGGATTGTAGAGCTGATTTAAGAGCGTCTGATTTTGCGTCAGAAACGTGCCCTCTCCAAAAAACTGGTACTTGCTCGCGAAGACAGAAAAACCAACCGAGATAGGCCTATTGCGGAAGTACGGCTGTTGAAACGAAAACTGTAGGCTCTGCTGTCTGTTACCGGCCCCGACTGTAAACGACATGACCTCACCGCGGCCGGCCAAATTGTTGGTCGAATATTCGAGGCCAAAGAATGTACCCCCGATACCCGACACGCCGCCGTTGAACGAGATCTGCTGACGGCCTTTTTCCTTGACCTTGACGATCAGATCGACGTCGCCTTTTTCCTCGTCGGTGCGGATCTCGACGTCCTGATCCTTGTCGACCGGGTCGAAATACTGCGTCTGATTGAGACGGGCGACCGAGATATCCAGGAAGTTCTGGTTATAGATATCACCTTCGTTCAGCAAAAACTCACGCCGCATTACCTTGTCACGGGTAAATGTATTGCCAGTAAATTCGAGCCGGCGAAGCGTAAACTGCTTGCCTTCGTCGATACGCAGTGTGAGGTCGATGATACCCTCGTTAGGGTTGGTCGGGCTGTCTTTAAATTCGGGGTCATATTCGCCCGAGTAATTAACAAAGCCCTGAGCGCCGTATGCCTTTTTGAGATCCTCGTAAACAGCATCCTGGAGCCGTTTTCCGTCGGCGACCTCGCCTTTTTTTAGCCCGACGCCTGCTAATATCTGAGCTTCTGAAAAGATCGAATTGCCCTCGACCTTTAGTTCGCCGACGCGATAAAGCTTACCCTCGGTGACCGGCACCTTTATCTTAAGCGTGTCGTCCATCGAGGTCAGGATCGGGATCGGGAAATTGCCGATGATGGGCGGGCCGGTCCGCTTGTATCCAAGACCTTCCACTACAGGGTCGCCGATGCGGGCCTGAAAATAGCCCTTCGACGCCATATATCCGCGGACGTTCTTGCCCAGGTCGTGCTGTAATTTGTTCATATCCAGCACGTCCATGCCCTTAACGCGTGAGACAATGCCGGTTGATTTTACGTACAGGAGCTGGTTGCGAAGCTCGCTGCTCTTAAAATGCTGCAAACCCTCGAATTCTATTTCGACGATACGCGACCGGTTGCCCTGATCGATGTCAAAAGTAACGGCGATCGACGTGGCTGAAACCACGTCCTCGCGAACGGTGACCTTAGCGTTCGGGTAGCCCTTGGACGC
>JANYIL010000127.1 GCA_025362075.1 Chloracidobacterium sp.
ACGCCTCGGGGCCCTCGATAGTCGTATCGCCGTTGACCAAAACCGTGATCGTCTTGGCCGTCTCAAGCGGGCCAAAGTTAAGCGTGCCGCTCTGGGCCGCATAGTCATTCCCCGCCACCGTCGCTGTTCCGTCAACTGTCAGGAACTGCACCGAGGTCGCAAAGCCGGTCGCTCCTTGTTTGGTGACCGTAAACACAAACGGCGTCGTCCCCGAATTGCCCTCGTTGAGCCTAACATCGTCGATGACAAACACCGATGGCGGGGTTAAAGTATCGCTGTCGCTGGCCGAATTGTTGCCGGGCACGGAATCGGTGGTACCAGCCGGTGGCGTCACTGTTGCTGTATTGGTCAAGTTGCCGGTGGCACTCGGGCTGATGATCGCGGATATCGTGTACGTCACAGTTCCGCCAACAAGCAGACTTACCGTCTGATTTATATTGCCTGTTCCCGATGCCAACTGGCACGAGCTACCCGCTGAACTGACGCACGTCCATGTGGCACTGGTAATCGCCGCCGGGAATGTGTCTGTAATGGTTGCTCCGGTCGCATTACTCGGCCCACTATTTGTCGCCATGATCGTGTAAGTCACCGTCGAACCCGCCGGTGCCGATGTCACGCCGTCCGTCTTTGTGATCGAGAGGTTTGAGATCGGGTTCGCCGTATCGGTATCCGTCGCGGTGTTGTTGCCCGGTGCCGGGTCGGCCACTGCACTGGAAATAGTTGCCGTGTTCACGAGCGAACCGGTAGCCGCCGCACTGACGGCACAGACGGACGTGTAGGTTACGGAAGAACCGACCGGCATTGTGATGCCGGTGTTATTGATGTTTCCGGCCGTCGGTCCCGGGGTGTTGCCCGTTGCACCGCCCCCGGCCACACTCGTCGTCGAGCATGTCAGGACCGCCGGGAAGGTATCAGCTACCGTAACTCCCGTGGCAACGCTTGGCCCCGCATTAGAGGCGGTGATCGTATATGTTACTGAGGTGCCCGCCGTGTAGGTCGTGGAACCATCCGTCTTTGTGATGCCAAGATCGGCTGATGGTACCAGTGTATCGCTGTCCGTTGCCGAGTTGTTGCCCGCAGCCGGGTCCGCAGTTGCGGATGTGACCGTCGCCGTGTTCGACAATGTACCGGTCGCAGCCGCACTGATCGAACAGACGGACGTATAGGTAACAGATGATCCCGGCGGCATCGTGATGCCGCTGTTATTTATATTGCCTGCAAACGGTCCGCCCGTGTTGCCAGTCGCTCCGCCCGCCGCAGCGCTTGTCGTACTGCAGGTCAGTATTCCCGCGAACGTGTCCGCTACTGTAACGCCAGTCGCCGTGCTCGGACCGGCGTTAGACGCCGTGATCGTATAGGTCACAGACTGTCCGGGTACTGCCGTCGTTACGCCGTCCGTCTTGGTGATCGACACATCTGTCGACGGCACAAGTGTATCGCTGTCCGTCGCCGAGTTATTGCCCGGCACCGGGTCGGTCACGCCTGCCGGTGGACTCACCGTTGCCGTGTTTGATAACGTGCCGGTCGCCGCCGGTGAGATCGCCGCCGTAACCGTGTAAGTCACTGACCCGCCTGACGGCAGATTGACCGTGTCATTGATATTGCCCGAACCGGATGCGGTACAAGTTCCGCCGCCTGCACCCACGCATGTCCATGTCGCCGTAAGCGTAGCCGCGAATGTGTCCGCGACGGTGGCTCCTGTAGCCCCACTCGGACCGGCATTGCTGGCCGTAATAGTATATGTAACCGATCCACCCGGCGTTGCCGTCGTTACGCCATCCGTCTTTGTGATCGCCAGATCAGCGTTTATCACCACCTCAAAGGCCCCGATATCAACGAATGTACCGCCCTTGCGGGGAAAGCCCGCTCCGCGCTGATCGGTGGTCAGGTTAAAGCCGAGCGGCGATCCGCAGGTATCGGTCGTTACACAGTTACTGCCCGCGTTGATAGCCGGGCTGCCCACCAATAATTTTTGAGTTTGTGTTGCGCCGCCGTTGTTTGCGAGGACATCGAGCACCGGATCAGCGCTGCTGACGATAGTGCCTGTAAAGCCGCCTACCGCCGCATTGCTCTCAATTAGATTGCCTACGCCTGAGAAAGTATTGCTGGATACGCCGATCGTCGAGCTGGCAAAATCTGTGGCCACGCCGACTGTATTAGCGAGGATCGCGTTGTTGAGTGTCAACGTCACGTTGCCGCCCGTAAATCCGCTGCCGCTTGAGTCGTCGGACACCGAACGGACGGCTCCGCCGCCGTTGTTTGCGGTGTTACCGCTGATCGTGGCATTGACCAGTTTTGTTACGCCGTTTCGGGTAAAGACCGCTCCGCCAAATCCCTGGCCCGCACTGGCTCCATTCCCGGCACCGCCGCCTGTAGCAACGTTGGCTGTAAGGGTGCAATTAACTATCGTCGCTGTGCCGCCGGTGTTAAAAATAGCGCCGCCGAGACCGCCGCCGCCGCCGCCGCCGGCGGCGCTCGCACCGGTGCCGCCTCCAAAACTACTTGCGCCGCCAGTGCCGCCTCCAAATAATCCGCCGCCGCCGCCGCCGCCGCCGAATCCGCCAGCTCCGCCAGCGGTCGCGTCCGGTCCGCCGCCGCCGCCGCCGCCGAATCCACCGGCTCCGCCGGGCTGGCCGTGATCTCCGCCGCCGCCATCACCACCGCCACCACCGCCAAACCCGCCCGGTGAGCCGGGTGCACCGCCGTTGACTCCGCCGCCCTGACGAAGATCTCCCTGTCCGCCATTCGCTGTAGAACCGAGACCGCCGCCGCCGCCGCTGCCGTCAGGCCCTGAAAAGCTGTTAAAAGCCGTGCCGCCATTGCCCCCCTGAGCATTATTACCGGAGAACGTGCAACCGATAGCGGTGAACCCGCCCCCATCGACAAAAATCGCACCGCCGAGTCCAGCTCCGCCAGCGCCTCCGCCATCAAAGAATGTGGTATCCGCCCCGTTGCCGCCTTGGGACCGGCCATTTTTTACCGTCAGATTTTTCAGCGTTAGCGAGTTGCCCGATGTTACAGTAAACAGCCGCACCGCATTGCCGCCGTCGATCACAAGCCCGGAGGCTCCCGATCCATCGATCGTAATATTAGTGCCGCTCGGACCGTTGATGACATAGGCCGTCGGGCCGTACGTATTGTTCGCACTGACGTTTGCTATGGTCAATGCGATCGTTGAGTTCGCCGGGACACCGCTAAAAGTAATAACCGCTGCCGGATCGCTGGCGGCAATGGCGGCGGCAATGGCGGCATTCAGGCTGCCCGCCCCGGAGTAATTGACGTTTGTGACCGTGTATGATGCAAAGAACATCGCGTTGGTTTTCGCTACTGTTTTTGCGAAATTCGCGCTCTTTACACTGAGTATCGGCTGAAAGCCAAAAGTCTCGTTCACCGAATCAATAAAGACAAGGCGTGGTGCGTTTGCATGTGCGGCGGTCGCGGTCATGACCATAGCACTAACAACGGCGATAAGAGCAAAAGCTCTGACAATGGCGAAACGGGACAACATTTGGCGTTTGAACATAATGGTAATCTTCTCCGGGCGATATTCTGGTTCTCTACTAAACTTGCTACAACGCCCTTAATACAAGGCAGTGACGTGCTTGAATCCTTTCTCAAGCTAGATTTTTATTGATTTCTATTAAGACTCTGCAATTATGGACTACTTCCTAATTTTGTCAAGCAGTTTTAGCCGCTTATCTAAACAAAACAAAGCGGGTTCGCGATGCAGACAGATTTCCGCACAAAGTTTCCGAAAGTGAAAAAGACTGATGATTTTGCGTTTGTTGCATAGACAATATCTTGTTGCTTATTTATTACATCTGTGCTATGTTGTTATCGAATGAGCGTTTTGTGTCGGTCGACAAAATGCCCGCAAATGCTCGAAGCATGATCTTTGACACTTCACAACGATGTCTCGTCCTGAAACAGGTTTTCAAAAACTTTTTTCAAAAAAACGCGGGACAAGGGCAAAAAACCGCTGTAACTATTGCAAATAAAGATAGTTATTTGTCCCACGATGAAGTGGGACAACGGTGGGACAAGCGGGACAGAAACAAGGCAAAGTAAAAAGGTAAAAACCAAATGCGGTTTGCTCGAATTTATAGCGTGATCTTCCGCATCAAATTCTCGACTTTCGGTTGAAATTGCCCCTATATTGTTTTAGACTAAGCCAACGTTAAAAAACATGTCGGGCTGACTCAGTTTAGAGTGGCCCTTGGGAACGTTGCACACGTGCAACGGTATTGCACACCCGCTGTTTCCGTGTTATGCTGTTGTTCGTTGGATTAGAACAGACTTAAACCGGAAGCGAGCAAATGCTGGGAGATACACAATATATGAGCATGGATAAAGGACAAGCAATTGAATCGGCCCTAGCGCAGATCGAGAAAAAATTTGGCAAGGGATCGATCATGCGTCTGGGTGAAAAGCCGAACCAGGAGATCGGAGCAATCTCGACAAATTGCCTCAGCTTGGACGCAGCGATCGGCGTTGGCGGATTTCCCCGCGGCCGGATAGTCGAGGTTTATGGGCCCGAGAGCTCGGGTAAGACGACGCTGGCTTTAACGGTTGTCGCCTCGGCCCAAAGGACGGGCGGCATCTGTGCTTACATCGATGCCGAACACGCGATGGACCCGGAATATGCGACCAAGCTCGGCGTCAATATCGACGACATGCTCATTTCGCAGCCGGATTCGGGTGAACAGGCTCTTGAGATCGCCGAAACTCTCATCCGGTCGAACAGCGTTGATGTGATCGTCATCGATTCGGTCGCGGCATTGGTGCCGCGTGCCGAGCTTGACGGCGAGATGGGAGATTCCCTTCCGGGTCTACAGGCACGGCTGATGTCGCAGGCATTGCGTAAGATAACGGCGATCGTATCAAGTTCGAACACATGCTTTATCTTTATTAATCAGCTTCGCGAAAAGATCGGCGTGTTTTTTGGCTCGCCCGAAACGACGACCGGCGGCAAGGCTTTGAAATTCTACGCCAGCCTGCGGCTCGACATCCGCCGCATCGGTGCCATCAAGGACGGCGACAAGGTCGTGGGAAATCGCACCCGTGTGAAAGTCGTCAAGAATAAATGCGCACCACCGTTTCGCGAATCCGAGTTTGACATTATGTACGGCGAAGGCATTTCGAAAGAGGGCGATCTGCTAGATCTGGCCGTCAATCACAATATCGTCGAAAAGAGCGGAGCGTGGTTTTCGTACAAGGGCGAACGCCTCGGCCAGGGTCGTGACAACGTTAAGAACATGCTAAAGACTGCCCCGGATCTGCTCGAACGCATTGAGGCGGACGTCAAGCAGGAATTGGGTTTCGTTAAAACCGACGCTGCGGCCGGATAAGATTTTCATCACATAAACACAAAGGACACAAAGATTTATAAATAATTTCCTTTGTGCCTTTGTGGTTAATTGGCCTATTAGTGATCTCCCCAAACCAGGCATAGCAATGCCGGCCTGAGTGTTGCGTCCCCGGGGGGCAGCGACGGTCTCTCAGACCGGCACGGGCAGGTATTAACATATTTTCCGGGGCTGTCAAGAATTCAACAGCCGCCAAATCTCGATTATAGGCTGACCGCCTATTTTGTCGACCAAATTTTGTTACTAGCATCCGGCCCTCAAATCATTTATTTCCCGGAGTTTTGACATCCCTTTAGGGCTTATTTTATACTTACAAATTCGCGTCTTGATCGAATTCAAACGCGTGAACGTGGCCAGATAGCTCAGTTGGTAGAGCAGCGGACTGAAAATCCGCGTGTCGGCGGTTCGACCCCGTCTCTGGCCACCAAATATCTCTATTAATTAGAACAACTTAGCGACAATGGTAAAATTACTCTTGTCGCTATTTTAGTGTTTGGGGAACATTTTGGGGAACAAGTTTCTTACGAACTATTTCTTTTCTGTTGGTAACGCAACGAGGGGCATGAATTGCCCGCGGCGGCGGATTTATGATCACGAGTGACGGTTTGAATGCACTAATGACCGGTTCAAGGTTCGATAGTGCGGTCGAAGCCAGTATCCTTACTGAAGGGGTTTTATCGGGTGGGCGTTCGGTTAAACGGCTGTGAATAACTTTCCCAATTCCCCGTCGGGCGTCCTAACCATATCGTGGCGCGAATCTATTTTTTTGCGCATCGAGCTGCTTGGAGCAAATCCGACGCCGTCTTGCCGTACCAGCATCTCAAACGACCTGTTCTCCATTGAACGGGTGGATAAGATGCATGATAGATCTTCATATTTTTAGGTCTTTTTACCCATGGGGATCCTTCTGAAAAAGAAAGTATCTGAGAGACTCCGGTAGCATTTGGCACACTTTCGCATTTAGGGATCGTGATTCGCGCACGATCAGTTAATACCAATCCGATCAAACGGCAAGTTCCCGATCGTGTATTTTTGCCAGTCCTTGTAATCGAAATGCCACCATTCGGCAATGTAAACTGTGAACCCTTCGGCTTCCATCGAATCGCGTAGTAATTGACGATGCCACCGTTGGAGTGAAGTGCCGCCGGGGTAATTCGGGTACGCCCGGTCGGTCGTCTCGTCGTAGGTGCTTACCATTTCCACTGGCTTACCCGTTTTGAGGTAATAGAGAGTCAGGTCGACCGCAGCTCCTCGATTATGACGCGAGCCTTTGGACGGGTCGGCGACAAATATCTTCTTATCGTCCGGCGTTGCATCCCAGAATACTTTTGTGACATACCAGGGCCGGTAAGCGTCATGGACAAGCAGGCCGTATCCAAGCGGTTTCAGTTTGCGATTAACGCGGTCGAGCGATTCAGCCGCAGTCCGCTGCATAAAGGCCCGTGGTTCGGAGTAAAAGACCGTGCCAAACAAATTATTGGTGGTCGCGTAGCGGATATCGAGTTTGATCGTAGGCATGAGCTTCTTCAGTTCCACCAGATCCGTTGGACGAAACTCTCCGCTCTCTTTCGGGGGCTCCGCAGCCCGGGCCTCTTTTAGCAACTCCTTTACGGGCCGCAGCGGCTCGACATGAAGTTGCGACGCCCCGCCTTCGGGTTCGACGTGCCGACGCGTGTATTCGGCGATCTCTATCTTAGCAAGTGGCGCCCATCCCTTAGCGTCCCGCGAAAAAACGATGAGTTGGGCGGCATGTGCCCCTTGCACAGGAAACTTAAATGTATTTTTTGAAATCTCTTCAAGACATTCGATGTTTGAGCCCTTGAACAAAGCACACAGACTTCCATCTTTTTCGAGGATATACAGAATGCCCGTATCCGGACCATACTCACCTATCAGCCCACGCCAACGCTTGGGAGCGGGTGCTGGTTTCGCCTGTCCCGGGACGGATGTCTGCTGCCAACGACTTGGAGCTTGATCCCTGACGACGGGAACGGCGTTCACCGGGCACAATGATGCAAACGAAATGAGTCCAGTGAGTACCGTTTGTTTAAGAAGATCGTTCATGTCTATTCCCTCTTTCACCCGCTTTCCGATGATGCGGCTCCTAAGTATAAGCGGATGGTTTCCTTCCTGACAGTAAGCTCCTCGATCTTTGTCTCATTAACCGCATAACCGATGCCCGGACCTTTCGGAGCGTTGATCGTTCCCTCACTACTTACTGTTACCGGTGGCTCTATTATATCCTCTTCCCAATATCTCGCCGAGGCGGAGACATCGCCCGGCAGGGTAAAGCCGGGCAGAGTCGACATAGCGATATTATGAGCCCGCCCAATGCCGGATTCGAGCATTCCGCCGCACCAAATTGGAACGCCATTCTTTGCCGCAAAGCCCTGTATCGCCTTTGCTTCGGAATGTCCGCCGACACGCCCTAATTTGATATTAATGATACGGCACGATCCGAGTTCGAGAGCATGTTGAGCCTCCCTCAATGACGTAATTGATTCATCAAGGCAAAGGGACGTTTTTAGAAGTTTTTGCAGTTTCGCGTGGTCGACCAGATCACCGGCGGCGAGTGGCTGTTCGATCATCAGCAGACCGAATTCATCGAGTTGCTCGAAAACGTTAATGTCACGGTCGAGCCGGTACGCCGAGTTTGCGTCGACCGATAGCAAAATGTCCGGAAAATTGGAGCGGATAGTCTTGACCAGTTCGATGTCCTGGCCGGGCTTGATCTTGAGTTTGATCCTCTGATACCCGCTTTGCACCTCGTGTGTGACTTTCTCAAGCAGAATTTCCGGTGTCTTCTGCAGTCCGATCGAAACCCCGCAATTGATCTGTTCTCTATTCCCGTCTAGATGCTGCCAAAGCGACGTGTTTCCTCTTTTTGCTTCCAAATCCCAAATGGCGGCCTCGACCCCGCCGACCGCCATTCGATTGCCTTTGATCGGTGCAAGTACGTCTGAAACGTCTGTAGCCGCCTCTATTGAATTTCTTGCAAGCAGCGGGGCGACGAAACTGCTGATTATCGACCAGGCAGTATCTATCGTTTCATGATTGTAAAATGGCTCCTCGGGTGCCGTGCATTCGCCATAGCCGATCGCCCCGTCCCGGTCGATAACTCGGATAATCAAAATTCGCCGTTTTGAGACCGATCCAAAACTGGTTTCAAACGGTGCCCTTAAAGGCATTTCGATTTCGCACAATTCCAGTCGTTCCAGATTCAACTTATTCATTGTTTTAGCCCCTTTCTAACGAACCGCCTCAAGACCGGTATATAAACTGAGAAGATTTCCCGCATATATAAGCCATAGAAACCGAGACTCACCAACGCAGGTGGCTTATCTATTTGACCTTTTTTGACGGAGTACTGCCACCGCCCTGTTTGAGAGTGAATCCAGTTACGATTCCGGCTGCGTCCCTGATAAATATAATTTGGGCATTTACATCTTTTGAATAAAATTCGGTTTCAGACTCGGGCAGGATTAAGAATTTCCCCTGACCGCCGAGCTGCCCCATCAGCTTTCCGCTTTCAAGTGTAATGGCGACCATAATGTTTGTGCCGATCTGGTATTCACCCACATATTTTTCCAAAACCTTTGCATCCAGAGATATTTCTTTACGCTCTTTTGGAATTTCATAAGCGCCTCCGAACGCGATCGCCGACAGATTGTTGGCAATTATTCCGACGGGGGCCCCCTGAATATTGCTCAGTACAATAACTGTAACGCGGTCGTCCGGGTAGCGGGCGATCTGAGTAGCGAAGCCGTAGATCCCGCCGCCGTGAGAGATTTGACGATGTTCAAACTGCTTGCCAATGTTCCAACCGTAGCCATAGCCCGAGTCGCCTTTCCACGGAGCAAATATCTCTGCGAGCGATTTTCGGGTTACGAGCTTTTCAGTGTAGAGAGCCTGATCCCATATGAGCAGATCCCCCGTCGTAGAATAAAGAGAGCCGGCGGCATAGGGCACCGACATATCCATATACGAGGCATTGATGACCTTTCCAGCCTGTTTTTGGTAGCCCGCCGCCCGGTTCATGATTATCCGGAGCGGATCGTCATAACCGGTCTGTTTCATGCCAAGCGGCGTAAAGATATTTTCCTGTAAAAAGTCGGCGTACAGCTTACCGGATGTTTTCTCGATGATCGCCCCGAGCAAATAATAGCCCGAATTGCTGTACGCATATTTTTCACCGGGCGTGAATTCCAGAGGTTCCCTTTTGAGCCGATCAGCCATAGCGGCGGTCGTTATCGGCATTATGGTTGTTTTCGCAAAATCAGCGAACCCCGTGTAATTTGTGATACCGGACGTATGCGTCAAAAGGTTTCTGACAGTAATCGGCTTCCACGAATCGGGACAATCCGCAAAATACTTACATATCGGATCGCTGACGTTTAACTTGCCGCGTTCCTGGAGCATCATTATCGACATCGACGTGAACTGTTTGGTAACCGAGCCTAAACGAAAAACTGTTTCCGGCGTATTTGCTACATTGAGTTCGGTATTCGCCATACCGTAACCACGGCTTACAATCGGTTTACCGTCACGAGCGATGAGTACCGTCCCGCTAAAGCCGTCAACTTGCAGCGCGGCTTTCATATACTCATCGACTTTCGCGGTTATCTGATCATTTGTTGGGAGAAGCTTGACGGAATTCTGCCCGGAAACAAACAGGGTGAAAAACAGGCACAGACTAAGTGCGAACGACGGGCGGTTTACTGTATTAATTATTCTGTTCATTTGATCTTCCTTTAAATGCTCTCACTGCGAACTCTCCTTTACATTGGACCGCATCGCGTAATTTAACCTATGGATCCCCCTCGTTGTAGCACGTATCTCCCGACGGTTTGATCGCCGCGATTTCCTCGATGAAAACCCTTTATCAGATAGCCCGCAGCAAGGGCCCAGGTGAAAGCGGACCGCGTAGCCTCGCGCCATTGGGCGGTCATTTCGCCGCTTTGCTGTCCTAAGCCGTTGATGTCCGCCGGTATTTCTATAACGGCCTGTTCATCGAACGATCCATCGTCAAAAGCGCGACTGCGAGGAGCGTGATCTTTTCCAACTTCGACCAAGGGGCGAACATTCCCTATGTCAAACGCCGGGACTGCTCCGTCGAGTCGCTCACATACATGGCGGCTCGTCAGCAGCCATCTTACCCAAAGGCGGTCGGTGCCGTTGCGATGCAGAAAACTCGCTGCGTCTTCGCCGTAAAAATTGACAAAATACCGATCCGAAACTACGCCCAGCTTATTGAAATTAAAATAGGCGTTCAGGCTTTGAAGCGGATCAAACGTCCATGTCATCCGCGCAATGCCCTGCTCAAGCACCCTTTCGCGTTGCGCGAGTTTGAGCAGGTAACCAATATTGAAACTGCGATACCCGGGCCTGACGGCGAGCATGTGCGAATGATGTATTACCCGCCCTTCCTCGTACCCGGCAAAACCATACGCAAAACCCGCTAATATGTCCCGATCGAATGCCCCGATCACGACACCGCCGGACGCTTTTGCCGCGACAAGTTGCGTAAGCGGCACCACATCGAGATCCGGCAGACCCCATACTTCCTTTTGGAGTTCTTCGACTGCACGCATTTCGGCCTGTCCCTCAATATCGCGGACGACAATATCAACCGCGTTCATGGCTCTAAACCCGGCTCGTAGGTTGTAATAAATTCTAGAAACTTCGACACCTCGATCATGTCTTTACCAATAAACCTGATGCTGTGAGCATCGGTGCGCTTGACGATCGACAGATAGCTCAAAACTTCGGATGGCCGGTAATTTTTGAATCGCACATCCAATTGCACCGGCGTTTTTAACTTATACGGTTTGAAATCCTTGATCCGGCCCATCGCGGTTTTTACTTTTTCTCGGATCAACGCGTACGAAGCCTCGGGCATAATGGTTTTTGCGGAATGAAAGCCGTAATTCCATTTAACGACAGCGCCTTCGATATTACCTACCGCCGCAGTAAGCTCGGCTACAGCAGCGTCATCGCCGGAAGCCATGATCACCGGTACGTTGAAATGGCCGGCTATAGCCGCATTAAAGGCCCCCTCGGATACAGAGACATCGTTCAGCCGAACGTCGGCCAGTTTGGCGCTCGAAAAACTATGAGCGCGAACTCCTGTGGGATTTGTCGTGCTGGCGTGATAGCCAATAAAGATAACTCCGTCGAAGCTCTCGTCGATCCCCTGCATCATCTCGAGCGGTCGCGGAAAGCCGCGGACGAGCAGAACATTTTTTGGCAGCTTCTCGATCAGCAAATTCTCAGCATTGCCGTGCGAGTCGCTGACAACTATCTCGGTCGCCCCGGCAA
Source organism: Chloracidobacterium sp. (assembly GCA_025362075.1). Classification (GTDB taxonomy): domain Bacteria; phylum Acidobacteriota; class Blastocatellia; order Pyrinomonadales; family Pyrinomonadaceae; genus OLB17. The sequence goes on from JANYIL010000127.1 coordinate 11,685, forward strand.
CAAAGGCAGCCTCGATGGCGGCATTTGCTTCTTGTGTCATGAATTCACGGAAGCGTTC
>JANYIL010000128.1 GCA_025362075.1 Chloracidobacterium sp.
CCGACCGCGAACGGGGCCGGCCGCGGGTATTCGATCACGGGACATCACGAGCTGACGCTGCCGCTGTTAGCGGCGCAGATAATTTGCGGCAAATAGAACGGCGTGTTCCGTTACCCTCCCCTCCTCATGACTTATGATAAAAATAGCCTTTTTATGTATCCTCGCGGTTGCCCTCGGCTCCACCGTACTTTCGCAGACATCCGACCTCGACCAGCACTACACGGTTTTTGACGGAAAGGGGAACCGGTCCAGTCTCTCCGCAATAATTCGAGCGTTCGGCGGCGCGGATGCGATCTTTCTCGGCGAACAGCATGACGATTCGGTAGCGCATTCGTTGGAATTTGAGATCTTCAAACAGGCCGTTTCGCAATATTCAGACAAACGTAAAGTAGCGCTGTCGATGGAGATGTTCGAGCGCGATGTACAGATCGTCGTTAACGAATACCTGAGCGGCCAGATCACCGAGGCCCAGTTTCTAGGGTCGTCACGCCCCTGGGGCAATTACAAAACCGATTACCGCCCTCTGGTCGAACTCGCAAAGGATAAAAACCTACCCGTTATCGCGGCAAATGCTCCGCGCCGGTACGTAAACATGGTCTCGCGCGGCGGACGCGACACGCTAAACGGGTTGTCTAAACAAGCTATGGCGTGGCTCGCCCCGCTGCCATACGGAGAGCCGTCGGAAACCTATGATAAAAAATTCAAAGCCCTGATGGGTCCGAGCCCCGAAGCTCAAATGGGGATCGACAAGATCCTCGCGTCACAGTCGCTCTGGGACGCAACGATGGCAAATTCAGTCGCGAACTATCTGAAAAATAATAAGGAGCCGTTAGTGGTGCATCTTAACGGCAGTTTTCACACGGAAAGCCGGCTCGGAACCATTGACCAATTGCTAAAATACCGTCCAAAAGCCAAATTACTAGTCGTCACCATGCGTTACGAGGACGATTTCAAGACGTTCGATAAAGCGAGGGATACTGACCTTGGGGATTTTGTTATTCTGACCGATTCAAAACAACCTCGCAGCAAACGATAGGCCAAATTAACTTGCGGCGGTGGCAACCTGAAACGGTGATTAGCGATTCTAATTTACTTAGAAAGCAGAAATACGGATTCGCGACCTTACGTTGCCGAACAGCATTTGCTAAAGTGAGTCATTATTTTGAGTGAACTGCGTCTATTTACCAAAGGGGGGTTAATCATGTTCAGACTGATTGTCTTTATTATTTTCATTTCACCGCTGATCTTTGTTAGCGGTGTTAGCTCTCAGACGCCGGGAACCGGGCTAACGATCAGGGTCAAAGACTCGAACGGTGCCGCCGTTCCGGGTGCAGCAGTAAATGTGACCCTGCGCGGTCAACATATTCGAAGTGCCGAGACTGCGGCAAACGGAACCGTCACCATCGAAAACCTTGTCGATGGCGACTACCGTGTCATCGTCCAGGCCAAAGGTTTTCCAATCATTGCGAAAGATGTTGTTTTGAAAGCGGGATCGCGAGAATCACAGGATATCGTGCTTAGTCCGGGCGATATTTCCGAGTCGGTGACGGTTACGGCAACGCGTGGACAGATCACCAGCGAGGATACACCGGTGCCCGTCAGCGTCGTGGGCCGCGAAGAAATTGAGAAAAAGGCCGTTAATACGATTGGCGATATTTTTCGGACATTGCCGGGAACGTCGACCGTCAACGAAGGCGGATTTCAGGTCCGTCCGCGTATTCGCGGGCTCGACAGCAACCGCGTGCTGATCCTCGTCGACGGCGAACGTCTTAACAACAGCCGCACCTCCACCGGCCAGTCCGGCGTCGAACTTGGCCTGGTCGAAACCTCGCAAATCGAAAGCGTCGAGGTTATCAGGGGGAGCGGTTCGGTGCTTTATGGTACAGATGCCCTTGGCGGTACGATAAACATCATCACCCGTGACACCCCGGTCAGACGCGATAAAGGTTTTCGCTTTGGAGGGGAACTTGATACTTTTTACAGCAGCAACGAAAATGGCAGACGGGCCAATCTTGCCGTCAATGGCTCCGGCAAGTACTTTGCTTTCCGCGTCGCTCAGTCGCTCGAACGATTTCACAATTATTTCACCGGCAAACCGAACGCCGCATTCATGCTTGACCTTCAGAATCAGGGATTTGGGATCACGAATGACGGTGAGGCCCTGAATTCCCAGTCGCATGGCAGCGACACGACCGGGGCGGTGAGATTCTTTCTTAACGACAAAAATACGTTCAAAGTTAATTTTGACCGCCGCCGTGCGGCCAACATCGGTTCGGCGGGGCTTGTCGGGACCTTTAATGGCTTTTTCCCATTTTCAAATCGCGACAAGGTGGGCGGCCGATATGACGCCGTAGCGTTGACCAGATACCTGCAGCACGTGTCCGTTAGCGGTTTTTATCAAAAGCAGGAGCGCGATTTTTCCAATATCCTAACGGTTCCGCCCGCACCGCCGTTCTTTCCCGGAATTTACCAGGTTAGTGAGACCGTAACCGATACCAGGACATCGGGGTTTGATGTGCAAACAGACTGGACGTTGGGCAGCCGGAATAATCTGGTAGCCGGAGTGAGCTTCTTTCGCGACGGCAACGCGGATCGTCGCCAGGTAAGGAAATCTTCCACACCGGCCTCGACCAGTGTAACTTTGAGCAATACCAAGAGCGTTCCCGACGCGAGTCTTAAAAACCTAGCTGGTTTTGTCCAGGACGAATTTCATGTATCAAAAAAGCTGAAATTTGTCGGTGGATTTAGGGTCGATAATTTTAAGACGTTGGCCCAACCTACAACCGGCTTTTCGTTGCCGCCGCTTCGGCAGGATCAGATCGACTTTCTTAAAATTGACAGCCTCGCGTCTGGCTTAAACATTTCAAATACATCCGTGACAGGTGATTTTGGGGCCGTCTACCAACTGACCCACAACGTTAATCTTTCGGGACGCGTCGGGCGGTCCTTCCGGACGCCCAATTTGTTTGAGTTGTTTTTCACCGACAACGGTTCGGTCAGCGGATTTGTTGTCGGCAACCCTAATCTGAAGCCGGAAACCGGTACAAACGTTGACACGAGCATTAAAATTAAGACCGCGCGTTATTCGGCCTCCGCCACCTATTTCAGCAACTCCTACAAGAATCTCCTTGCGACTGGTCCGGCTCTCGACCGAAACGGGAACGCGATTTTCCTCAATAGACCCGGCCCTCCGTCGCAGGTATACCAAACACAGAATATCTCCGCGGCCCGCATTCAAGGCTTCGAAGCTGAGTTTGAAGTTCCGGTGAAGATCAGCCTTGGATATCTGACGCCCAACGGTAATTTTAGTTACCTTCGTGGTGACGATACCGACAAAAAGGTACCGTTGAATTTCATTAGCCCGTTCAGGACCAATATCGGCGTGAGATGGAACAATTACGGCAAGTCATACTTCTTCGATTATTACGCGAGGATCGTCGCCCGCCAGGACCGATTGTCGCCGTCATTCCTTCTGCCCGTAAATCAGGGCGGAAACGGCGGTTCGGAGCCGGGCTTTATGACGCACAATATTAGCGGCGGATACTATTTCCGGCGTGAACGTTACAATTTCAACATTAACCTTGGGATCTCAAACCTTGCGAACCGTGCATACAGCGAGCAGTTTGTATTCTCTCCGGCCCGCGGGAGGTCGTTCACGATCGGAACGAGCTGGGAGATCAAATAGCGATATAGATCGAAATAGGTTCGTGAATAACTATTTCCAATCACTCCAGCCGGTTCACTATCTGCCGATCTTGACGACGCTGTTTTCGGGGTTCTTCCTTTACCAGATAGCCAGGCGCTATCTGGTAAAGGGAGGTACTCACTTGTTCTGGTGGGCCGCTGGCGTTTTTACATACGGGCTGGGGACTTTGTTCGAAGCACTGATCACGCTCCACGGAAATACGCCGGTGCTTAACCGTCTATGGTATGTGGCCGGGGCGATACTTGGCGGATACCCGCTTGCTCAGGGATCTGTCTATCTACACCTAAAACGAAAGAATGCAAATATCCTGACGGCGGTCACACTGCCGTTCATCATCATCGCGGGTCTGTTGGTGTTTTTTTCGCCGATAAACACCGATCTGATCGAGGTTTACCGGCCTAGCGGGGCATCGCTGGGATGGCAGTGGGTACGGCTGCTGACGCCATTTATCAACACCTATTCGGTCATCTTCCTGATCGGCACGGCGTTTTGGAGCGCGATACGCTATTCGCGAATCGAGGACGGACGAAACCGTGCTATCGGCAACGCATTAATTACGCTCGGAGCAATACTTCCAGGCGTCGGTGGCGGGATGGCCAAATACGGGATCGTCGAGGCCCTCTATATAGGTGAATTTGTGGGTATTATTTTGATCTTTGCCGGTTACAAGGTCTGTTCTTACAACTCGGCGGCCGTAACAGTGCCGGAACGCCAATTGGTTTCGATCAGCGATGCCGCCAATTAGCATATTCGGCCCCATCCCCATCGATCCACCTTTGCTTGCGAAATTTGCCTTCGGTCCAAAATCCTTTTATCAATTCGACCGTCGGCTCAGCGTGTTTCGGCATTAGCACGGTCACTACGTCGTACCGGCTCGCGATGTCGCGGATATTAAAGATCTTACGATAGACTTTTGCCGTGCGAATGATCTGCCGCTGTTTTCGAGCGTCGACATTCGTAATAACAGGCGTAAATTCGTCCGAACGCCGTGTTTTGACCTCAATAAAACAAAGGGTCTCGCCATCAAGTGCAATGATGTCGATCTCACCCGTGACCTGGACACCCTTGCTGTTGCGGCCGACTGGGACCTTGAAATTTGAGATGACGAGGCGGTAACCCTGCGATACCAGAAACCCGGCGGCCAAGGCCTCGCCCTTGTCGCCAAGCGAGATCGTCGGGCGGTCAGCGACGGGTTTGCCGTGTGGATCTATCGACAATACTTCGGACATTCTTTCTGATCTCAGAGGCCGTCAGTGATTCGCGGCCGGCGAAAAGCATACCCGCTGGAGACCCTTATCTTCCTCTTCGTATGTAAATCGATACATCCTCCGCCGGGCGTCTCGTCCTTCGCCGGTGTAAACATCGATATGTTTGCCGTGGACCGAAACGCCAACGTCGTTGCTCTTAAATTCCAACTTGCCGAGGTCGCCCGGAAGATCGGGAATACTGACGGTACTGCCGGTGGGGATGACGTGGTTATCGACCGCCACCGTGTCGGGTTCGAGCGGCTTATCGTTGGCATCCAGCGGAGCGTCAGCCTTGTGCCACCGCCCACGGTATTCGCCGATGTACCACCCAAACCGCGTTTTTCCCCAGCCCTCGCCGAATCCTTCGTTGTCGTCAAAAACGGTCTTTAAAAAATCTGCATTAAAAGTCTCTTTGCCGACACCGCTAATCTCGACCTCGCGCATCTGGCCGCCCGTAAAATCGCTCTCGATGGGTGTGTAGTAACCCGTGATACGCCAGCCGTCCGAGCAGTCGGATGTCGCGTCCGCAACGTTAAGTATCGAACCGCGAGATGTCGAAGATGCGGCCGAAACCGGTGAAGGCGTTCGGACGAGGCCAATGCAAGCGGCTAAAAACAGAGCTGAATATATTGCTCTCATAATAAACCTCCAACGAGGTCTGATGTTTTGAGTGCGGATTACTTTGCCTTTTTTGTGCCTGAGAATGGTCTAAAAAGCGGGCTCCTCATAGATGCCATAAACGTCACGAAGGGCCACACAAATCTCCTCAACCGTTGCGTACGATGTAACCGCTTCGATAATAGCGGGCATCGTGTTCTCACCAGTTTGTGCTGCCTGTTTCAGTTTTTCAAGCGACTTGGCGACAGCACCGTTATCACGGGTGGCTTTTGTATGGGCGAGACGTTCGAGCTGGTGATGCCGAACATTTTCATCGATCTGGAGGATGTTGTATTTCGAGTCGCCCTCGTCCATTGCGTATTTGTTGACGCCGACTATCGTCTGTTCTTTTCGCTCGACGGCCTTTTGATATTGATAGGCCGATTCCTGGATCTCGCGCTGCGGAAATCCAGCCTCGACCGCCTCGACCATGCCGCCGAAACCGTCGATCTTGTCGAAATAATCCATACAGCCATCGATCATTTTTTGCGTGAGAGATTCGACATAGTAGCTGCCGCCTAGTGGATCGACGGTGTTTGCCACGCCGGTTTCCTCGGCAATGATCTGCTGCGTCCGAAGGGCGATCAACGCCGCCGCGTCGGTCGGCAGAGCCAGGGCCTCATCATAAGAATCGGTGTGAAGCGACTGTGTTCCGCCGAGCACCCCGGCAAGTGCCTGGATCGCAACGCGGGCGATATTGTTGAGCGGCTGCTGAACAGTGAGCGAAACCCCTGCCGTCTGAGTATGAAAGCGCATTTGCATGGTACGCGAATTCTTTGCTCCAAAGCGTTCTTTCATCGTTCGCGCCCAGACAACGCGGGCTGCACGATATTTGGCGATCTCTTCGAAAAAGTCGTTGTGAGCGTTAAAGAAAAACGAGATACGCGGTACAAATTCATCGACGTCCATTCCCCGATCGACACCGTATTTTACATACTCGACGCCGTCACGGAGCGTAAACGCCAGTTCCTGCAGCGCGGTCGCTCCGGCCTCACGGATATGGTAGCCGGAGACCGAGATCGGATTATATTTCGGGACGTGTTTGGTAGTGTATTCGAATGTGTCGATGACCAGCTTCATCGCCGGTTTGATCGGGTAAATCCACTCTTTTTGGGCAATGTATTCTTTTAGAATGTCGTTTTGCAGCGTGCCGGATATCTTGGTGAAATCCGCATTTTGCTTTTCGGCGACGACCAGATACATTGCCAAAAAAATCGGCGCCGGAGCATTGATTGTTTGCGAAACAGTCACCTTGACTAACGGAATACCGTCGAACAACACCTCGAAATCGGCGAGTGACGACACCGCAACTCCGCATTTGCCGACCTCTCCCTCGC